>REEO01000024.1 GCA_007695035.1 Saprospirales bacterium | reverse complement strand
ATAAATAACAGCTACAGTGAGGATTATATTTTAGAGCAGTTAAGACTTGAATTCAAGGGTGAAAACAGATTAAGGAAGTCCCTAAGAATCGTAAACAAAATCATTCTGCGAAATCCATTTGCTAATTTCATTAAAGAAAACCAAGAACTTGTCAGACAAGCAATAAAAAGGAAAGACGACAGGAATGTTATTCTGGTTGCTTTATTAAACAGTTCGTTTTCCTTCTCTTTTGATACACTACAATTTTTAGGGAAATACCTCACAGTTCAGGATTTGGTGAACAGGGAAACCATTAAAAAGTCGTTGGCTAGTGTCTACGGAGGAAACAGGGCAACGGACAATGCCATTGACAGTGTAATTCCAATGCTTATCGAAGCTGGATTTATAACACGACCTAATTTGGGTGTGTATCAGCGAAACCCAGATTTGAAAATCACCTCCACCATAACCAAAGACCTTTATAAGAAATCATTTCAGTCAAATAATTCTTTAGATGGTTTTCATGAATACCAGCTAAGAGATCCGTACTTTTTATTTATTAATGACTGAGCTGAGGGTGCGATTTATTTCTCAAACCCAAAAAAATCCCCTATATTTGAAAAACCCCTCCACATAAACCAAACCGGAGGGCCAAAAGAAGACCAAAGCAAACCCAACACAACCATGACCAGACAATTCCACAAGCCGAAAAAAACTCTGGGGCTGGTTGGTATCCCACATATGGACGCAGGAGTTCAGGGATATCGACCGGTGGACGGTGTTGCCCACGGGAAAGATTGAGCTGATATTCCGGATCGGGAACCCGCCCGAGATAGTCCGCGCCAAGAAGATGGGCGGTGCGGACAATCCGCTGCGCAACTTCTGCTAAGCCCCCCGGCCAAAACCGAACCACCACCCCCGGAAGCGATGAAAAAGATCGGCAAACTCAATGAGAAGTTCGGGATCCTTATGTAAAAATTGGTAAAACGGGGTTTGCTTCCTGGCTTGCAGGGGCATTTAATCTGTGCTATCTGTGCTATCTGTGGTGAAACTTTTGCCGCGGTGAGAATTGGAACCTTCCCTTTTTTCTTACCACAGATTCACACGGATTTTCGCAGATTATTTCTCCGGATGAGACTCTGCTTTTCGCATAAAAAATAGCCCATCTCAATTATTGATACCTGGGTAACCAGGGTACCTCAAATTGGTTCCGAACGTTTTTCACGACTATTTATCTGTGCTAATCTGTGCTATCTGTGGTGAAACTTTTTCTGCGGTGAGAATTGAAACCTTCCCTTTTTTCTCACCACAGATTCACACGGATTTCCACAGATTTTTTCCCGGAATGAGGCTCTGCTTTTCGCATAAAAAAATAGCCCATCTCAATTATTGACACGTGGGTAAATAGGGCACATCAAATTGTTTCGTCACGGATCTGCACGGCTCTTTATCTGTGCTAATCTGTGCTATCTGTGGTAAAACCTTTGCCACGATGAGAAATGAGTCTATTCCTTTTTTTCACACACAAAATACCATTCCAATTCTCAAAATGTCCTATTTTGCGCTGTCGAGGAACCAAACAGCACCAACCAATGACAGAAAAACCAGCCACATTAAATCCAACCAACAAGCCGGCCTATATCCTCTCATTCATAATTCTCCTTTTAATGACCGCCGCATCTTTGGCTGGAATCTTCATAGAAGACATCTACCGGGACAACCATTTAGTTACTTCCGGTTGGTACGGGAACGATTGGGTAACCCTACTGCTGGCTGTACCGCTCCTGGCAATATCGATGGTGCTTTCCAATCGGGGATCGCATGCAGCGCGGTTGGTCTGGATGGGCATGCTATTCTACGCACTCTACAACTACGCCTTTTATCTCTTCGGCGCAGCATACAACAGCCTGTTTTTGTTATATGTAGCCCTGTTTACACTCTCCGGATTCGCGCTCATCTTCGGACTGTCCGGCCTCAATACAAAGTCAGTTGCAACCCAGTTTAAATCCCGCACCCCGGTAAAAGGCATCGCAGGATTCATGGCATTTGTATCCCTTTTACTGGGAGTTTTTCATATCGGTCTGTCACTCAATCACCTTTTTACCGGGCAGATCCCGGAATTCGTCACAATCATGGATAAAACCACCAACATCATATCCGCACTCGACCTCTCAATCACCGTTTCAGTCGGCCTCCTGGGCGCCGTCTGGCTTCGGAGGCGAAAACCCTGGGGATATGTACTGGCCGTAATCTGGAATGTCAAGGGCGCAGTGTATTTAACCGCCCTGTCAGCAGCCACATGGGCAGCCTTTCAATCAGCCGCATCAGAGAGTCTTACAGAATTGGCGCTGTGGATTCCCATCGCATTGGGTTGCGCAATATCTCTGGTACTTTTGTTGGGAAATATGAGATCGGGGCAGGAAAAAACAGCATAGATATCAGCTTTTTGGTGGGGTAAAATTTTATCCTATATTATTGCCATCCATCCAGAAAATGGAGAACCATGAAAAACAGGAGTACAGCTTTCGTCATACTGGCGGCACTCTTCTGGGGATTGTCCGGAGGTATTGGCGGCATTCTCACAGACCGCGGTTGGGATCCCCTTGTAGTTGCCTTTTACCGGGGCGCGATTGGGCTTTTGTTCGTGCTCGTATGGCTTGCGCTGCGTCCGCGGCACAGCGGATTGTCAAATCGCAAATTGTGGTTTTGGTCGTTGATCGCGGGAGTGGGGGTAGCGGGCAACTTTTCCTTCTATTTCATAAGCATTGCGGAAGGCAGCGTAGCTGTGGCGGTAACGCTGATGTACTGCGCACCGGTATTCGTCTATCTTCTGTCCTTCACACTCAGGTTGGAAAAACCCACACCGCTCAAATGGGGCGCAGTGGCAATGGTTATTCTCGGCATCGCACTTCTCACAGAAATTTACAATATAGACGCCGGTGAGGTTACCCTTATAGCTGCCGGTGCCGGCCTGCTCTCCGGTTTGTCTTACGCGGCATTTATTTTTGGATTCAAATACGCCGCTCCGCACGGCAGCCCACAGGCCATTTTGGTGATAGCCTTCGCAGTACTGGTTTTAAGCCTGGGTTGGGTGGGCGATGCGAACCAGGCTGTGAAAGTACTCACAGCCCCTAGTTGGCCTCTTTTCGCCGCAATTGGAATTCTCGGCGCGGGATTGTCTTTTATCTTATACGTCCTCGGGCTAAATCACACTCCGCCGGCTGTAGCCTCCATAGTCGCAATGGTCGAGCCCATCACAGCCTCGCTATTCGGTGTCACCATTCTGAATGAAAGCCTTTTCGGTCTGCAAATCCTGGGAATGGTACTGATTTTGGTTGCAGTTACAGCCCTGAGTTCGTATTCCAACGAGCGCTCAGATTGATATCCACTCATTGCATCACGGTCTGCAGTCCGCAGTTTGGATTTTAGTCCCGCAGTATTAAGAAATATAGCACCAAAAAAATAACAATGGATTCTTGTAGATAAAATGTTTAAGGATGTTATTAATACTGTGAATAAAGGGTTCACCGCTGAGACCCCAAAGTTCGCTAAGAATTCGCTGAGAGAAAACCGTGGCATAAAATACCCTCAGCGATAGTCTCCGCGTCCATAGCGGCCTCCGCGGTGAGTCAAACAAGTATGGAAAATTACACCCATAAGGAAATGAGGTTAGATTTTGTTACATAAGAGATGAACCCGGAATAGTCCTGGATATTAACTCCGAAGGAGTGGCATTTTTATAGAAAAACATATACAACGAGGTCTCAAACCCCGAAGGGGTGACATCATATCCTCTACCCTCCCAGGATTGACCGGTTTACCACCAATGCACCCGGACTCAAAAGAGCACCGAATTAATCCGGAAGACGGCAATATTCATTAAATTTGCGGATTAGATATGAGCAAGTTAGCGAAAGCACCATTACAGGAAGCCATTTTTGAAATGCGCTGGGCATTGCAGGCGGAATCAAGTAAATTGAATGAAAGTTTTTCTAAATGAACCGGCAGAATCTTACGGCGAAGCAACAACCGCTTCCAGAATTGGAAGCATTTTTTCACCTTCCCGGAACTCAAGTATATACCTCAGCCAACCACAATACTTTCCTGATAAGGTAGCAGAAATGATAAGAAAGCTTCAGCGGCTAAAGAGTTTACCGCCCGGTTGGGATAGCTACAGTGCAGATGCCCCCTCTCCTGTTGCCGTAGCACTTGCAGAGTCATTTTTAGTTGAAAACTACTACCTCGCCAATCTCTTTTACTTTCTTGCCCCGGGTGTGAAGGGCGAGATTATGATAGAGTTTAAAAAGGGAGACAAAGCTGCGGAGCTTTACTTTTTACCGGATGGAGCTAATGAATTAATTCTCTACGACAAGGATGCTGCGGTGATGGAAGGCAATCTGAATGATCATTTTAAAAACCTGATCGCATTTTTTAATTCATGAACCAATGGAGTTTATCCGGGACGAAGACAGATTCCTTCGAAGAGTTCAATATTTAGCCCGGATTATTCATGAAAGTTTCTATTACAAGGCTACATCACTTCATAAATGGTCACTTGCTTGATTTTCTGTCCTCAACGTAGCTTGGGCTACGCCTCCGGGAGAAAATCTTCTCAAGCCCCCATTTCTATTGGGATCTAGCCTTTCATGACGAACCCCTCATGAATAATCCGGGTTAGATCCCAACTTTATCAAAGACCATGGCACACCTGCATCCTCAAGTTTTTCTCTCAAAAAAGGTGAAGACGGGTTGTGGTTGATTTAGAGAGGTTAACCACCCCTGCACAAGCCATTCAAAATCGCAATTGCTTTCGCCTCTTCGCTCTTCACGCAGGTTTTACTTCTTCTGTCGGTCTAAAAAACATAGACAACCCCACACAGTACAATTATGCCCACACCTTGACCGTGGGGAAAATCACCCGGTCTGTAGAAAGAACCCTTGCAAAAATGCAATGAGGATTCCTTATCCGGATTGATATGTCACAGCTCGACTAAGCTATAAGATTTGAATCCGTAATTTAAAGGTCATAAATTCTATAACCGTCTTGCACAATCAGAGTGTAAAGGTGAACTACTTCGACTTCGCTAAACACATCGCCTTACGAGAAACAAATCTTTGCGACCTGGCGGCTTTGCGAGAAACAAATCTTTGCGACCTTTCAACCTTGCGGCGAGCCCCCACCTCATTCCTGATACCGATCAAACCAGCCCGTAATATACCCCACCAACCGAATCAAATTAGAGGGCCTACCAACCAGATTATGTGGCGTATCTGGGAATCTGACCAAAGCCGCATCGACTCCCCTCAATTTCAAAGCATTGTAGAATTGCTCACTCTCGGACATGGGCGTACGATAATCCTCCTCACCGGTCAACAGCATGGTCGGGGTATTCACATTGCCCACCTTCATCAGAGGCGATCGCTTCAGATACTGCTCCGGGTCCTCCCATGGCATGGCGGTAAACCAGTATTTCGTGAAAAAAGGATAGAGATCCGCAGTCAGCGCGTGACTGTGCCAGTTGATTACCGGTTTGGACACCACGGCCGCAGCAAATCGATCGGTTTTCGCGATGGCCCAGGCCGTTAGCACCCCTCCCCCACTTCCTCCGGTGATAAAGAGATTGTTCGGGTCGGCTATTCCCCTCTCGATCACATAATCCACTGCATCCATCAGATCGTCGTGGTCTTCACTGGGGTAATTGAAGTTGATATAGGAGGCAAACTCAGGCCCGTAACTCGTACTTCCTCTGGGATTGGTGTAAACCACCACATAACCCTGGGAGGCCATCAACTGCAGTTCAGGAGAGAATCTCGGCCCGTAATTTTGATATGGACCTCCGTGTATTTCCAGTATCATCGGATAAGCAGTTCCCTCCTCATAATCCGGTGGATAAATTATCCAGCCCTGGACTTTAAAGTCATCCACAGAGGATTCTACCCAAAACTCCTCCACCGCACCGACTTTTTTATTTTCAAAAAACAGTTTGTTGATGTCTGTAATGACCCTTGAAGATCGCCCTCCCGGCTGTGCCACAGCCAACTCAGTAGGCCTCTCAGCAGAAAGTCGAGGAAAAGCCACCCTCCCATTCTCAGAGACAGAAAATCTACCACCTCCGTAAGGCCTTCCAATGGAGGGACTTCCTAGATCTGAGGCCAGTTCGTAATAATTGCCATCGAGATCCATCCTGCCGACCTTGCTGACACCCTCCTGATCGTAGCGGAAATAAATGGCATCGCTTCCATAACTCCACTTTAGGCTGCCCACATCGTACTGAAAATCATTTGACAAAACGCGTAGATTGGATCCGTCCCTGTTCACAATGTACAATTCATTCAACTGGTAACCCATGAATTCATCCTCGAAACCATTGTAAGCGATGTAATTTCCGTCGGGAGAAATCACAGGGCTGTTGTACGGCCCTCTTTGATCAATAAGTTGCACCATTTCCCCGCTCCTCAAATCCATTTCATATATCCTTGCGTTGTTGATATCCAGGTCTTCGTTTCCAGTCGTATCAACTGTAAATAAAATACTGTTGCCCTCCGGTGCCCACAGGGGATTGGTAAAGTTGAAAGGGCCTTCCGTAAGTTGTTTTGGTGCACCTCCATCGGTTGACACTTTGAAAATATGGTGATATCCCTTTCCGACAAAACCCGACCGCCCGTCGGCTCTGTACTGCACGTGCTCGATCACTACCGGTCCGCTGGCCCATTCCGCTCCCGCGGGTGCAGAGGGAATTTTTGCTATGGGCTTTACCTCGGCTGGAATTCGCATGTTGAACATCAAATACTCACCATTTGGAGACCAACTCAAATTCGAGGGCGATTCCTGCAAATTGGTGATCGAACTGTGCTCGCCAGTGTCCATCCACCGCACAAATATTTGCGAACTGCCCTCTTCCCCGGACACATACGCCAGTCTCGACCCATCCGGGGACCAAATCGGTCTGCTGAAGTTGTTCTTTCCACTGGTCAGTGCCCGGTGATTGGATCCGTCAAAATCGATTCTCCACAGATTGGTATATCTCCTGTCTGTCATTACATCGAAATGGTGACGCAAATAAACCACCGTATTTCCGTCGGGAGAAATAACGGGATCCGCTACCATCTGCAGATCAAAGACATCCATATAATCAAAGGATTCGCTTTGCGAAAAAGTGGAAACTGCCCCGGAAAAGATCATTGCAACTGAGAGAACCAAACACCTGAAAGCCATCATACTATGCGATTTTATTTAAAAAACCATTTACAAACAGGCCATCGTGGCCGATTTTAAGCACTTCAAATTATGCTCATCGATAAGTTCAGAAAAGCACTCAAAACATACATCAGCCGAGTCGCTGAAGTTCTTTCAGACTCTCGTTGATAATGCGCAGCCTTTCCGTACCATCTTCCTGCTTCTTTCGCTCTTTTTCAACTACCTTAGCAGGAGCATTATCGACAAACCTCTTGTTCTGAAGCTTTTTTTCCACAGACTTGAGAAAACCTTCTGCCTGCCCTTTTTCCTTGAGGAGTCGCTCCTTTTCAGCTTCCAGGTCAAGGTGCTTACCTGCATCTACAAAATACTTGCTGTTGCCCGACAAAAAGCACATCCATCCCTCCGGGTGTTCTGGAGTACTTTGAATGGGATTAACCTTGGCAAATTTTTCCAGAATTTGGCAATAGCCTCCCGAAAGCCAGGATGGAAGCTCTCCTCCTTTACACTCAACTTTTACATCCAGTTTTTCAGAGAAAGGAATGCCGTACTTGTTTCTTATTTCTCGAATTCGGGTTACCAGATTGTGAACAAGATCCATCGCCCTTAACTTTTCTTCGTCCATTACTCCCCTTCCGGGCTGTTCCGCTACGATACAGTCCTCACCGTATTTCCGCTCTCTCAAATTTTGCCATATTTCCTCTGTCACAAAAGGCATAAAGGGATGGAGCAACACCATTAGATCTTCAAAATAACCAATGGTTTTTTCCAATAGGCCTCCTGAAATTGTCTTGCCCTTCCCGGGTTTGATGATCTCGAGATACCAGGAGCAGAAATCGTTCCAGATCACACTGTACAGTTTGATCATGGCCTCTGAAATGCGGTACTGATCAAAATTGGAATCCATCTCAACAGATATCTGACTTATCCGGCTTTCCATCCAGGTACAGGCGATACCCTCTGCATCGTTGGTTTTTTGGTTTGGATCTGCTTCCCAACCTTTCACCAGCCTGAGCGCATTCCATATCTTGTTGCTGAAATTCCGCCCCTGCTCACATAGATTTTCATCGAACAAAAGATCGCCTCCTGCAGGACTGCAGCTCAACATTCCAAAACGAACTCCATCGGCACCGTACTTATCAATTAGCTTGAGAGCATCCGGTGAGTTACCCAGCGATTTGCTCATTTTCCTGCGCTGTTTGTCGCGCACCATTCCGGTAAAATAGACATCCCGGAAGGGCCTTTCTCCCCTCCATTCGTATCCGGCCATTATCATGCGTGCAACCCAGAGGAATATGATGTCCCATCCCGTAACTAAGACTGTAGTGGGATAGTAATAATCTATCTCCTCTTTTGATCGGAATCCGTTGAAAACTGATACAGGCCACAACCAGGAGGAAAACCAGGTATCGAGCACATCCTCGTCCTGCCTGAGGTCTTTTTCGGTCAAATTCGGATTATTGAATTCTTTTCTCGCCTTCTCCAGCGCCTGAGCCTCATTCTCGGCCACAAAAATCCTGTCCTCACAATACCAGGCTGGAATGCGATGCCCCCACCAAAGCTGACGGGAAATGCACCAATCCCGTATGTTGTTCATCCAGTGGCGATAGGTATTGATCATATTTTCGGGAAAAAACTCAATGTCTTTTTCCTCTACGGCCTCCAAAGCCGGCTTTACAATTTCCTTCATATTCACATACCACTGCTTACTCAATCGCGGTTCGACCACCGAATTGGTCCGCTCTGAGCGACCTACATTGTGGGTGTGATCTTCCACTTTTTCCAGCAGTCCTGCCTGCTCGAGCAATTCCTCCGCTCTGTCCCGCGCTTCGAATCTATCCAGTCCTTTCAGGGGACCTCCCTTGTCGTTGACCGTGGCATCGGGATTGAAAATATCCACCACCTCCAGTTCGTGCCTCAATCCTATTTCGTAGTCGTTGGGATCGTGAGCCGGGGTTATTTTGAGCGCCCCCGAACCAAATTCCCGGTCCACATAGTCGTCAAATATGACAGGAACGGATCGGTCCGTCATGGGAACCCGCAATTTTTTTCCCTTGAGATGGGCGTACTTTTTATCTTCAGGGTGTACAGCCACGCCTGTATCAGCGACGATGGTCTCCGGTCTGGTAGTCGCAATGACCACGTACTCCTCGCTGTCTTCCAGTTTGTAGCGTACGTGATAGAGCTTGCCCTGCTCAGCGGTGTACAAAACCTCCTCATTGGAAAGCACCGTTTTTGCCTCCGGATCCCAGTTTACCATCCGCAGGCCGCGGTAGAGTTTGCCCGATTCATACAAGTCCACAAATGCCTTTATCACGTGGTCGCTCCTCACCTCGTCCATGGTGAAGACCGTGCGATCCCAGTCCGCCGAAGCACCCAGTTTCTGCAATTGCTTGAGAATGATTCCACCGTATTTGTCAGTCCACTCCCAGGCGTATTTCATAAACTCTTCCCGGCCGAGCTCTCCTTTACTGAATCCCTTTTCTTCCCTCAGCCACTTCACTACTTTGGCCTCCGTGGCAATGCTCGCGTGGTCAGTACCCGGCACCCAACAGGCATTCTTCCCTTCGCTCCTCGCCCTCCTGATCAACACATCCTGTATTGTGTTATTCAGCATATGCCCCATGTGAAGAACACCCGTCACATTCGGCGGAGGTATCAATATCGTATAGGGCTCCCGGTCGTCCGGTTTGGATTGAAAGTACCCCTTATCCATCCAGTGGCGGTACCATTTGTCCTCCGTTTCAGAAGGCGAAAAGTGCTTCGAAATATCCATTGATGTGCTTTTATATTTATCGAGCTGCAAATATCCGCATTTTTGCAGATGTTTCCACACAAATCAGTCCGACCCTTGAAAATCTTGACAATTAGGAAGTAGAAAGTTACCTCGACTCCGGTCGTTTCGGCTCAACGAGCTTTTTTTTGGTCTTCGAGAACACCTTCTTTTGAGTTTGCTCATAAGGTCGTTTGGTTTTTAACAAAGGAAATACTTGGTTGGCTGCCGCGCAGCACATCGCTCGATACATCGGTCTATGTGAAATCACTAGAAAAGAAAAACACCCCAGGCTATTCAAATTGGGGCCAGGTCTTTTGAAAAACCCAGATTAACCCATCTGCGCCATCTGCGTAAAATCACCATGAAACGAAGCCATCTCCCAGTTTCTCAATCTTTGCTCCAGGTATTTTGAAAATCAAAAGCCACTTTCTGTACCATATTGGTTTTTAAGAGTTTTTTGGGGCTTATTAGAGTTTCACGCAGATGACGCAAAGTAGGCGCAAAGGTCGCAAATCCAAAGTAGAAAGTTGTTCAAAGGGGCCACAAGGCAAAAAATCACCGGAAATTTCTAAGGAAAGTTCCCAACCAATCAACTTGTTCCTGGCAAGCCTGAGGCCCCCCAAGGTTTTGGGGGCAGGCAGAGGCTAAAGGCCAGCGGCCAAAGTGTCCCGAAGGGACCATAAGTGAAAAATCACCGGAAGTTACAAGGGAAAGATACCAGCAAATCCACTTAACCGGGACAGTCCATAATCTAATGCCAAAAGCACAGTCCTGGCCCGCGAAAAAAATCTGTGAAAATCCGTGCGAATCTGTGGTGAAACAAAGGCAAGCCCCTCATCACCTCGATAAATTTTACCACACCAAAAGCCAGAACCAAAGCATAGAATCACCCATAGTTTCAACAGAAAGTTCGCAGTATATCAAATTACCTCAACCAAGCCAAAAGCCAACCGCCCCCCAAAGCGTTGGGCCTGTCCCCAATGCCTTGGTGGAGGCAGGCAAAAGCCAGAGTGTCCCGAAGGGACCATAGCAAAGAACCACCGTAAGCTCCAACAGAAAGTTCCCAACAATTCAACTTGTCCCCAGCAGGCCAGAGGCCAATAAAACAATTATTTCCCCCTCAAAACCCATTTAGACAAAAAGTCCCTTAAATTTGCGGTTTTTAAAGCATTCGTAAACGAATTGTTCAAAAAATAAGGAATGGAGTACAATCCGCGACCCATAGAGAAAAAGTGGCAAAAATACTGGGAGTCCAACGAAGTTTATAAAGTGGAAACCAACCCGGACAAGCCAAAATTCTACGTACTGGATATGTTTCCCTATCCCTCGGGAGCAGGCTTGCACGTGGGCCATCCGCTGGGCTACATCGCCTCGGACATCATGTCCCGCTTCAAACGCCACACCGGACATCAGGTTTTGCACCCGATGGGCTACGATGCATTCGGACTACCCGCCGAACAATACGCCATTCAAACGGGAGTGCATCCTGCTGTTTCTACTCAGAAAAACATCAATCGCTACAGAAAGCAGCTCGCCAATCTGGGTTTTGATTACGACTGGTCCCGGGAAGTAGCCACCTGCGATCCTTCATACTACAAGTGGACCCAGTGGATATTCTTGCAGTGGTTTCAGCATTACTACTGTACAGCGGCAGACAAAGCCCTACCCATTTCCCAACTCGTAGAAGAATTTGAATCCAAAGGCAATACCGAGACCACTGCCTTCGAAAATCAGGATACAATCCGCTTCTCCGCCTCCCAGTGGAGAGATTTTTCAGCCAGGGAGAAGGACGACATATTGATGAACTACCGGATCGCCTACCGAAAGACGGCCTATGTCAACTGGTGTCCGCAACTGGGAACCGTGCTGGCCAATGACGAGGTAAAGGATGGCAAATCGGAGCGAGGAGGTTATCCCGTTGAGCGAAAACCAATGGTTCAGTGGTCACTGAGGATTTCCGCCTATTCAGAGCGTTTGCTCCACGACCTGGAAACCCTGGATTGGTCCGACTCGCTCAAGACCATTCAAAAAAACTGGATTGGAAAATCCACTGGTGCCATGGTGCAATTTGACCTGGAATCTACCAGCAAAAAAATTGAGGTTTTTACCACCCGCCCAGACACACTTTTTGGAGTCACCTTCATGGTACTCGCTCCGGAACACCCATTGGTTGACACCCTCACCACTGACGAACAGCGCGATGAAATTAGCGCATATCAGAAAAAAGCAGCGGGGCTTTCAGAGCGAGACCGACAATCCAATGTAGATGATATTTCAGGTGCTTTTACGGGCGGATATGCACTCCACCCCATTACAAAAAAGCGTCTTCCTGTCTGGATTAGCGATTATGTGCTGATGGACTATGGAACAGGAGCTATCATGGCAGTACCTTCAGACGATGAGCGCGACAACAAATTTGCCCACCACTTCAAACTCCCGATCATTCCGGTGGTGGACAAGACTTCAGAAAACCCTTCTGACCACCGCATCATCAATTCCGATTTCCTGAACGGTCTTTCCGTAGAGAAAGCCAAAGCCCGCATTATAGAAGAAATAGAAAGGAGCAATATTGGAAATTCCAAAGTCAAATATAAACTGAGGGACGCCATATTCAGCCGCCAGCGGTACTGGGGGGAACCAATTCCCATCGTTTACGACCGGGAAGGCGTTGCCCATCCGCTCTCTGTCAAAGACCTGCCGTTAAAGTTGCCCGAAACCGACGATTACCAACCCGGTGAAGACGGTCGGTCCCCCCTTTCAAAAATAAAAGATTGGGTAAATCTGCCGAACGGCTACAAAAGAGAAACCGATACCATGCCCGGTTTTGCAGGGTCATCCTGGTATTTTCTTCGATACATGGATCCGCGCAATGACGATTCTTTTGCTTCGAGTGAAGCCATTGAGTACTGGAGAGATGTGGACCTCTACATAGGCGGCACTGAACACGCAGTGGGACATTTAATTTACGCTCGGTTTTGCCACAAGTTCCTCTACGATATCGGGAAAGTAGTGAGCAGAGAACCCTTTAAAAAGCTAATTAATCAGGGTATGATCCAGGGCATTATTGAGAGCATATACATGGACAAGCGAGAGAGTGAGCCCGCCCGTTTTGTTTGCTCCTCCATCGCTGAAAAAGAGGGTCTTAAAAATTTTACCAACATTCTCGTTCATGCCGATTTTGTCAATGAATACGGAAACCAGGATTCCTTTCTCTCTGAAGAGTCCATTCGAAAATTCCTCAACTGGCAACCCGCTTTTTCAAAAGCGAAATTCGAGTGCCCCGGTGGCATTTTCCAAAAGGGGAAATTCAATCCCCATCCTGGTTCTAATGCAAAAGAAAACCACCTTCTAACTCATTCTGAAGTGGGCAAAATGTCAAAGTCGAAGTACAACGTAATCAATCCCGATGAGGTCATAGAGGAATACGGCACCGACTGTTTTCGCATGTATGAGATGTTTCTCGGCCCCATAGAGCAGTCCAAGCCCTGGGACACCATGGGAATAGATGGAGTCTCTAAGTTTCTGAGGCGTTTTTGGGACCTGTTTTTCAAAGACGGAGCTTTCACCATCAACGACGAAAATCCACCCAAAAAGGCCAAAGTCACTCTCCACAACACGATTAAAAGGGTGCGGGAAGACATCGAACGCTTTTCCTTCAATACCTGTGTCAGCCACTTTATGGTCTGTACCAATGAACTCCGAAAAGCAAAAACCCAATCGAGAGAAATACTTGAACCGCTTATTGTGCTGATTGCACCATTTGCTCCCCATATGGCAGAAGAGTTGTGGCATTTGTCCGGGCGCGATGACTCGGTTGCCAGGGCTTCTTATCCCGACTACGATCCCGAGGTGCTCAAAAAGGATGAATTAACCTATCCTGTGGCGGTGAATGGTAAAAAGCGGACTGAATTAACGGTTCCCGCAGACATGCCGAAACAAGAGCTGGAAAAAACTGTTGCAGAGAACGAGGTGATTTTAAAATGGAAGGAGGGCAAGGACATCAAGCGCATTATTGTGGTGCCCGGCAAAATGATCAATGTGGTGATCAAATGATTTTTAAAAGTTAATTAGACCGATGAAAGAAGGCAACAAATTCTACAGCATATTTAATTTTAAGTGTCCAAAGTGTCACAAAGGGGACCTCTACCCCACTCGTTTGAGCGAGTTTAAAAAAGTGTTTACCATGTACGACCACTGCCCTGCCTGTGGTCAGCCCTACGTCATCGAACCCGGTTTTTACTGGGGGGCTATGTACATCGCATACATGATCAGCTCTGCAATTGTACTGACGGGTTTTGCCATTTTGTTCTTCGCATTTGGTTTCGATATCATTCCCTCCTTTATCATCATTGTTATTCTTACTGGGATGTTGTACGGATTGATTTTCAGGCTGGCGAGGTCTGTTTGGATCAATCTCTTCGTTCACTACGACCCCAACAGGTCGCTCAAGCAACAAGAACCGAAACCGGAAAAGGACCATTGACAAGACCGGCGTACATCCCTTACCGCACATGGTTTTCAAACAGCAACTAAAGGACATGAAAGAAGATTTGATAAAGTATTTTCCGCGGTTGGATGACAAAAGACTTTTGGAAGAGATTATGCAAGTGGGCCGCCACATGCACATTTCGCGGGGTGAAATTCTGATTAATTACGGCACCTACATCAACCAAATCCCCCTGCTGCTCGAAGGCAGTATAAAGGTCAGCCGGCAGTTTGAGGATGGCAGGGAGTTGTATCTCTATCACCTGTATCCCGGAGAGTCTTGTGCGGTATCGGTCAGTTGCTGTATGTCCCTTGCCCCAAGTCCGTTTTTCGCGATCGCAGAGGATGATTCAGAATTGATTGGCATACCAGTGGAATACATGGAATTGTGGCAAAAAAAGTACCTGAAGTGGAATCAATTCATTCTCTCAACCTACGAGGAGCGCTTCAGAGAATTAATTCTCACTCTGGACGATGTTGCCTTTAAAAAGTTGGACCAGCGGCTGATGGCATTTTTGCGAAAAAAATCCGAGGCAATCAACAACCTCAGCATAAACATCACACATCAACAAATTGCAGAAGAACTCAACACTGCCCGCGAATCTGTATCCAGGCTTTTGAAGACCATGGAGAGCCGAGGCATTATTGAACTCCGCAGAAATACCATTGTGTTGAAAAAATTAGAGATTTGATGTGGAACTCCAGAGATTAAGTCTCAACAACCACCTTTAACAGCCTAAAAGACCCGCGTGAACCCAACTCCTTCATTGCCTGAGTCACGATATAAATGTATTATTAGGACTACACGGGTTCCATACGCATTGAAACCTCGATAAACCCAATGAGACCCTACTCCAAATACAATTTGTCCTTTTTCAAAACCTTTCCATCCCTTCAATTCATTAATTTTCACTACAGAATTACGGTAGATTTCTAACCCTTGAAAAATTTGCTGAAGCTTCGCTCCAAAATCTCCTGCGCATTCACCATTCCTGGATGGTCCAAAGACCAGCAGAAAAAACTTAGGGGACGTCCATTCGATCAACTCTCCTCAATAATTTATCCACATCCCTTCAGAGAAACCCCACGACCTGCCCGAATACTTATGCCCTGGAATCCCGTGGAGTTCGGGCAAACCGTTCCTTTGCAAAAAATCACATTAAAAACCTGGCTGGTTTTATGAGAAAGCAATATATTCGGGCCTCAAAAAAAAACGACCTTTATGAACGATATCGATATAGCCCGGAAAACACCTATGGTCCACATCGGCCAAATAGCTGAAAAGCTCAATCTGAAAGAGAGCGACATAGAACTCATCGGCAAGCACAAAGCAAAGCTGCCCCTGCATCTGATTGATGATAAAAAAGTCGGAGAGAGCAAGCTCATTTTGGTCTCAGCCATATCCCCCACCCCGGCAGGTGAGGGAAAAACGACGATGAGCATCGGTTTGAGCCAGGGACTGAACAAAATCGGCAAACCGACCACTGTAGTTTTGCGCGAACCCTCCCTGGGTCCTGTATTTGGAATTAAGGGAGGTGCTACCGGAGGCGGTTACTCCCAGGTAGTCCCCATGGAGGATATTAACCTGCACTTCACCGGCGATTTTTCAGCCATTGAAAAAGCCCACAACCTGCTTTCCGCCCTTATCGATAACAACATCCAAAGCAAAACCCGCAGTCTGAATATCGACCCCCGCACCGTATTGTGGAAAAGGGTGATGGACATGAACGACCGGGCACTGCGAAACACCGTAGTAGGACTGGGAGGTACCGGCTCCGGTATTCCGCGGGAGACGGGATTTGACATTACAGCCGCTTCAGAGATCATGGCCATTCTCTGTCTGGCCAACGACCTGAGCGATTTGAAAAAGCGCCTGGGCAATATTTTTGTCGGATTCACTTTTGACAAAAAGCCCATTTACGCCAGGGACCTCAACGCCCAGGGTGCCATGGCCGCCCTGATGAAGGACGCCATCAAACCCAATTTGGTCCAAACCCTTGAACACACCCCGGCCATCATCCACGGAGGACCTTTTGCAAACATCGCACAAGGGACCAACAGCGTAATTGCTACCAAGATGGGACTCTCATTGAGCAAATACGTGGTCACCGAAGCCGGATTTGGTTTTGACCTCGGAGCCGAGAAATTTTTCGATATCAAATGCCAGAGTGCGGGACTGTCCCCAAGCGCTGTCGTACTGGTAGCTACCATCAGAGCGCTGAAATACCACGGAGGGGTTTCATTAAAAGAATTGAACGCGCCCAATACCGAAGCCGTGAAGAAAGGACTTGAAAACCTGGAAAAACACCTTGAAAACATCAAAGCCTTTAACGTCACCCCGGTGGTGGCCATCAATGCATTCACCTTAGATACGGAGGATGAACACCAGGCCATAAAACAAAAGTGCAGCGAACTGGGAGTAAAAGCCGTAATTGCAGACATCTGGGGTAAAGGCGGAGAAGGTGGGACAGATCTCGCCCGTGAAGTAGCGGAGGTCGTTGACCAGGACCAACCCCATTTCAAACCCATTTACCAATGGGACGAACCAGTGGAGGAAAAAATTCGAAAGGTAGCCACTCGAATCTACGGTGCAGCAGCCATCGATTACACCAAAAAAGCCAAAAACAACCTCCGGAAAATCGAGCGCCTCGGCCTCCAACACCTCCCCGTCTGTATAGCCAAAACCCAAAAATCCCTCAGTGACAATCCCGCTTTACTGGGACGCCCAAAGGATTTTGTGGTAACGGTAAGGGAGATTGAAATCGCAGCCGGCGCAGGTTTTCTGGTGCCGATCACCGGCGACATCATGCGGATGCCAGGCCTTCCTGCCACTCCGGCGGCGGAAGGTATCGATATTGACGAGGATGGGAAGATAAGCGGCTTGTTTTAGACGGGCCTAAGGGTTTACTGGGTTTTGGGTTTTTGCAAGGTGGGGGTAAAACTACCTGTAAGGAGTTGGCAGGCTTTTTTACCATATCCGATTTATAATGGTCTCGCGAAGATATATGAAAAACGTGTACACCCCATATAGAGGTCGTCTGAGTTAAATCCATTTCCCTGCTTCATTTCTGTTCATACCAGGTGCCTAGATCATAATTTGGCCTTAAAAATTATAAAATGATATTCTGCTTATACCATTCAAATCAACCAAAAGCCTCATCTTTTCAAAATTAAAGCAAAAAAACCACAATTCGGCATTTTAGCCTACTAAAAATTAACGTATGACAACCACTCCAAAACACGATGAACAAATGGCAAAAATGACCTTTGCGTCGGTTTATCCGCACTACGTCAACAAGGTAGAGCGCAAGGGCAGGACCGAAGAGGAATTGCAAGAGGTCATTCAGTGGCTCACCGGATTTAACAGCGAAAAACAGCGGGAGTTAATCGATGAAAAGGTGAACTTCCAGACTTTTTTTGAAAGGGCTAAACTGAACCCCAATGTGCCGCTCATCAAAGGGGTCATCTGCGGCTATCGAATCGAGGACATTGAAACCCCGCTCACGCGCCAGGTAAGGTACCTGGACAAACTGGTCGATGAGCTGGCCAAAGGGCGCAAGATGGAAAAGATTTTGCGCAGCGCCTGACAGCCACGAACACCTTCTATTTTGACCATTGGGACCTGGGACTGATTTGGGCTGAGGATGTCACCTTCAATTTCCCACTCCACCGCACTTTCACCTCATTTGCAGCAGAAAGAGTTCACCGGACTGCCCGCATCTATTCTTTTTCCTTACTTTTGCCCCACAATCTGCGCAAATGCTGAAGAGTCTAAGCATAAAGAATTACGCCATTATTGACCGGTTGGAACTCCAGCCCTCGGAGGGCCTCAATGTGCTCACCGGGGAAACCGGAGCCGGAAAGTCCATTTTGCTAGGTGCACTGGGTCTCGTACTCGGTCAGCGGGCCGACCTCGGAGTTCTAAGAAATCCGGATGAAAAATGCGTGGTGGAGGCCGTTTTTCAGCTCGCTGATGACAACCTAAAACCCATTCTGGAGGAAAACGACCTCGATTTTTCAACGGAAATGATACTCAGGCGCGAAATTCTACCCGCCGGGAAGTCGCGGGCTTTTGTAAACGACACCCCTACCCGACTCAGCCTTTTGCAACAGATAAGTTCCCTGCTTGTGGATCTGCATCAACAGTTCTCAAGTCTGGACATTTATCAGCAAAACTACCAACTCAGTCTGGTCGATGCCATGGGAGACAATGAAAAAACACTACGAGATTACAGCGAAATTTTCAACACATGGCAATCGAAGAAAAAAGCACTGGAAAAACTAAAGCTTCGGGAAGCGGAGGCGACCAAAGAACACGATTTTGTGGCTTTTCAATGTGAAGAGCTTCAGGAGTTTGGTCTCCGGGAGGGTGAAAAAGAGGAACTGGAAGAGCGATTGCACACCCTGGAAAATTTTGAGGGCATCAAACACGCCCTCAGCAAGGTTGAGTCTGCGGTGGACAATTCTCCAGCATCCCTGGAGGAGCGATTGAATGAACTGCTCAGAGAAATGCGCGCTTTTTCCAATATGAACCAGGAGATAAAATCGCTGGCAGAAAGACTGGAATCTGCCGCTGTGGAATTGAGCGACATTTCGAGAGAGGCCTCCCTGCTTAACGAACAAATGGAATACAATCCCGGTGAAGTCGAAACCACCCGCCAGCGACTCGACGAGTTGATACGGTTGATTAACAAGCACCAGGTGGAAAGTGAGGGTGAGTTGATCGCACTTCAAGCAGATTTGGAGGAAAAACTCAAGTCCTTCGACTCGGTTTCGGAGGAAATTGCAGCCCTGGAGGAAGAACTGGCGTCATGCAGGAAGAAACTGCTGGCGAGTGCAGACAAACTGAGGGACAAACGAAAAAAGGCGGCGGGCAATATGGAGAAAGAGACTATGAAAATTCTCCAGACCCTTTCCATGCCTCATGCGCGCTTGAAAATCTCACTAACTCCATTCGGCGAACCCCGTGCAGATGGCATGGATGAGGTCGAATTCCTCTTTTCAGCCAACAAGGGGGTAGATTTTAAAAACCTCAGAGATGTGGCGAGCGGCGGTGAGATCAGCAGGTTGAATCTAGCGATAAAATCCATTATTGCTGGCAGGGTTCACCTGCCCACTTTGATATTTGATGAGATAGATTCGGGAGTAAGTGGAGATGTGGCACTAAAGATGGGACGCATTTTGAAAAAAACGGCTTCTGAACACCAGGTGATCGTCATTACACACTCCCCCCAGGTAGCTGCCTGTGGCTCCAACCACTTTTTCATATATAAAAAGAGCGGTGCAAAACACACTCAGACACACCTCAAGCAGTTAAATGGAGAAGATCGACTTTACCATATAGCAGTGATGCTGAGTTCGGACCCACCCGGTCAGGCAGCACTGCAAAATGCAAGGGAATTATTAGAAACGAATAATTGATAAAATATGGCTCACAACTTATTACAAGGTAAAAGAGGAATAATTTTTGGCGCTTTGGATGACCAATCCATTGCCTGGAAAGTAGCGGAACACTGCGTAGCAGAAGGTGCAAAAATCACCCTGACCAATGCACCCGTCGCACTCAGATTTGGAAAAATTCAAACCCTGGGAGAAAAACTCAATGCTGAGGTTATTCCGGCAGATGCCACCAGTATAGAAGACCTCGACCAACTCATTGATCAGTCGGTAGAAAAGTTAGGCGGGAAGCTCGATTTTGTGCTGCACTCCATCGGCATGTCGCTGAATGTGCGAAAAAAACGGGAATATACCAATCTCAAGCACGACTGGATGTTGAAAACACTGGACATATCAGCCCTCTCCTTCCATAAACTCATGCAAGCCCTTTTGAAGAAAGACGCCATGAACGAATGGGGTTCCATTCTGGCATTGAGCTATATAGCAGCGCAGCGTGTCTTTCCCGATTACAATGAAATGGCGGAGGCCAAAGCATTGTTGGAATCCATAGCTCGGAGCTTCGGCTACCACTTTGGCGACCGTAAAAAGGTGCGGGTAAATACCATCAGCCAGTCACCTACCTGGACCACAGCCGGCAGTGGCGTAAAGGGCTTTAAGCAGTTTTTTGACTACGCAGAGGAGATGTCACCCCTCGGCAATGCCACCGCAGATGAATGCGCCGATTACTGCGTGTTTTTATTCTCGGACCTAAGTAGAAAAATCACCATGCAGAATTTGTTTCACGACGGTGGTTATTCGGCAATGGGAATTAATCCCGCTGTAATGGATGACGCTGATTGACCAGTAAATTCCAGACCCATTGAACAGTTTTAAAATCGGGCATGATGTGCTAAAAACCTCCCAATTAAAATCAAAGCACTTGTTTCGCTGTTTTTTCACCATCACAGCCCTGCTGGTCATTCCACTGCTGCTGACAGGACAGGATAGACCTCAGGCTCCTGCATGGGATCCGGTGGACACAAGCAGAGAGACGCAGACAGAAAACGATACGATTCCTCCCATTGACCGGCAAGTGGAACCAGATACCCAATACGTCATGTACTTCAAGTTTGATCAACCTTTTCAAAGGCACGACCTTCTGGACCAACCCTACCGCAATAGAGATCTGCATTTTGACCCTGCGAGAGGCGGTGGATGGGAACAGGCTACCACCGGCCATCTCGGTGGACCGACTCGCCCCATGATTTTGGAGCCGGACCGGGAGATAGGATTTAGGACGGGAATTGACGACTATCGGTTTTATTGGAATAAAATAGAGGACCAGAGGTACTACCACCAATACCGCCCCTACTCCAATCTGATGTACGCCCAGGGTCCCGTTCAGGATGAAAACACCACCCGGGCGATGTTCAGCACTGGATTTGACGATGGGGTAAACATCTCTATCGATTACCGGAGGATCAATCACCAGGGCAATTACAACCGCCAGCGCAACTTTCAAACCTACATTTCTGCCTCTCTTTCAAACAGCAGTGAGGACGGCAAGTGGCACAACTTTGCTACCTTTTTATCCAATGCTGTTCTCGCCTGGGAAAATGGGGGCATAACGACCGACACCCTTTTCCGGGGTGAATTTTTCGAGGACGACCGCACCCTAATTCCCGTTTTTTCAGAAAATGCGGAGAGCAGACAACAACACCGCGCAGTGTACTTCTCCAATTACCGGCTCATTCGAGAAGCAGAACTTTTCGGACTCCGACTGCCTCTTTACGCCAATCACTACATGTCTTTTGGAAATCGATTTTTCCGCTACACCGACACCAGTCCCAATCCGGATTACTACGGTGAATTTTTTCAGGTAAACAGCGGTTTCAGGCGATTCATGGAGGTGGGAACCACAGAACAGCGGATAGGAGTGACCATTGGAGACATTTTCAATTTTGAGCGCGAACGCGTTTCCAACTACCTGTCTGTCAATTTGCGCTGGGCGCGTCACAACGTCCGGTTTGACCCCGAATCATTTAGAAGCACCGAATGGTTTTTGTCAGCCAATGCGGGATTGAGTCCCGGTGATCTCTTTTTCATAGAAGCCTCCGGGGAACTTGGCATCATGGGTGATGCGGCCGGAGATGTTTTTTTAAATGCCAGGGCCGGTTTGGAGGGCGATGAATTGAGCTTCTTCGGTGAGCTCGATTACCTGAGAAGGGGTCCTTCCCTGATCGAAACCCGCTTTCCATCAGCGGAGGGATTCGTGTACAACAACGACCTTCCGGCATTCACTCACACAGTTCTGGGTGGGGGAATTGAATGGAAACGACTCAATTTGAGGGCTGGTTTTCGCCAGCACCTGCTTTTCAATTTGCCTTTTTTTGAGGAGGATGGCAAAAGCAACTACGTCGATGAAACACTGGCCATCCCACAGTTAAGAGCGACTTTCAAACCCGATTTGGGGCCAATTATTCTGCATTCCCACTTTGCCTGGCAACAGCAGAGCAGACGAGAACTGGCCATGCCGTCCCTGTATTTTAAGCAGCGCGTGGCAGTCACCGCAACTTTATTTGATGAAGCACTCGAGTACCAGGTAGGTTTGGATGGATTGTTTTTCCGCGGATACAGTGCCAGCCGTTACTTCCCCGCCATTGGAAACTTCACACTCTCCGACCGGGATTTGGACGATACCTTCCGGGCAGAACCCTGGCTCGCCGTTCGCATCCAATCTTTTGACGCAATCCTGCGATTTGAAAATTTCGGCTACATATTCACCGACCGCATCGACTACCAATTTGACGGCTACCCCCTACCCGACCTCCAATGGCGTCTGAAACTCCGCTGGCAACTAAATGATTGAGCTTTTTAGCATAAAAATCCACTCCGATCTACAATCTCCGGGAATGGAAACCTCGTATCCCAGGGCCTTCCAAATTTCTGCGACAGAAAACCGTGAAATTTGAGTAATGAAACCCACATAAAATCGCTATGATGCAGAATGTTATGCACTAAGGCCGCAAGCAGCCATCCGGCATCAACTGCTCTACCGCAACAACACCACATCCCCCTGCAGCACTTCCACAAACCCATCCTCATGCTGGATTTCCATATAGTAAGCAAAAACAGCGGGATTCATTTCACTACCATTGAAATTACCATCCCATGCAGGCACACTGTCCGGGTCAGTGACTTCTCTGTTGAAAGCGGCAAAAACCCGGTTGCCCCAGCGGTCGTATATCTCAAATCGAAGGATTTCTCCCTCAAAGTCGGCCGGGAAGTAGGGTCGGAATACGTCGTTTACACCGTCCTCATTGGGACTGAAAGCATTGGGGAAGTAAATTCCACGTAATTGAATTGGGATCAGGGAGATAGTGGCACTGGCAGAACAGCCTAGCGAATCTGTCACAGTGACCATCACATCCGTGGCACCTGTGATCTCAAACTCAATTTCCGTACAGTCCTCGCAATCCGTCAGGTCTTCGGGCAACCAATCTACCCTGAATGGGTCCACATTGGTATTGACCGTAAGGGTAACTTCTGATCCACGGACGATTTCAGCCGGCTCAGCGACAATTTCTGCCGTGGACTCTTCCGCGGCGAGCACGACCACTTGCATCAATTCACAATCTCCCGACTCCAATCCAATGTTGTAACTGCCCACAGGTAATTGTGTGAGCTGGTACGGAACCTCTTCTATGAAATCCACAAAGTCACCATCTATACTCAACTCTATCGGGAATTCCAAATTCGTGACTTCGGTGATTTCGATCACTCCATTTACCACCTCCGGACATGGAGGGTTGACGACATTGAAAACAGCCTCAGGTTGACAATCCACACATACATCCTCAGTGAAAACAATGGTTGTATCGCAGGGACCATTGGAAAGAGCCACCTCAAATTCACCCCCAAGTATCACATTGAACACCCGTATGGAGTCTCCCGGCAGTATTTCAAAATCAGCCCCTTGCACATCCACTTCATCTGCATTTTGGAAAACCAGCCAGGCTGCAATTCCCTGGTCGCTGTCACAGTCCCAGTCCACAATTTCTACAGATGGGAAAGGAAGCATTTCCACCGAGAGTACCAATCGGGTCTCACTTCGGCATCCACTGATGGTATCCAATACTTCACCATAAAAGATTCCAGGGTTGGGTGGAGTAAATACACCATCGCTTTCAGTTAGCAATTCACCACCCTCGGGTGAAGAGTACCACTCCAGAATTTCATTTTCACCCAGTGTTAAGTCGGTGGAGGGAATCTCGTCGCCCTCGCAAAACTGAATCCCTACCGAATCTGCGGGCAGGTCCACAGGAGGACAGGCACAGTCCGGTCCGGCAATTTCTTCTATTAAACTACATGGGCCGAGAATCATTTCCAATTCCAAATCAGTGCCACCGGGAATGGAATGCACCATAAAGCTATCCCCTTCCATTTGCTCTATCACTCCCACATTGACTTCTACTTCATCTGCATTGGTGACAAAAACCACCTCATAAAACTCTTCGTCCAGGCATTCCACCAAAACCAATTCAAACCCTGGGAGGGGCAGTTCTTCAACTACCACAGGAGTTCGCTCCTCACTGGTGCATCCGGTTTGCGGGTCCACAGCCTCGGCGTAATAAGTGCCGGGAGAGGAAGGGGTGAAGTTGGGGCTGTTGCCCACAATCAAATTGCCATTTTCGGGCTGGTCGTACCAGTCCACAATCAAGCCGGCATCCACTGTGACAACCATTTCCGGTATGGCTTCTCCCTCGCAGTATTCAAGGTCTCCGGCCGATACAGGGGCAGCAATAAAGGGACAACTGCAGTCGGGTGCTTCCACCGTAAATTCACGCGTACAACCGGTTTCTTCTATAATCAGGGTCATGGTCACATCCTCCTCGATGGGTATATCAGAAATCAACACCGTATCGCCCCCTCCGGGAATCACTTCTCCGGCATTGACCAGAACCTGGTCCGCATTGGTTCGGATCAGGACAAAGTAAAAATCCTCGCTAATACAGCCGGGCTGCAACAACGGCAACCTGGGTCTCGGATTCTCACTCACTTCAATGGAAGTTCTCTCCTCGGAAACACAACCCGTAGCTGGGTCGAAGGTCTCCACGTAATAAATGCCCGGTAAGGTCGGGACAAAAATGAGTGTATCCTCAGCCAGGGGTTGTTGACTCACTTCTGAATCGTACCAATTGGCCGTAAATCCACTATCTACTGCCACAGTAAGTTCTGGCATCGGGTCGCCCTGGCAAATCACGGTGTCACCGGGAGAAACCGGCGGATCGATTTCGGGGCATTCACAGACCGGGGGATCAAATTGAAACATCTGTTCACACAGGTCATTGGTATCCAAAATAACCATAACCAACTCGTGGTCAATCGGTATATTTTCAATGGTAAAGGAACCATCTGGATTTTGTATAGTATCACCCATTGAAAAAATGAAAAAATTACCATCGGTCTCAAAGGTGAAAGAATAAAACTGCCCGTCCTCACCGCATTCTTTTTCGTAACTTAGTATTTCCGGCAAACTCGCCGTAAGCTCAACCGGTGTGCGCACTTCTGATACACACCCCGTAGCGGTATCTACTGCCTCCGCGTAGTACGTTCCAGGCTCGGGTGCTGAAAAACTCGCACTGTTCGTCAGCAGGGTATCTCCTCCTGTGGCACTTCCAAACCAATTGACAATTATCCCATCCGGCACCTCAACCACCAGATCAGGCACTTCATCAACTGGGTCACATTCGGTGATATCCCCGGCAGAAACCGGTGGATCAACTTCCGGACAGTCACAATCGGGGGCCTCGATTATAAACACATTCGAACACCCCTCCGCGTCAAACACAGTGAGCTGTAATTCCGGGGTGGTTAAGGGTATATCACCTGTAGTAATAGAACCATCCGGGTTGGTAGTTGCTTCACCCACATCTATCAGCCAAAATGCCAGTGTATCCACAGTGAATGTAACAAACCAAAAGTCCGGGTCGTCCTCGCAGTCGGTCACCAGAATTTCAGCTCCGGGTGCTTCATTTATAGTGAGTGTAACCGCGGTTCTCTCCGAACTGCAGTCTGAAACGGGATCGTAAGCCTCCGCGTACCAGGTCCCCGCTTCCGTCGGCTCAAAAACGGGATTGTTTTCAACAAGCAGACTACCGCCCTCAGCAGAATCGTACCAGTTTACCTGCAAACCCGGCTCTACTTCCACAGTCAATGGTGGCAAGTCGTCACCTTCGCATATCACCGTATCCCCGGCAGAAACCGGCGCTGCAATATCCGGGCAATCGACACAAAGTGATGAGTCCACTTCGATTAAAGTTGAGCATCCCGTTCCGGCAAAAACCCCGGCAAGTATTACTGTTTCTGTAATAGAATCTGCAACGTGCCCTAAAGTGTCATTACTGTCAAAATCATAGATTGAATTTCCTCCACCTGAGATGGGATTAATGGTATCGGCGTCCGATGTAAATGTAAAAGCCAAAGTACCAAAAGCATTGTCACAAAATACGCCTACTATTTCAATCACCGGCACCGGATTTATGGTCAGGCTTATGGGGCTTCTGGTCTCCGAAACGCAGTTGGTCAGGGTATCTTCTGCCTCAGCATAAAACGTTCCAGTTTCGGTGGGCAAGAACTCATCGGTAGCTTGAGCGAGCAGGTTTCCTCCCACGGCAGCATCGTACCAATTCACCACCAGATCTCCATCTGCCGTAGCAGTGAGAACCGGAATATCATCTCCCTCGCATATCTCCTGATCGTCACCCGTGACGGGGGCATCGATAAAGTCACAATCGCAGTTGGGCGAGTCTATCTCGAGGATTTGCTCGCAATCACTGGCCTCAAAAGAGACATTGATTTGCAGCGTTTCTCCTTCAGGCACTTCGCTCACCTCGTACTCCCCGGGCTGGATTTCAGCCAAAACCCCGGCACTGACAGATATCTCATTCAATTGCGCATCTGAATTGAACTCTACGGTATAATCGGTATTGTCGGGTCCGCATACGGCCGAAAATACCTGTACGAACGGCAGGGCTTCTACAACTACTACTGCGGAATCGATGGCCACACATCCGTTGGGACCGGTAACTTCCACAAAATATACGCCCGATTGATCTGTAACCACGGAATCAAGTACCGGATTGGCGATGGTATCCGTAAAACCGGCGGGGCCTGTCCAGAAGTATTCATCGCCCCCGGAGGCCATCAATTCAATCGACTCACCGGCGCAAACCGTATCAGGCGCTGAAATGACCACATCAGGCAGATCGTCAATAATTATTTCCAGCGGCATTTCACTGACGCAAAAACTGTCCGAATTCGGCAGGGAATCCCGCGCATAGAAAATACCTCCTTCAAAAATGGTATCTCCGACCATCAGGGTGTCACCCCCACCCCCAGCTTCTGTAAACCACAAGGGGTTGCTGCTCAGATTTTCTCCTTCAATTTGAGGCAAAACAGCCCATTCGCAAGCCGTGAGCGGACTGTCAAAAGAATCAATGGCCGGTGGATCGGATATCACCACTTCAAAAACTACCTCGTCAAAACAACCTGCTGTCCCCGACCAGGCATACAGCGTCACAGACTCTAAAAGGGTATCGCCCGGCAGGAATTGATTGCCGGTGGCACCAATGGAATCGTAGTACAAGGTGCTGTCCGGATGCAGGTTCTGTCCTACAATATCACCCAGTATCACAGGCGCGCAACTGAGTATATCGGGTATCGAATCCAGAACAGGCTGACTGTCAATCAAAATTTGAACCTCATACTCCTCCCAGCAAAGTGAGTCTCCACTGAACAAGTACAAGGTAGTTGATTCTGTGACAAAATCCCCTGCGAACAAGGTATCGCCCTGCCCTTCCGGCTGGGTGTAATATCCCTCATTAGGAAAAAAGTTCTCTGACACAATGGGTGGAAGCTCAATAGAATCACAGGCAGACAGCGGTCCGGGGTCTTCGAGTCCGGGAGAAATACCCACAGTCAACTCCACAGGGATTACATCACTCTGGCACTGGCCGAGTTCAACCACTACATATACCACAGCGCCATCGGTCTGCACATTTTGCTGAATGGGTATCTGGAGGTTGGGATCGGCAAACCAACTTACATCGCCTCCGGTCCCCTCGTTTATTATATCCGTGTAATCAGCGACAACAAACAGATGGGACGAGTCGGGATCACATTCCACGATTAAATGGCCATCTTCCATCTGTAAATTCAAACTGTCCACCACCAATTCAAAGGAATCCTGTATAAAACAACTTGCATCTTCGTAAAACACGTAATAAATGCCGGACTCAAAAAGCGTATCCCCGGCCGCATACATAATCCCCTGACCATCGGCCTGATCGAAGTAGGCTTCATCTCCGGTGAGATTAAAACCATCGATAGGAGGCAGTACGAAAAATTCACATGCGACTGTATCAGCCGGTGCAACAAAATCAGGACACGTACAGTCCGGAATATCCGGAGTAAAGGAAGTCACACAGCCCGTCCCAGAGTTGGTGACATCGATGTTTGTTTCCTCAGATAGGGGCACGCTGTCAATCCGCCATTGATCACCTCCCAAATCCATTGGAATGCCCACTGTGGCACTCACCGAATAATCAGAATTACTTGTAAAATCGACAAAATAGGTCCCGGCACCTACCCCACAGGATGCCGAAATCCCGTCAACTGAAGGGGGTGTAAAGATGACCAGGCTAAAAGAGGTCCTTTCTTCCGAAACACAGCCGGTGGCCGGGTCAAAAGTTTCTGCATAAAAAACGTAGTTGCCCGGATCGGTGGGAACAGGCTCAAATTCTTCATTGTCCTCTTCTAGCAAAAGTCCATTTATGGGACTATTGTACCAGTTTATCGTAAATCCGCTGTCCACTTCGGCCTGAAAGACAGGATTGCTGTCACCCTCACAATTTTCCACATCCGATACTCCAACTGCAACAGGAGGGTCCATTGGGTCACAGCCGCAATCAGGACTTTGAATTGTCATGGTATTTACGCAACCGGTTACATTGCTTGTCACATCAATTATCACTTCATTTCCATCGGTCAAGTTTTCAATCAGGTAGGTATTGCCCCCGAGAAAAACTGCATTCCCCTGATTGGTGTTGATCAGGTCGGCATCGGTTTCTATTTCCACAAACCAGGTCCCAAGCCCGGGATTGCAATCAATCTCAATGGTATCCAGGCTCGGAGCATCCAAAATAATCAGTGAAACAGCCGTCCTTTCCTCTGAGATACAACCGGAAACCGGATCAATGGCCTCCGCGTACCAGGTTCCACTGTCCGACGGCAGGTAGGTCTCACTGTCCTCCAAAAGAAGGGCGCCTCCCTGTGGACTGTCGTACCAATCAATAAGGTGCCCGGCAGGAGAGAATGCCTCCACAGGGACAAAGTCTTCGCCCTCGCATATAGTGACATCACCGGGAGTGGATGGCGGATCAATTTGCGGACAGTCGCACTCAGGTGTTTCTATTTCCACAGTGATTGCGCAATCCTCCACCTCATTCCAAAGGGTGATTTCCAAATCAACTGCTGTATCTATGTCAGAAACCATGAATTCATCCCCGGTGATATTGGCCAACTGTCCCGAAGATACTTCCACATTCATGGCATCGCTTTCAAAATTGACATACCAGCTTTCAAGCGAGGCCTCACAATCCACCTCAAGCTCGGTGTATGCGGGTTCATCGTCTTCCAATAAACTCACGGGTGTCCGGTCATCCGAACTGCAACCATTTACCGGATCAACGGCTTCCGCATAGTATGTACCCGGACCGGCGGGCAAAAAGTCTTCGCTGTCTTCTTCCAACAGCGTCCCGCCCATTGCACTGTCGTACCAATCGATCTGCAAGCCACCGGCCGTTGCGCTGATGGACTCCGGGTTGGCGCCCTGGCAGATAAAAACATCACCTCCTGAAACAGGAGCATCCACTACGGGACAGGGACAATCTAATCCGGCAAAAAGCGAATCGCTCTCACAGCCGGTATCAGTATCTTCTATTGAGATTAGTACATCCTCGCCTTCGGGAATGCCCTCCACTTCAAAAACCCCGGCTCCCAGATTAGTCACAGTGCCCAAAGAAGCAGTTACCACATCTCCCTCAGTGGTTACTGTGATAGAATAAGTCTCCAGGTCGGGTGCGCATTCCTCACCACTTATGGTGATTTGGGGCAGTGAGTGAACGATCAATTCCACGGCCGTTCTGTCACCGGATGAACAAGCCGTTAATGTGTCGATGGCCTCTACGTACCAGGTGCCGGCTTCGGTTGGTTGGTAGGTATCGCTGTTCTCTTCGACCAAATTCCCTCCAAACTGGGCATCGTACCAATTAAATCCTATATCGGACTCAGTTGAACTTACAGACAATTCCGGCAAGGGATCACCTTCACAAATTTCCTCATCTCCATCAGAATCAGGTGCATCGATTGAGGGGCAATCACAATTGGGGGGCGGATAAGTCACACTCACACTGCAGCCGTCCACAGGATGGATTATAGTTACAATCAGGGTGTCGTTTATATCCACATCTTCTATTAAAAAGTCTCCACCGCCCAGGTCCACAAGTGTACCTGTAGAAATGGCCACCGAATCAGTGCCCACCTCCACATTCACAAAATAGGTTTCAAAATCCGGTGCACATTCAGCCGAGAATGCATTGAAAGTCGGTTGTTCCCCTTGCTCGACCTGCGTGGTCGCCTCCCCTGTACATCCCAGCGAATCAGTTACGGTGAGGGTATAAGTTCCAAAGGAGCTTCCATCTGAGGTGAAGACCGGGTTTTGCTCAGTGGAGCTATATCCACCGGGGCCACTCCAGGAGTAAGCGCCCCCACCATCACCAAATAAAGTGATATCATCCCCCAGGCAGACAGGACTGTTGGATGAAGCCTCAGCATCGGGTCCTTCCAAAATTTCCACATCTGTCGTGGCAGTTACAGCACATCCATTGCTCCCGGTAATCACCACTTCGTACTCCCCGCCCATGCCCAATTCGGCATTGGGTATCCCGGGATTCTGATCGGTGGAACTAAATCCGTCTGGTCCGGTCCAGGAGTAGGAATCACCTCCCGAAGCAGACAATTCAATGGTTTCTCCCTCGCAATAGGGACCATCATTTGAAACGGAACCCACGGGTATGGAATTCACCTCCACTTCTGTTGAATCTACCCCTTCACATCCATTGGCATCTGTTACAGTCATTGTGTACCATCCGGATTGGGTCACACCCACGTCTTCAATCACCGGGTTTTGATCGGTACTTGTATATCCAAAAGGCCCTTCCCAACTGTAATCCACTCCTCCGTCACCCATCAGATTAATGTCTTCGTTTTCGCAAATTGGACTGTTGCTGGAAGCGGAAGCAGAGGGCAGATTGTGAACGGTTATTTCAAAAGTGGCTGTGGCAGCTTCGCAGGGTAAACCGAGGGGGTTGTCCGTTGTGACAGTAACAGTCACCACATTCCCCGCATCTACTGCGCCAGGGGTGTAGGTAAAGTCAAAAGGACTGCTGCTCGCAGAGGAGGGATCTACAGTGCCATCTCCATTGTGAGTAATGGTCACCTCCGTTGCACTTCCCCCAAATGTATTCCCGAAAACTGTGAGGGACTCGTTTCCACAAACCGAATCGCTGCTTCCCGTCAAATCCACCTCCGGATCATCTGAACAACCACAATCCACCTCGATGCTATTTGTGGCCGATTCACATCCAGTATCTGTATTCAAAACCACAACCTCGTAATTGCCATTGGCCAAACCTGTAAATTCATTGCTACTCTGGAATGACCCTCCATCTAAAGAGTACTCGTATTCAGACCCCTGCGGAGCATCTACTGAGATTATTGCATCCCCAACCCCACCGGAACAATCTACGGATAGATTGGGGCTGTCTGGATTGGCGTTAATTTCTACCGACAACTCAAGTTCCTCAGCGCACTCCCCGGCATCAGGCGTGAAAGTGTAAACCGATGTGCCCACATCGTCCGTTTCTATGGTGCCGGGGGACCAACTGCCATCAATGTCGTTATCCGAGGTGTTTGGCAAATCATCAGGTGTTTCTCCTTCGCAGTATTCGTCGTCAAGCGTAAACTCAGGAGTTTCGATGTCTTCGATAGTAATCTCGAATGATACCTCATCGAAGCAATCCGAGGTTCCCGCAACAGCGTAGTAAGTACCCGATTCTGTAATTTCATCTCCAATGGAGTATTCTGTTCCCTGGCGGTCGGGCATACTGAAATAAGAAGAATTTGATGGGGTTACATTAGTTCCTGAAAGTGGCGGTAAGGTATAAGGGCCGCAACTTTCGACGTCATCTATGGGGTCAATATCCGGGGAGCTGTTAACGATCACATCGACCTCAATAATTTCGGAACAGAAATTTGTACCATTCCAGATAAGGAGTGTATTGCTTATGGGATAGGTGGATGAAGTCCATAGGATAGTATCGCCTCCACTTTCAATAACATAATACCCCTGGTCAGGGTATTCATGATCAGCCTCAATTGGAGGGAGATCAACCGGTTCGTCACAACTTATCAAGGTCCCGGGGTCGGTAAAATTGGGCAAGGGAAAAACTTCTATAGTTAAAACTTCCTCCGGGATACAATTATCATCAGGTGTGAAGGTGAGTTCAATATCACCATCCAGGCCGGAAGGATCAAATTGGTTGCCCGAAACTCCAGTACCAGACCAGGAACCATCGATATTATAGGTCGGCAAAGTCAGTGAACCGTCATCTTCACAAATCTCGTCCTGGAGTTCAAAGTCAACCATCAAAAGCAACTCATCCGGTTCTTCGTAACTGCTGCAATCCCCCCAATCCGTCCAATTGTCGTAATCGATGATTCTCGCTATCCAATTTTCCCGTGTGGTAGCGGAGGTGGGTCCTGTGTAGCTTGAAAAAGGCTCCAAATCACCACCTGTATTGTAATAATAACAAGGATCCACATCGGGATGCAAATCAGAGTTTTGAGCATTTGGAGTTCCTGCCATCCATTCCTCCTTGTTGTTGTATCCGTAGATCACCTCGCCCACAAAGAAATTGTTTGAGGACCACAAATCATCAGTAAGGATGTACAGTTGATCACCAGCTATGGCAATATTCAACTCTTCAAGATCTCCATTCTGGATAAAAGTTGGAGAAAAATCCCAATAGGAGGCATTGGCGTAGGCCGGGGGAGATAAAACTTCGTACGAATCCGGCCATCTGAATGTTACAACAGTACCGGCAGGTATGGTGGTGGGGCCATCGTAGGTAATGACCGCAGTGCCCTCTGAAGTTCCCCAGGTATTGGTTGACTCAAAATAAGCCTGGTCTGTAACCTGAAAAGAGGTGCCCGTCTCAATATCAACCAAAAAGGCCAAATGAACAATATCCTCACCATTCGGAAGACCAAATTCTGGGCAATTCGCATTGGCATTCACTCCCAGCACAACTATGTCCCCCTGGGTCAATGTCGTTTGACCAGTTGTACCGTAACTCCAATACAGCATGACTAGGCAACTAACTACCAGTCTGAGCGTGATGTGATTTTTTTTCATTACCAAAGTTTAAACTTTTCAATCCGCAAAAATAACCCAATTGGCAGTGTCGGGCTTCCACTGGAGGTTAAAGTTAAGTAATCTTTCACAAACTAAGATGCTTGCGAGGGGAATAATGTCCCGCCAAACTCCTTAAAAATTAGCCTGAAGGCTTAAAATGGAGTCGGTAGGGAGTGGGGTTTTACTTTTTGACCGGCTATACCAGTAGAAACCAACAATTCCCCTATTTTTGCGCCAAATATTCAGACAATATGCAACTTAGTGATCAGGACCTGGTGAGGAGAGAATCTCTAAAAGCCATTCGCGAGATGGGCATAGAGCCCTATCCACACGAAGCTTTTGAAGTGAATACCTTTTCCACCGACATCAAGGAATCATTTGAGGACGAGAAAGCAGGTGAATTTGAGAACCTTAAACTCGCCGGCCGACTCATGTCTAAACGGGGCAAGGGGAAGGCGATGTTTGCCGAGCTTCAGGATAAAAAAGGTCGCATACAAATCTACCTTAGGAGGGACGACATTTGCCCGGGAGAAGACAAATCGCTCTACAATTTACTCATTAAGCGCCACCTCCACCTCGGTGATTTTATCGGAATTGAGGGTTTTGCTTTTCGCACCGGAATGGGTGAAATTACCGTGCACGTGCAGTCCTTTAAGTTGCTCAGCAAAACCCTGCGCACCCTGCCCGTAGTGAAAAAGGATGCCGAAGGCAATGTGTACGACGCTTTTTCGGACCCGGAACAGCGCTACCGAATGCGCTACGTGGACCTCACAGTCAATGAAGGTGTGCGCAATGTTTTTGTCACCAGGAGCCGTACCATTTCTGCCATGCGCTCCTATTTTGACAAAATGGGCTGGCTGGAAGTGGAAACCCCCATACTGCAACCCATTCACGGAGGTGCCGCCGCGCGACCCTTCAAAACGCACCACCACAGCCTCGATATCCCGCTCTATCTGCGGATTGCTAACGAGCTATACCTGAAAAAACTGATAGTCGGGGGTTATGACGGGGTGTATGAAATCGGCAAAATGTTCCGTAACGAGGGCATGGACCGCACCCACAACCCCGAATTTACCTCCATGGAAATTTACGTGGCCTACAGGGACTACCAATGGATGATGGAAATGACCGAACAGTGTTTGGAGGCAGTGGCCGAATCGGTCATGGGCACCACCAAAGTCACCGCCGGCGATAACGAAATCGACTTCAAGGGCCCCTACCCCAGGCTGACCATGTACGAAGCCATCGAAAAATACACGGGTTTTGATATCTCCGAAATGGGTGAAGAGGACCTCCGCAAGCTCTGCGACAAACTTCGAATCGAAGTAGAGCCCTCAATGGGAAGAGGTAAGCTGATAGATGAGATTTTTGATGAAAAAGTGGAGCGAAACCTGATCCAGCCCACCTTCATCACCGACTACCCCATCGAAATGACCCCGCTGGCAAAAAAGCACCGCTCAAAAGAGGGACTGGTAGAGCGCTTTGAACTCTTTGTCAATGGAAAGGAAATTGCCAATGCTTACACAGAGCTGAATGACCCCATCGACCAGCGCGAGCGATTTGAAGAACAATTGAAACTGGCTGAGCGCGGTGATGACGAGGCCATGGCGATGGACGAGGACTTTTTACGGGCACTGGAATTTGGAATGCCTCCCGCAGCCGGACTCGGAATCGGTATCGACAGACTGGTGATGCTTTTGACCGGGAATAAATCCATTCAGGAGGTTCTGTTTTTCCCTCAGATGCGCCCCGAAAAAAGAGATACAGAAGAAGAAAAAGAAGATTAATTGGCGAAGTACAAACCAAAACACCGAATTTCTACGTCTTTAGTTACATCTCTTTTTTTGAATGGGAAAAATGAACAGTGGCGTAATAAAAAATTCAAATGCCCGGTCTGTTTCGCCACTTCGCATACTGTTTTTTGAAAAAATCTGACCAAAATGATCGGAAGTAAAAGTTTGCTGTTTCTATTGATTGCGGCCTTTGGGTTGTTATTGGTCACGGGATGTGGAAGTGGAGAAGGCGAGCGCACCGAAGCCGGTGGAGCAGAATTGGAGGATGGAATTGATTCTGGTCTTTTGGGTTTTGATGAGACGCACCAGACCTGGTCCACCGCCTCTCGCGTACTCAGTGAATTGATAGAGGGAGCCCAGTTTACAGAATACGGCATAATGCCCATTCCCCGAGGAGAGGAGCGGGATTTCAGCTCCATTTTTCCCGAGCAACTCGGCGACTTCACCCAATCAGCCTACGACCCTCAAATGATTGATAAGGATCAATACGCCCTGGTGAGACTTTACGAAAGAGAGGAAGAAAAACTGCTTTTCACCATATATCGCTTTGACACCCCGCTCAATATGTACAATTTTTTCATCGCCCTGGACAGCATCTATCGACAGGATCCCACCTTAATCGCAGATGAGATCAGGGATGAAAAAATCGACGGCTGGCAGGTGAAGGACGACCAGGGTAAATTCCGGGAAATTGGAGTAGTGCTGGACGACTACACTTTTTTGCAGGCAGATGCAAACCCCCAATTTGAGGGCGATATGATGGAACTGATCAAACTGCTCCAGTTTGAAAATTGACCGCAAAGTATTGGTTGCCTCTACTTTTTCTGCAATTCCCGGTTTTTGGCTGCCGGTTAAATCCTTACTTGCTGCCAAAAATCTTGTGATCCAGCGAGAACTTGCCCGGTCCGGTTAGATATAGCACCAGAAAGCCAAACATAAACAAAAACGAGAGTTCCTTATCACCGAAAGCATCTCCTGCATGATGGATAAAAAAGGCGACCATCATGGTAATCAGTAATGGGATCAATGCCAATCGGGTTCCCAATCCGAGAATCAGCAAAATGGAACAAAAGAACTCTGAAAAAACCGCAAGGGCAAGAGACAATTCTGATCCAACTCCAATGGGATCCGGAAAATTTGGTGCTATAGCGGAATAATTGGCCAACTTGGGCCACCCGTGGGTCAACATGGCAACACCGAAAGATACCCGGCCAATAAGGATGGCAAAGTTGAGCTGCAAATTGGAAACGCCTGAACTAAGTAATTTTTTTATCATTTTTCTGGTTTTTTTTCAGCTAATAGAATCTGTCAATCGGGAAAATGTTTACCGAGCTGCTTTTTTTAACTAATAAAATATGGAAATGATGCAGTCCGGCTCCCTTCCCTCCTTCAAACTGCCATTCCGAATCTATTGCACCGGTGCCAAAACGGGCCATATTATTCCAAAAATCCCCAGACCGCCTTCCACATTCGAGTACAATTGAGCCGGCGCCACAAAGGGGTTGTCAATCGAATTTTCGTACCTTTCCACTGATTGAACATGGCGGTAAAAATCGCGGGTCACTGTTCTAAAGGTCAATTCAAAATACTGCGGTTGCATGTTTAAAAAGCTATTTGGAATTAACAACCTCAGGCGAACGTCCTCCCCGTCAAAAGTTTGATCCCGGATTATCACCCCGCGGTTGTAGGTTTCACTCCCCGGCTCAAGAGATTCCAGCGAGAAATAAAAAGTTGAAAATTGAGACCTGTAAACACCACTAATATAGTAGAAATTTTCCTCTTCGGGAGGGTCAGAGAAATAGATATCAAATCCACTTCTTGATTCTCCGTCCACATCGATGCCCGCGCGCTCGATAAATATGACTGAATCCGGTACTACCGGTTGTGGGACCACCTGACTTACCACTGCTTCCTGTGTGTCCTCGTGAGAAACTCTGATAAAAATTTCATCCCCGGGATCGACTGATATGTGACCGGTGTAGAAATTGGCCAAAGGGCGGTGGTTTATGTTGGTTAAATGGCGGTGGTTGACTTCAATCACATTGCCGCCGGCGATCACAGTCACCACGGCATCATCGACCAATCCACTCAAATCCCTTACGCCAAAAATTTCCTGGGGCCTTGTCACCAGAATATTTAAAATGCTGTCATTGACCGGATCAAAAAAACTGTGTATAACCAACTGATCTAAATAATCCGGTGGATCTATTGCAATTTCCTTCTCGAAAAAGTCGCTGCAAGAGGTAAAGAAAAAAGGTAGCAAACCAAGAAGCAGAGCTGCTAAAGCAAGGCCCTTTGCCTTTTGAAAATATTTTTGGAATGTATCGAACATGGTGGGTGTTTTTTAAAACTTTATGGAATAAGTTACATAGGGCAAAAGCGGAAATAAATTGACCTGCCGCAAAATGGTTTCGTGACGATTGGTGTTGGTAGAATAATCCCAGACATAGCGCTCATCCAGGTGCACAAAAAAGGGATTCTGGTTGGCATAGGCGTTGTATGCTCCCACGGAAATAGTGCGCTCAAAATTGCTGTGGACGCGATGGAAATTCACTCCCATATCCAGGCGGTGATAGGACTCCATGCGGTAGCTGTTTCGATCTCCAAAATACTGGTAAAAACGCCTCCTCCCTTCATCGGTTGTACCGAGGTAGCGCGATTCGGGTATGGTAATGGCATTGCCCGTACCATAGACCCAACTTGCGGACAACCCAATGCGATCCGTCAATTTGTAATTCCCCACCAGGGAAATATCGTGTCTGCGGTCGTACCTGAATGGAAAACGCCTTCCAAAATTAAGGTCTTCAAACTGACGGTAGGTCCAGGAGAGGGTGTATCCCAACCAGCCGTTGAATCGACCATCCCTTTTGTGTAGAAAAAACTCAAGACCGTAGGAATATCCATCGCCCTGGGTCACTCTGTCCTCCCAGTTATCTATTCCAAAAACACCCTCCCCCTCACCGTAGGAAATCACATTCGACATGTCTTTGTAATAGGCCTCCAGCGTCAAGTTATAGGCCCGACCTATTTCTTTGGCATATCCCGCCGCTACTTGCCATGATTTTTGAGGAAGAATATTGTCTGTAGCGGGCACCCAGAGGTCGGTGGGCAATCCAATTCCCTCGTTGGCCAACAGATGGACATTTTGCTGCATGGTAGAAAATGCGAGCTTGATAGAGGAGTTGGAGTCGGGAAAAAGATACCTGCCGCTCAACCTCGGTTGCAGTGAAAAGTACTGTTCCCCACTCACTAAAAAGCCCGAAAAATGAAGCCCTGCATTAACTTTCCAGCGGTTGTCAATATCAAACTCGTCCTCAGCATAGACAAAAAATTCGCTGGCATTGAGCGGTTCCTGACCAACAGTTGCCGTCCAGAAATAATCATCTGCCGTGGCGATATCTCGCAACTCAAAAAGGCCGGTATTGAACCGGTGCTGCACAAAATTCAGTCCAAAGCGAATGTGGTGGCGCGGATCGGGTAAGTAATCAAAATCGATCCTTCCTCCGATATCTCGAATTCCCGAATCGTACCGAAGCGATATCTCCTCAAAGTCGTCTCTGACTGTATGTTCATTTTCGTACTTGATTCTGGTGAAGAGCCTGTACCTGGAGTAGGTCAATGTGGTATTGCTAAACAATCTGGGATTCCACTGGCGATTCCAACGGGCCGCTGCTGTGACATTCCCCCAACCAATGGCAGAATTGAACCGGTGTATCTCATTGAAGCCGGGCTCGCGATCTTCCCGTCGAAGGAAAAAATTATCATCGCCGCTATAGACACTTAAAAAAACGCGGTTATTCTCATCTATGCGGTGATTGACCTTCGCATTGAGGTCGTAAAAGTAAACACCCAAATCTCCCCTGCTTCCATCTTGTCTAAAACCCTGTCTTATCAGGGGTCGGGTTAACAAATCGACATAAGTCCTCCTAGCCGAAAAAATAAATGAAGTTCTACCCTTGATAATGGGTCCCTCCAAAGTGGCTCTGGCTGCGAGCAAGCCAATGGATGCCGCCCCGCTGAACTCCCGGTTGTTTCCCTCCTTCAGCGAGATATCCACCACCGAAGAGAGCCGTCCACCATACCTGGCCGGAAAGCCGCCTTTTATCAAATTCACATCCCTTATTGCATCCGTATTGAAGACACTAAAAAATCCAAACAGGTGGTATGCATTATAAACAGGCACTCCATCTAAGAGAATGAGATTCTGGTCGGGACTACCTCCCCTGACAAAAAGCCCGCTCTGCCCTTCACTCCCAGACTGAACCCCGGGCAGCAGTTGAAGTACTTTGAGCACATCTTGTTCTCCAAGAATAACCGGCACTGATTGTATCTGCCTGATAGGCACATTGATAGCACTGACTTGCACCGATTCCTGTATCCTCTCGGTTCTCGAGGCCTGAATTTCGACAGCTTTGAGCTGAACCACAGGTTCCAAATAAATATGCAGGCTGGTATCTCTTTCGAGTGGAAAACTCACCCTCTGAGGGCTGTAACCCACATAGGAAAATTCCAAATCCACTTTTTCTTTACCTGGAGTGATGGAGTAAAACCCATAGGTATTGGATTGCACTCCAGATCCGGTCACATGCTCTCTTACTGTAGCCCCGATCAGGGTTTCGCCTGTCTCATTGTCATAAACATAGCCGCTGACTGTGGCTCGCTGACCAAAGGCTCCGTTGCTCAAAAGACCTACAATTAGAGCGATTAAAAAGGTAGGTATGTATCTCATAATCCAGGTTTTAATTTATCCTATAGTGAGGACAAACATGTAAGGACCTTTATCGCTGTAAACATACAAAAAAAATTAACCGGATTTCACAGCCATTCTTACAGGCTTTCAGGGTTTTTTTTCAGGACTGAGAGAGAAAAATATTTAACATATTCGGCGACAAACCCTGTGTAACCGAATAGGCGAGAAAATGTAAAAGCGGTCAATTTTCCTGGCAGGCGAACAATTCCCGCTGCCGACTGCTTACCTTTGATGTCTATTTTGATCCGGCGATGCCTTAACGGAGAAATTTGGGGTCCGCAGGAGGGAAGTACAAACCGATGAAGCACAAGCTGATATTATTTACGCTGGCCGGGGTCAATTTCACCCACATCATGTTCACCATGATCCTCATGCCCCTGGGCGACCTGTTTATGAATGAATTTGAGATAAGTGCCCTGCAGTTCAGTCATTTGGTTTCGGTCTATGCTTTTGCCGCGTTTTTATCGGGATTTGTGGGCATATTTTTGATGGACCTCTTTGACCGAAAACACACCTTGCTATTCCTTTACACCGGTTTTGGGATTACTGCCTTCGCCTGCGGACTGGTTCAGAATTACGAGCAATTGCTGGCACTGCGGTTTGTGAGCGGAGCCTTTGGAGGGGTAATAGGGGCATTAGCTCTATCGATTGTCAGCGATCTGTTTTCTTACAGGGAACGTTCAGGAGCCCTCGGCATAATCATGGCGGGATTCTCAGCGGCAGCGGCCCTCGGAGTTCCATTCGGACTCATTTTGGCAGACTTGTACGGATGGAGGGTTCCGTTTTTCTTTATAGGTGGCCTGGGACTGCTACTCACTGCTTTCATTGTCCTCACTTTTCCAACCATCAAACCACAGACTGAAACCGGCAAAATGACCCTCCGGAACAATCCGCTGGTAAAGATAGTAGCCGACAAAAACCAGGTCATGGCCCTGGCAGTTGCCTTTTTCCTGATACTCGGTCACTTCATCATCATACCCTTTGTGGCACCGTACATGATGCGAAATGCGGGATTTGACATGCAGCAGATTTCATGGATTTACCTGGTCGGTGGGGGGCTGACGGTTTTTTCCACGCCGGCCATTGGGAAACTCACAGACCGCATCGGTCCCGGCAGGGCCATTTGGCTCTTTATGTCGCTCTCCTTTATCCCTGTGATTCTGCTCACCAATTTGTGGGAAGTAGGCATATTTTTTGGTCTTTTGGTCACAAGCGGATTCTTTGTCCTGGGGAGCGGCAGGATGATCGCACCCCAGACGATGATCACAGCCTCTGCACCAACCAATACCAGGGGGGGATTTATGAGCCTGAAATCATCCCTTCAGCAACTCTCCATCGCGCTGTCGAGTTTTATCGCAGGAATGATAGTCCAAATATCCGACGATGGTACTTTTGTCAATTACGACATTGTAGGCTACCTGTCCATTGGGCTCTGCCTGTTCGCAGTCTATCTCACAATGCGGTTAAAAGTGGCAGCGGGTAACTGACCCATCCCCCGGAAAAAAATATCTGCAATGCGGTATAATTTTTATAATTTTGGGGTTGTTTTGGTGCGTTTATACAGCGATCGAATTACACCAAAAACAAACTGCCTAATCAAAAATTTTAAACAATGACGACAGTAAACCATCTTTTCGCAATAGGCATCATTTGCTCATTAATGTTGTTCTCCGCCTGTCAATCGGAAAAAAATGGCGAAATAATGGAGGGTGAATCCATGGAATCTCCAGAGGCAGCACCGCAGGAGACTCCCGAACAACCCCAACCACCATCCGACAGAGATCCCGGCACAGTGTATATTGACACCGAGTACCTCACTTTTGATGACCGCGGAGTGGCCACTTTTTCCGACCATATTTTTGGAAGGAACATGAAGTACCACCAATTTGACCTCGCGGAGGGGGAAATTCTCGATGTACGCATCAGTTCAGATTCAGAGAATAGTATGGTGCTGTTTCTTGACCCCGAGGGAAACAGATTGGTCAGAGAGCGTTTTGGCGGACCGGACAACGATTTCACCTGGAATGAGCGATTCAACAATGCCGGACTCTACACTCTTCAGGTTTTTCTTGACAGACAGTATGCAATGGATGGCGGCACGGCCAGTTATCAGATGGAGTTGAGAACATCATGGAATTGATCTTTTTAATTGATAATTGATAATTGATAATTGACAAGTGACAGTTGACAGTTGACAGTTGACAGTTTGTTAATGCCTAAATGACGTTGACCTTTTTTTAATTGACAAGTGATAAGTGACAATTGACAAGTGACCCCCAAAGTTTAGGGGGCAGGCTAATTGACAATGGTTGTGTTTGGGGGGACCCCGTTGGGCGATACCCTATGGAGCGGCACTCTGAAGGGTTGCAACAAAGTATTATTGCAAACCACTAAGCATCAAGCTCGTTGAAGTTGATTCCCCGGGAAGAGATAAGACCCTACGACAAAGACAATTGCGGCAAAAAGAATTCCAAAAACGATGGGATCCAGTCCCAGTGGCAGGGTAAATTGCAAGCCGAGCGGCTCCACCACCACGGGTTTGTATGCATTAATTGCTGCGATGAGTTGAAAATTGGTCAAATCCGAGGGGTCCAGAGCGGCCAATTGAGGAAAATAACCCTCCAATTCTGCCAGACGGGCTTCAATGGCCGCGCGCTCCATTCCGTATCCCAGTTCCACAAGATAAATACTGAGAAACATGGTGATCACGCCACCGGTTATCATGGATAATAAGGCGCCCATGCTGCTGCTTTTTCGCCAATAAAGGGCCCCGATTACGGGCACAAAAAGCCCCGCCACCATAAACGAATAGGACCTCAGCATTAAGTCGATGACATTGGTAATAGTCATGGCGAGCAAGAGGGCAAGAATGCCGATTACCAGAGTGACCAATTGCGACAATCTGATTTCACTTTGCGGCAGCCACTTTGCTTTGCGCCATTTTCCGAGAACATCCGTGACCACATTGCCAGAAGAAGCCATCAGGCAACTGTCGGCTGTGGATAAAATAGCTGAAAAATAGGCAGCCAGAATTAATCCCAACAAACCGACCGGCATCACGTGCCTCAGCAACATGGGAAGACCCGTTTCCGGATCGACCTCCTCCATATCCATGGCACCCAGCTCCACAAACATCCCCTGGTCAGCCGCCACTCTCGCAAAAAGGCCCAGCAGTACCCCCATAAATGCCATAATGGGATACTCAAAAATTCCGGCCAGGTACCAGGCCCGCTTTGCCGACTTCTCATCCCGGCAGGCGAATATTCGCTGATACAATGTCATTCCCACAAACCAAATAGGTATGATTGTCAATCCCCAATTGACAAAAGTTTGCCAACTGATATTGGTGAGCGATAGGTGACGCGGTTGAACCACCTCCCTGATCCCCTCAATACCTCCCACTGCAAAATACGAAATGGGAATACCGATGAAAATCAGACCTGACATGAGGATTATCCACTGAAAAGTATCCGTGTAAATCACTGCTTTGAGTCCACCCATGACCGTGTAAACCACCGCTACAATTCCCATTACAATAAGCGCTGTCTGAAGGTCAACCGTGACAAAGGCCCCATCGGCTAATTTCGCTCCGGCCAACAATTGGGAACTTGTAAACCCCGCGTATCCGATGGCTGAAATAATACCGGCGAGCAAAGCAACGGTAGCCCCGTAGTGATGTCCAAATATCTGTGGAAAGGTCTGAAATTTGTCAAAGGCCGGATTGCCGCGCACTTTGGGGATGAGAAAAACAGCGGCCAGCCAGGCACCGAGCAAACCGGTGAACAACATCCACGAGCCGGACAGCCCCATGATGAATCCCAATCCGCCCAATCCGATGGAGAATCCGCCTCCCACATCGGTTGCCACCACACTCAGACCTACGTGAACGCTGCCGATCTTTCTTCCCCCCACGTAGTAATCGTCAGAGGTTTTGTTCCGCAGGTAAAAGTAATATCCGATACCCAGCACACCGATCATGTAAATGATGAAGATCAGCAAGTCGATTAAGCTCATTGCCCAATTTTTTGTTGTGGTCTTCGCAAATATAGGAAAAGGATAGGGTTACCCAAAAAACAGGTGCAGACAGGACCCAAAACTCAATACATGGGGAACAGGTATCTCACCACTGCTGCGAAGTAGGAACCGTTTAATTCCACCACTCCAATGGCTTCAGATTGACCGTCTTTCAGGTAGTCCATCCGCATAAAGGCAATGGATTGAAAATTGTGTTGAAAGGTCGCTCCAAAGTAAATGCCTCCGCTTCTACCAAAATCGTGTTCAAACCCCACATTGGCTTTAACACCGGGTAAAATGCGCGACCGCTTGAAGGCATCCAACTCAAACTCCAGGTCAAAGACCCCAAAATCGCTTACAAAATAGGTCGCAACCGGGCCGAAACCGGTGGAAAGAAAACTGTTTTCTGCAGTCTGAATTGAAACAGACCAGACCAGTGGAACCTCAAAAGTAACCCCCCTGACCCTGTTTCTGCCCAGTTCCTCTCCGGTAGATTCCAGGGAGACGATACTCTCGTATCTGCGGGTAACGTGGTACAGCCCAGTCTCCAGCGAATGCCTGCCAAAGAGGTCAAACCTCAGATAGCCGCCAAACCTCAGGGAATTTCGAGAACTGGTGAGAAAAGAATACATTCCGGTGGAATCCAGCACCGTGTCGTCAAAATCCTGCAACATCTCCGATTGGAACAGGAAACTGAACTCCAGGCCGACGTGCACATTGGAGCGATTGCCAAGGGTGCCGCCCTGCCCCTGTGCCAGTTCATTGAGCCCGAAAACCACCAGCAAAATAAGAATACCCTTTTTTCCCAAAAATCTCATAGAGGAATTTTACTTAGATGCAAACTTGCTATAATCAATCATTAGTATCTGGCGGGCTCACCTTTAGAAGGTAAACTCTCCAGGATAAACTCTCTCAGATGTTGGTTGGATAAATCCAGGTCTTCATGACGCAAATACATCATGTGTCCGCTTCTGTACCCCTCAAAACGCATTCTATCGCTCAGTTTTCCACTCGGATCCATCTGCCACATGGTGTATTTTGCATTGAAGTAGGTGGTGGCCCCGTCGTAGTACCCGGCCTGAAACAGTACATTCAAGAACGGATTTTGCGCCATGGCCTGTCTCAGGTTTTCGGCTGTGTTGTCACCCGATCGGTCCCACGGCCTAACCGGGCCGAACATGTTGTACTTTACATCGGTGACAAAACCGAGCTCATCTCTGAAGTAGTGATTGATGGCGGGTGTAAAGGAGTGCAGCCAGGAGGTGAGCTCAGCCCAGTAATCGGGTCGGGTACCGGCATCCATGCGATCTATGCCCAGGTACCTGGAGTCGAGGCGTCCAACCGTGTATCCCCGGTCGAGTAGGAGCAACTTCCAGAATGAGGCGTAGTCCACATCCAAATTGTATCGCAATACTGTTTCCTTTGGCAGCCCGGAGTACCGCGCTATTTTTCCCGCCATTTCATCTTTCACTTCATCCTCCATAAAGCCACCCTTCACCACTGCGGGAAGCAACTCATTGATGGCAAATTCCTCGGCCTTCTCCAAAACATCGTAGAGATCGAGCTGCTGCAGATCTTCCTCCAGTGCTTCATGATACCATGCGGTAGCTGCAAAATAGGGAATGCGGTTGGCCAACCCGACAGGTCCGTCCCGATCCACGCCCATATTGGTGGGAGACACCAGAATGACGCCATTGAGGTACATCCACTGCCGGTTTTGCAACTCCAGGGCCAGTCCTGCCACGCGGGTAGTGCCGTAGCTCTCCCCTATCAAAAATTTAGGAGATGGCCACCGATTGTTCCTGCTGACAAAGGTGTTCAGCCATTCCGCCAGGTAACTGATATCAGCTTCTACCCCAAAGAAAAAATCCCGGTCGACCTCCTCGTCCAAAATCCTGGAATAGCCGGTATTCACCGGATTGACAAACAAAATATCCGCCACATCCAGTACCGAATGCTCATTGGGAGTCACGCCATAGGGCTGCAAGGGATAGCCCTCCGGGTCTATATTGAGAAAACGAGGGCCCGTGTATCCGATATGCATCCAGACCGAAGCCGATCCTGGTCCACCGTTAAAGGAGATCATGAGCGGTCGCGCACTGCGGTCCTCCACATCTTTTCGCTCGTAATAGGTGTAGTGAAGCGCAGCAATCGCTTTGCCACCCTCATCCCAAACCGGCTGAGTGCCAACTGTTGCGCGGTAGGGAACCGTTTCCCCCCTTATCACCGTTTCGTGTTCACTCACCACCACCGTATCGGCAGCAATACTCCGATCCTGGGCCCACATCCACTGAAAACCCGGGAGTACTGAAATTACAACAAATAATATTTTATACATGGCCTGGCATTAAATTGACTTAAAAATATCTTGACGGATAATCCTTTTCCCCTCCGCCCATCGACTGGAAATATGGCACTTACCGTTTATCCAAAGTGAATTCAAAGCCCCTAAGCCCCGTCGATACCGACTCCAAAGAAACGACCTTTTTCAAAAACCACCACTTCTTTTTGGGGAAATATTGGGTAGACTGAGAAATGATCAGGGGATGATCTTTCACCCAGTCAGATGTTCCGGACATAATGATAGAGCTCTCAAATCAATTCTCAATTCTCCTCTTCGGCTCCGCATTTTGACTTCGCAATACAACGCATTTCGACTTCGCTCAATACAACTCTCAGGACTGCGCATTCTCAATTTTCAATTCTCCATTCTCAATTCTCCATCAAAACCAACCTCTCCGTCACAACACCCCCCTCCCGATCTCTCAACCTCACAATATAAACCCCCACACTAAACCCACTCAAATCCAGATAGTACTCCGGCATCCCCGGCTGCATACGACTGCTGTACACCTCCCTACCGGACATATCGTACAGACTGATCTCCTCCGGGGCCATGCCGCTCCACTCTACTATGGCGAAGTCGCGGGCGGGATTGGGATAGAGGCGTATGCCCCCCTCCTTTTCCGGCAGCACGGTGGTAGTCGATGTGAGGGTGGAGTCGCATACCGGATAGCCCGTACCGAGACGGTAATTGGGATGGTAGGGAAGGCCGAACTGGTGATTTCCCGGCAATTTAAAACTGTGCTGCTGAAAGTCACAAGCGAGTCCCTTGCGGTTGGGGTGATTGATGGCGTGTAGGTAGGAAACTGTATTGGGAGAACTCATGTAAATCCGGCAATCCGGCGCAAGTTGTTGTATAAAGAAATAGGCTGGAAAGTTGTTGGCTGGGTCCTTAAACCCATTAAATTCCGCTATATGTACCTTAGAAGCCTCTATGTCCTCCGCTCGAAGATCGTACTGGTAAAGGTGGTTCAGGGTATTGATGTACAAGAATCGACCATTGGGACTGATGGCAGCGCCTCCACCTCCGGTGGAGTACCCCCAGATATATTCATCCTTTTCTGGATGAAGTAGATGACGCATATTGGACAATTCTCCCGCAGTGCGGTCAAAGTCGAATACTAATGTTCCGACAGTATCCGCGGGAGACCACCATGCATACAAATCTCCTTCAGGACTTATCACTGCCTGACCCGAATTTATCCTTTTTCCAACAAATGGCATTTCGGAGAAATCAATATAATTGGTAATTATCGTGTCAACCCCATCCGGCCCCAAATGTATGACCTCAAAATTATTATTTGCATGTGGAGGTACAATTACCCACCAGTAGTTGGATTTGGTTGACCTAAGAGCTGTCATATGGCCATTAGAAAATAATTGGTCTAAAATTATATCACTTGACTCCATCACATATTTGGCCCCCTCTTTCTTTACAATACCTAAATGAAGTTCAAATGCAACTAAAGGAAACGGCTCATCAAAATTGGTATTATGGGTCCATTCATACCTCTGAAACAGAAAAAAAAACGTCGAATCCTTGGTGTCCATAGGCAAAACAAACCGACTTTGAACCCAGGATAAATAATCCTCATATCTCAAATTTTCATCTATATAACAATTTGTTTCGTACATATCTCCTGTTAACAAAACTTCACCACCTTCCACCATACTCCCATCTGAATTGAACAATCGACATCCATTGGAATAAAACAAGATTTCACCCTGGGAATCAGCAATTGAAACTGTAGCTAAGGATCCCGTGGATCCATGAAGTGGCATCCTAATTGTATCCGGGGGATTTTGATAAAAGGAAACCAAATTCATTGCAAAACGTTTATCCGGGTTAATTCCATCAGGATAAGCATTGTAACCAAACAACCACTCATGGTCGTACAAATATTGAGCCTGAGCATCCTGCGAGATGGAAAATGAAAGGATAAATACTGTAAAAACAGAAAGGAGACAGTTTGGCTCCTTTCTGTTGAAAATTTTCAATATGTTCATCGGTTGGAATTTTGGATGATGAAGGAAATAATGCGCGTCGGGTCTTTGCCGCTTAATCTGAGCATATACTGACCTGAATCCATGTCTATGGCGGAAATATTCAGTATTTGGTCCTGATTAATTCGGCCCTCTGAGACCAATTTTCCATCTATGCTGTAAATCATCCACTGATCGAAATCCATATCGCTCAAATCTACAGCAATCTCGCTGCTGGCCGGATTGGGATAAAGCCTGACAGTAGTTTCAGGGTCATCAATTTCCTCCCCGGCGAGTCGCTCTCCCCAGGTTTCGGTGCAGAGAGTATCGTTGTACACCACAGCCGGGTCGTAGGACATCCGCATGTTGCGGGCCCAGAAAACGGCAGGTCCGGCAAAGACCGGACACAGATCTGCTACTTCTTCTATTTCGGTACGCTGGGAGCCGGTGAAATCCAACACTCCATCCATCTGTCCATCTACTAGCTGTACATTCATATCAAAAAATATTTTAGGCTAAAGCCCACTTCAACCATAAAGAAACCAATAAACCCAG
>REEO01000001.1 GCA_007695035.1 Saprospirales bacterium | reverse complement strand
TTGGATTTCGGTCATCCCAGAATCAATTTCGCTACTTTTGATGTCAAATCACCTACAGAATACATCCTCACCCTCCCGCTTGTAAAAGATGATCGAATTTCGGCTTTCATATTTTACTATGCCAATAGCGATCACGGTTATTTTACTTTTGCTCCCTTATCAATAGGTATGGAATTATTAAGTCAGGATGTTAATCAAAGCTTTGATCAAGATCCCATAATGACATTGATCAAATATAATAATTACCTTTACACGAGGTATTCGTCCTATTCGGAATCCATAAATAACTGGTTAAAAGAGTACATTAACTTCCACAACCAAATAGACGAAGCAAGCGAGAGAAATACCACAATTAAAGTATATTTTACCACCGTTACATTTCCAGAAGAATATATTGAAGAAATAAACCATTATAATTACTTTAATGTAACCTTTGTATGCCCAACAGTGAGTGAAATTAATTGGGGAGTTCTACCGCCAGGATCACCTGGGGATGGGGAAGGCTCACCGGGTGGAGGCGCTGGGCAAAACACCAATGTGCCAGGTGATAAACCATTCGAAACTCTAAACCCCATCGAAATCGACGAAGATTGCAGCGACTATCAATTTACCGAGGAAGCGTTGATGGAATTAGAAAAATTAAGCGGTGGAGATTTTTATTCATGTAATGCAGAGGAAATATCAACAGAGGAAATTATTGAGAATATCCTTGCAGCACTTTGCACAGCAAGTGGTGCACCTAACCAAACCCTGGGTACAGGTGATATTTCCAATGTTATCGGTGAATCTATTATTGTGGAATACATCCACAATGCACTGGCGGAGGAGGAGTATGTAATGACTTCGGGATTGGGTGCAAATTGTCCTAAGGCTAAATGCCTTATTGATATGCTTAGTGGGGAAGAGGTAACAGACATTCAAACTCCTCTATTATGTGATTTGCTAAGTGGATTTTTAGGAGAAGATAGACATTTGTATTTTGCAACTCCTAATTTTAATGAGGAAGAAAATATGAATAATCAAGCTCATGCAGCTACCATCGTATATCCTGATGACTTTGATGGATCCCTTCAAGTATTAATAAATTTCAATTCATCAACATGCGAGGACCATAGTACATTTGATCTCTTTCATATATTCCTGCATGAATTAATTCATGCCGATATTAAAAGACAGTTAATTGAGGATTATGGTATAGAATCGCCTTCATCGAAAAGCCACCAGGAAGCATTCAATGAACTATTAAAGGAAATGAATTATGATACCTTGGGATGGACTAACGAGCATCAACTTATGCTAGAAGATTATCTCTCGGGAATGGTGGATGCATTAATGGCTGCAAATGGTGGAATAGGGGAAAGAGGCCATTATTTACAATATTTATTAAATGGTTTTGGGGCTGATCCGGATATAGTATTTGAATATGCCAGGAATGAATGGCCTGATGAGGAATTTGAAGATATAGATGAGGTTAAGGCATTTATTCAATCTGGTATAAACTTTTTTAATGATTTGGAGAACATACACGAAAACTTTGAGATATGCGACGATTGATAATCTTATTACTCCCTGGATTGATCATATTCTTTTTTTCTGATACCTTAAATGGGCAGGCAAAAGTGGATACAATTGACATATCCGAAACTATGCTGGAGGACAGGCACATCAGGTATATGTACAACTTCGCCCTAAATGGAGCTTTATTTCAATACCAGCCGGGTGCGATATACTTTGGTGATTATCCTGAGGTTCATAGAAAGCAAAATTACAATATTTATATAATAAACAATAAAGCCCTGGTGAATTTGGGTGACCTGGAATTATTCATAGAGTCGTCTGACAGCTCATACCACGTAAATATCGCTAAAGACAATGGACCTGGTTTTAAGCCAACAGACTTTGTTTCACAATATGATATCGAATTCATATCTTTTGAAATTCAAGATTCCGGCAGAATAACTGATAAAGTACAGGGGGAGATATTGCATCCCTCCAATGCCATTTTTGCCATACAATTCTCTGATTTATATTTATATGCCGATAAAATTTACTTTACGATTAAACTTTATTATTACCTGTCATTTGAACCAGAAATATTTTGGGGTAATACTCAATTTTATGAATTCGAATGGTGTGATAGCACCCAACTTGTTTACCCCAAACGGGTAAGCAGAGCTTATTTTCACGCCTTTGATAGAGGCAGCAATTGGGGTAAGTGGGGTGGAGGTATTAAAATCCCTTCTCTAGATTGCCCTTGATTAGGGCTGACAATGTAGCGATTAGCGCAACAGAATCACTATTGAGCTCCCGGTTTCCCTGAAAAACTGTATCTTGCGGGCAAACGTTAGAGCACTAAAACTTCAGCCTATGCGACTAATAATAAACTCAGCTATTATTCTACTTCTGACTATCATCTCCGGGAATGTGGGAGCGCAGATACAAGTGGATACGGTGGATGTAGATCAAACCTTTTTGGAGGATCGGCATTAATAGTGGATTGAAAAGGTATTTAAGAGTCCAATTAGGGCCTACTAAAAAAATATAAAATAATGTATATAATG
>REEO01000038.1 GCA_007695035.1 Saprospirales bacterium | reverse complement strand
GGAATTTACTCGCCGGGCTGGAGGGCGATACCACCACGGTGTACAACCAAAAACGCAAACCTGAGCGCGTACTCATGGTGGTTGTTACTTCCAATAGGGGATTATGTGGTGCCTTCAACTCGAATGTCATTAAAGCGGCCTTGAAAAAAATCGAAACGGATTACGCTGCATTTCGAGATAGTGGTGATCTGGTCATTGCCTGCATAGGAAAAAGGGGCCACGACTTTTTTAAAAATCGCTTTAAGAAGGTGAAAATTGTCGATGACTACGTGGATATGTTCTCTGACCTATCCTTCCCCTATGTTTCAAGACTCTCCAGACTGATTATGTCCCGATTTGCTGATGAAAAATACGACCTCGTGGATATCGTTTACGGCAGCTTTAAAAATGCAGGTGTCCAACTACCTGTTGTGGAGCCTTTCCTACCGGTTGATCCGGTAAAAGCTACCAAAGCACTCGAAGACGACGACCCGGGCGCAGATTACATCATTGAACCCTCCAAGGAAGAACTGGTAAAAGAAATGGTTCCCACCATCCTGCAGATTCAGTTTCACAAATGCTTGCTGGATACTCATGCTGCTGAGCATGCCGCCAGGATGACCGCCATGGACAAAGCCACCGAAAACGCCAACGACCTGCTCAAAGACCTGAAAATTCACTACAATAAAGCACGTCAGGAATCTATTACCGGCGAATTGCTCGAAATTGTGGCCGGTGCCGATGCCCTGGGATCGTAAAATGATTCTTTCTAAAAGGTTGTTGGCAAGGTAGTGTAGGTGCGTGTGGCTGTGCCATAATACCAATATTGAAAGGTTGTTTTCCCTTCGAAAATTTCAAAAAAAGAAAGACTACTCAATAATCCCTGCGAGCACTCTTCTTCCGCTTGGACTGTTCCTGAATTCACAGAGGAAGATTCCCTGCCAGGTACCCAATGCCAGTCTGTGGTTTATAATTGGAATATTGAGAGAACTCCCGAAGAAGGAGGCTTTTACATGCGCCGGCATATCGTCCGGTCCCTCAATGGTGTGCTCAAGCCCCGGAAAATCCTCGGGCACTATGGAATTGATGTAGCGCTCCATGTCCCTCCGCACCGAGGGATCCGCGTTTTCATTGATGGTTAGTCCCGCGGATGTGTGTTGAATGAACAAATGCAACATTCCGGTCTCCGGCAAACTTCCAAGTGCTCCGGTTATTTTTGAGGTAATCAGGTGAAATCCCCTGGAATAAGCCGGTAGCTGAATGGTGGTGTATTTTGCAGCCATTTTTGGTCTCTTATCTTCTGTAAAGTAAATCGGGTCTTGATATTCTCGGACAATCCAACTGGCCGAAGTAGTAATTGATGCTGATAATGGCAAATGAAAAGGAGTCATTTTGCGAAGCATCGCCCCTCTGTCGGCCCGGCTCTCCCACTCTTGGAAATTCCTCTGTCTCGATCGACCGGTCTGAGAGCTGAACGGCAATATCTCCCCTTTGCTGCCTCAATTGATTGGGATCTGGATAGGTTGTGCTCACATCGTCCAGGTAGTCAGTGAAAAGCCACCGGCCGTAGATTTCGACATTTATGCTCCAGCGATAATTGATGGAAAATTTTAATCCACCGCCGTACACAATGGCCGGTTGAATGGCGTGGTATTCACGACCGCGTCTTTGGCCCTCTGTTCCCAACGGGCGCAATTCATGCCAGGTGTCGTCCAGTTTCGCCTTGGGGTTGAAGTGAAATGCCCCAAGTCCTGCGGAGACATAAGGGGAGAAAAAGTAATCCCGGTGCCCATGTTCAAACCTAAAAAAATTGAACTCCAGCATGGTCGATAAATCCCAAATGTTGGATTTGAAACTCAGGTTACGCGCTCTTTGAAAGGAATTGTCAGATCGCGCATCGTCTCCGTCTATTATCCCAAAGCTGAAAGAAAACCTCACGGCTATCCTCTCGTTGAAATTGTACCGGCCCAATAGACTGGCTCCCGGCCCCGGATGCCCCAGGTCGAAATCGGGATTTAAATCACCAAAATAATGGGATACACCCACACCGGCTCCAACCTCCCAGCCCCTTTGGGCTTCTACTTGTACAATAAGAAAAAAGGTACAAACAATTATCAATGCAGTCCTCAATACAAAAATTTTCGCAAAAATACGTGAAATGAGTTTATAACCTGTACAAAACGATGGCTGGAAATGATTATTATTGCAACCTCGGAGACTATCATCGGGCTTGAGCGGCTTCTGGTCGGACAATGTGAATATCTCCGCAGGATTATTAGCAGTGAATATTCAATGGTCGTCTTTTGTATGCAAAAAACCAGTGAACTGATAGTTTTTACGGGAAAAAGTGAATCAATGACAATTCGACTCATCATCTTATCTGCGCTCTACTTCTGGCTGTGTTTGCCGGCGGGCATCTCAATATCTTTATCTGACAGCCTAATTATTTTTGAAGAGGTGTTTGAAGGCGAGGAAATTACAGAATTGATGATTCGGAATGAATTTGGGGATGTCCGAATCGCGTCCCATCTCGAAAGTGATATCGAACTGGTTGTGAGAATCCGTTTTGCGGAAGTGGATAAGAAGGTTATTGATGATTGGGTGGAGGCGCTGAAAATGGATAGCAATTTGTCAGATTCCGGCCTTGAACTGAGGCTTGTAGCAGATGATGCGCCCTCGGAATGGTGGAAAACAGCCGCAACCGCCTTTTACGACAGACACGCTGTCATTACGACCCACTTGTTGGTCCCGGAGTGGATCGCGCTGGATATTGCCCAGGCAGAGGGAAAGGTGATTTTGGATAAACAATACGGCCCGGTCCGTATTGACCTGGAATCCGGTGTTCTGCAGGCCGGGTATCTTTTGGGCGAAAATAGTTTAACCCTCTCCAGAAGTCAGGCCCAAATGCGCTTTTTCAGAAAGGGAACGGTTGATCTTTCACATAGTGAGCTGTTGATTTGGTCAGCACCCTACTTAAGGCTCAATGCAAGCCACTCTTCGGTAGAAGTGGACCAGCTCGGTGATTTGCAATCCAGCAGAATATCCAATGCCACCTTCTCGAACTACACCGCCCAATCGGCCAATTTGACTTCATATGTGTCCAATATCCGGTTTGGAACTGTGGACAGTCTAAGTGTTGAGTCCGTGCATGATAGTGTGAATGTGGAAAAAATCGGCTGTTTTTTTCAGTTGGAAGTTGAGCAATCCAGGATCGAAGTTGAATCCATTTACTGCCAAAAGCCCCCCGGCCACCTTTATTTGAATGGAAAAGAAAGCGATATCCTGATGAGAGTCCCCAGTGAAACCTCCATTGATTTCGACCTGAAATTGTCCAATTCCCTATTTACTTGGCCGGATGGTTCTTTTGGGGAGGAAAAAGGGGAGGGGATACAGTTTTCGGAAACATGGAAGCCCGGTGCAAAGAATCAATTGGATTTCAAGGCCCGGTTGGAGAGAACCACCCTGAATTTACAACAGGGACCTCAGTAAGGCGAGAGGCAATTTCGCTAGTGAATTGGATGTGCCATTTGTCGTTTATCTTGAATTCCCTACATTTATGCAAAAACCCGGCTTCATTTACCTGGCAAAAAATACCTGCATTGGAGTACCATTTTTACATAGATACAGGGGGCACCTTTACCGATTGCGTTTATCGCGATCCGGAGGGTCGATTTCGCTTTATTAAAGTATTGAGCAGTGGAAAATTGAGGGCTTCGGTAGCGGAGGTTTTGTCAAAAAGGGAGATTGTGCTCGCACGTGGGCTGCCAGTCGAGGAAGACATGCTGGGCGGTTTCAGGGTATTTGCAAATGGAGAAGATTTCGGTGAAATTGCCTCCTACAACCCTGAAACGACTGTTCTTCGCCTGAAAAACCCCCTTGTGAAGGAGGATTTTATCGATTCCACCTTAGAAATCACCTCAGGGGAGCAAGCGCCTGTTCTGGCAATTAGAATGGCCACGGGTACAGGGCTCGGCAAAAAAATTCCACCACTTACCCTCAGGCTGGCAACCACCCGGGGAACCAATGCCTTATTGGAGAGTAAAGGAGCCGATGTAGTGCTTTTTCTGACGAGGGGCTTTGCGGATTTATTGGGGATTGGTACGCAGCAACGGAGTGAGCTGTTTTCTCTAAAGGTGGAAAAAGAACCTCCTCTGGCGAGTACAGTGGTGGAAGTGGATGAAAGAATAAACAGCCGGGGTGAGTCCCAAATTACACCCGATCTCAAAGAATTGCAAAACCGGCTGCAGAATATTAACTTCACAGATAATACGGTTTTGGCCCTCTCCCTTTTAAACGCTTACACCAATGAGGCTCACGAAAAGGAACTGCGGGCCTTTTTGAAGCGTGAAACGGGATTGAAGCCGATGATCTCCACTGAGGTTTCCCCGCTGGCCAACTACCTGAATCGCAGTCGCACATTGAGCGTCAATGCCTTTCTGTCTCCCGTGATCGAAAATTACATCCAATCCATTGGAATCTCCCTGTTCGGTTCTTTCCCAAACCCCAAACAGCGCTTTTATCTGATGACCAGTGCCGGAAGTCTCTGCGCTGCTCAACATTTCAAACCGATTGACAGCCTGCTTTCGGGCCCTGCTGCCGGAGTAACAGCTGCCGTAGATATCGCCAATTGCGCGGGATATGAAAACACCGTCACTTTTGACATGGGAGGGACCAGCACGGATGTCTCTCATTACGACGGAGAGATCAGGCGAAAATCTGAATTAAAGATTGTCGGAAGGGAATTGCAGGTTCCAGCAGTCGATATTGAGACGGTTGCTGCCGGCGGTGGATCCATCTGCTATTTTGAAGATTTTGCTTTACGGGTAGGACCCGGGAGTGCCGCTGCAGATCCGGGGCCGGCTTGTTATGGTGCCGGAGGTCCTCTTACCCTGACCGATATCAACCTGCTGGCAGGGAGAATTGACCCCGGGGCTTTTGGTATTCCGGTTTTCCCCGGGAAGGCCGAAAAAAAGCTGAAAGAGGTCCTCTCGGATATGGAGCAAAAAACCGGACAGCCGAGCGACAGGAAAAGTGTCCTGGCCGGATTTTTACAAATCGCCAACGAAACCATGGCCGGCTCCATCAAAAAAATCTCGGTTCTCAAGGGAAGATCACTGGATCAGTCTGTTTTGGTGACCTTTGGAGGTGCCGGAGGGCTGCATGCCATTGATATGGCTGAATTGCTGAATATGAAAGCGGTCATGTTCCCCTCAAAAGGCGGGGTGCTCAGCGCAGTCGGTCTATCTGTGGCCAAACTCGAGCGCTCAGTCCAAAAACAGTTTTTTAAATCCCTGGATGAGATGAAAGGTCATTTGCCGAATATAATCCATGATCTTGAGCAACAGGCCATTGAAAAGTTGAGTGAGGAGGTCCCCAAACACAGCATTTCAATATCAAGAAGGGAGATTTTTCTGAGGTATGCAGGACAGGATGCGGTCTTGATAATAGATTACAAGCCGGATCTGGAAGTCGAAAATGCTTTTCACCGCGAGCATCAAAGAGAATACGGTTTTGTAATGGAAGGACGGGTCGTTGAATTGGAATCAATCCGAATTTGGGCTTCCGAAATTCCTGATTACGATAGTGGGGGAGAGGGAAAAGCATTCAATTCTCCTTCCACAGATAGTGATTATTTATTGGTGAGCACTTTGGGGGACGAAAAGCTACATGAAAAACCGGATTTTCCCATTCATGGTCCCGCTTTGTTGACCGGGGAGTTCAGTACCATTTGGATCAAAAAGGGATGGGTAGTAAGCTACCTGGAGGATGGGCATCTGATTGCCGAGCGCTCAGAAAATCTGCCCAGGCAATCGATGGCACCGGGCAAAGAACAGGAGGGACTTGCAGAAGAGGCCGAATTGGAGCTTTTTGCCAATCGCTTTAAAAACATCGCCGAGAATATGGGCGCCGTGCTGGAACGGACTGCCATTTCGGTGAATGTCAAGGAGCGGCTCGATTTTTCCTGTGCCATCTGTGACGGGCTGGGATACCTGGTCGCCAATGCACCCCATGTGCCCGTACATCTGGGGAGCCTCGGAACTTGCGTTCGGGCGGTTATTGATTTTATGCCAGCCGGTCCCGGGGATGTGATCGTGACCAATCACCCGGCTTTTGGCGGTTCTCACCTACCCGATGTCACCCTTTTGAAAGGGGTGTTTGACGAAAATGGTCGGGCCGTGGCCTTTCTGGTGAATCGCGCCCACCATTCGGAAATTGGGGGAACCACCCCCGGTTCTATGCCAGTCAATGCCAAAAACCTCGCGGAGGAGGGAGTGGTGATTCCACCCATTCGACTCTTTGAAGGTGGTAAGGCAAGGTGGAAAAAACTGGAGGATATTTTGACCAACAGCAAATGGCCATCAAGAAAAGTCGCCGAAAATATGGCCGATGTGGAAGCAGCCGTCTCGGCCCTGAACAAGGGCGAAAATGAATTCAGACAGTTGTTGAGCGAAAGCGGCATGGAGAAAGTGGTCGCCTATATGTCCAAACTCCGGGAAGAATCGACTAAACTCATTAAAACCCAGATTGAAAAACTGCAGGATGGACTCTATGAAATTGCCGATCAACTGGACGATGGAAGTCCTTTAAAAGCTGCTGTAGATATTGATGGAAGCCGCTGCAGCATTGATTTCAGCGGAACCGCCGACCGGCATCCCTGCAATCTAAATGCCACTCCGGCCATTGTGAAAAGCGTGGTGATGTATTTCCTCCGATTGATTTTAAATAGAGACTTTCCACTCAATGACGGAATCCTCGAGGCAATCGATATTTACATCCCAGCCGGAATGTTAAATCCCCCCTTCGATGAAAATCCTGAAAATTGCCCCGCAGTAATGGGTGGTAATGTGGAGGTGAGTCAGCGACTGGCAGACCTTCTTTTAAGTGCCACACAATTGATGGCCTGCAGCCAGGGCACCATGAACAACGTTGTTTTCGGAAATGAAAAATACGGCTACTATGAAACCATAGGTGGCGGAACCGGTGCCGGCCCCGAATTTGACGGCGCGAGCGGAGTACACCACCACATGACCAACACCCGGATAACGGATGCAGAAATTCTGGAAAGGCGATACCCGGTCGAATTGGTTGAATTTTCCATTCGCACCCATTCAGGTGGCACCGGAAAATACCGCGGCGGGGATGGCATTGTGAGAAAATATCGCTTTCTGGAACAAGCGCAAATTTCCCTTTTGGCTGAAAGAAGAAAATCCCGCCCACCGGGTCTCCAGGGAGGTGCCTATGGCAAAGCCGGCAGACAATTTATTGAAAGGAAGAATGGATTGGTGATTGAACTGAAGGGAAACGTCAATACCAAAGTGGAAAAGGGAGATGTACTGGTTGTTGAAACGCCCGGTGGGGGTGGGTTTGGTGAGTGAAATGAGAGGGCGGTATCGACCAAACATCAAAAACGGCGAAGTTTTATTCAATATTGAAAACTGACCGGGTAAATGAATAGATAATTTTGAATTGATGAGTCTACTCCAAAAACCCATTTCTATTCCGAATGGCTGCAAAATCCCATATCTTCGTTATCGAGTAAAATCTTTCCTCAACGTAGCTATGGCTACGCCTGCGGAATATTTCACCCGATGCCTCGATCTCGAATTTTTCGCTCATTCTCATGACGAAAGGGTTTTTGGAGTAGACTCATTGATAGAAATTTGGGTGGTTTTGGTGTGGGAAAATTGTCGGGGTTGATTCGGATAGGGGAATGGTTTTGTCTCACAGCCACCGGACCCTGACAGGCCAAACGCATCTGAGTTTCATCCGTGGTGCCCCTGATGTTTCACCAGGATGGCATGAATCAGGATAAAGATATGGCAGAAAAATTCCGGAATTAATACCGCATTGGTTCTGCCCGTGCCCAATGGTGGGATTACGGATGGAATGGCTTCGATTCATATAATGTCACTGGAAATATTATAGAAAAGGAGATATTGCAGTTGTGAATAATTCTTGTTGGTAATGGAGATTAAAGGAGATATAATGGCACTGGAAGAAAAGATATTGGATATGGAGAAAAGAGTATTGGAATGAGTAAATACAAGGGAAACATCATCATCTATAATACGCCTGATGGGAAGGCCTTCATAGCACTGTATGCCAAAGACGGCTCAGTGTGGATGAGTCAAAGTCAATTGGCTGAACTTTTTGCCACCTCCAAGCAAAACATTGGCCAACATGTACAAAAAATACCGGAACACAGGGAGTTAAGTGAAAATTCAGTTGTAAAGAATTACTTTACAATGGTGACCTCGTAATATAGGATGATCGTGTACCCTTTTAACCAAAAATATGCCGATGCAAGAATCTGTATCGGAAACTAAAGGGGATTGGTAAAACACCGGGCTGGCACCAAAAAAACCGGTACGGAACCTGCGTGTTTTTGGGATGAATGCAAGGACCCGTACCGGTCATAATTTGGAAAGAAATTATTGTAATCAGGCTTCTTATGACCGCCCTTAACTATTTGCTGAATTGTCAATTTTCTTTACAAAGCCATCCATACCTCTCTCTTTCAATCGGGAGAGAAAATCAAGTGCCTGCTGGCGGTTGTCAAATTGCCCGCCGAGTAGTAGATACCTGTCGCCCGTGGGCAGGGATTCCGGATACACCAGTAGTTCGGATCGAATGCCCTGATCGGCTTGTTCTATCAATTTCTCCGCATTGGCTCTTTCTGAAAAAGCACCAATTTGAATGGAGTAAAATTCTCTCAGTGGAGCTGAATTTGCCTGTGGTTTTTCTGCGGGAGATTCTGCCGGTTTTTCAACGGTAAGCTGCTCGCTACCATCTGTGGAAGATGCAGAATCTTCTCCACCGGAAGGTCCGCCGTTAATGCGTTCCATCATGCCGGGGTCTTCTGCCCGCTTTTCAGCCAGCACTTCGCCCTCTTCAAATTTCTGGTCCGAATCCAAAAAAGCAAGTAGTTCTTCTTTGTCCAGAAAGCCCCTTTGAAACCTGAGAATTCGCCCATCGGGACTGAATAACACCAGGGTCGGCAGATTTTCTATGTTGTAATGACTGGCCAGGACGTACCCATCAAAATCATCGATGTCCACCAGGGCAAAAACCATCTCCTCTTTGAGCAATTTCCTGACCTCCTGCTCCCTGTAGGTGGTGCCAAACATCTTCGAGCAGGGATTGCTCCAACTCGCTGTGAAGTGCACCAATAGGTTGACATCTTTCTCCGCAGCCGCTTTTTTGGCTTTCAAAAAATGAGGGGTTCCCAGGATTGGATGTGCAGCTATCTGCTGAGCAATTAATCCGGCCAGTGCAATGGTGATGATGGTTACTGTCTTTGAAAAAGTCATATTAAAAAAATTTTTTACTTATAAATATTTTCCAGGCAGTTCAAAACATATCAAAAAGTGTACCAATGTGTTTTTATTGCTTATTTTTTTCGATAAAATTCCAGGTGGGCTTGATGATTTTTACTACTATTGAATCACGTGTAAATGGAAACCCAGGACGGTTGATCACGAATACCGATTTCCGCAGAATTTATTTGAAGGGTCCTGGCTATTTGCATAGCCGCCAAGCCTCAAAGGAAAAGACGCAAAGCAACCTTCTTTTGCCAGAAATATCCTCCCAAATCAACAACTCCTGCGAATAGATATCCTGCCGGCTACATTGAGGTAGCGGCCTTGCAAACAAATCACAAAATCACAGACTCACCAATTCACAACTGAAAACGCCATCCGCCCTAAACCACCTGCCATCAACCCACTAACTAATCAGCATACCCGCAGCTACCGTTTCGTTGGTTGCTCCATCGATGAGAATTAGGGAGCCGGTTTTGCGGTTTTTTCGATAGGGATCGCTCAATAGGGGCTGGGTGGTGCGCATTTGGACCCGCGCAATATCGTTCATTTCGATGTTTTTGTCATTTTCTATTCGGTGCAGAGTGTTGATATCCATTTTGTAGCTGATGTTTTTAATGATTCCCTTAGCCTCATTGGTGGTGTGGCGAACAATGTATTTGGCCCTGGGGCGCGGGGGTTGGTTGTGTAGCCAGCACATCATAAAATCCAGGTCCTGGGTGGGATTTGGTTTGTTGTTCGTGCGGACAATCATGTCTCCCCTGCTAATGTCGATGTCGTCCTCCAGCGCAATGGCTACGGACATGGGTGGAAAAGCCTCTTTCACGGGGCCATCGTAGGTGTCGATGGATTTTATTTTGGACTGAAAACCGGATGGCATGGCCATGACTTTGTCGCCGGGCTTAAATATGCCCCCTGCAATGCGACCGGCATAACCTCTGTAATCCGGGTGCTCAGCTGAATGGGGTCGGATTACAGTTTGCACCGGAAAGCGGCAATCTATCAGGTTTTCATCCGAGCCTATATGAATGGTTTCCAGGGTGTAAAGGAGCGAGGGCCCTTCGTACCATGGCATTTTGTCGGACTTTTTCACCACATTGTCACCGTGCAGGGCGCTGATGGGAATAAACCGCAGATCCTTGATATCCAATTTGGACGCAAATGATTTGAACTGGCGGACGACCTTTTCGTAAGCTTCCTGACTGTAATCCTCCAGGTCCATTTTGTTAACACAGAGTACCAGGTGGGGGATTTGTAGCAGGGAGGCAATAATGGCGTGTCTGCAGGTTTGTTCAATGACACCCTTGCGCGCATCAACAAGGATTAGTGCCAGGTTTGCAGTGCTTGCGCCGGTTACCATATTCCTCGTGTATTGAATATGCCCGGGAGTGTCTGCGATTATGAATTTTCTCTTTGGAGTGGCAAAGTAACGGTATGCCACATCAATGGTTATTCCCTGTTCGCGCTCATCTTTCAGCCCATCGGTCAGCAGGGCAAGTTCTACATGCTCGAGGCCTCTGTTGACGCTTGTTTCCTCCACGGATTTAAGTTGGTCCTCAAAAATTGACTTTGAATCGTAAAGTAACCGGCCGATAAGGGTGGATTTTCCGTCATCTACACTACCAGCCGTGGTAAATCTTAGTAATTCCGCTTCTCTATCCTGACTCATATTATTTCTCTTTCAAAAATTCTGTGCTTAAAAATAACCTTCCTTTTTTCGGTCTTCCATCGCAGTTTCAGACCGTTTGTCATCGGCGCGATTCCCCCTTTCTGTCTCCCTGGCTGCGGCTACCTCGGCCACAATTTGCTCAAGGGTACGGGCATTGGATTCCACACCGCCGGTTATGGTGATATCTCCCAGAGTTCTGAAACGCACCGTTTTGGTGATTACCTTTTCTCCCGGCTTCAATTGCAGAAAATCAGAAACGGGGATCAGGGAACTGTGGCGCTCTACCACTTGGCGTTCATGGGCGAAGTATATGGGTGGGATTTCGATGTTTTGATTCAAAATATACTGCCAGACATCCATTTCTGTCCAGTTGCTGATGGGGAAAACCCTGAAGTGCTCACCCATGTTTTTACGTCCGTTGAAAAGGTTCCACAACTCCGGCCGTTGGTTTTTCGGGTCCCACTGGCCAAATTCATCCCGGTGAGAGAAAAAGCGCTCCTTGGCCCGTGCTTTTTCTTCGTCTCGCCTGCCGCCTCCGATGGCGCAGTCGATTCTCTCCTCCTCAATGGTGTCCAAAAGGGTGGTGGTTTGCAATATGTTTCGGCTTGCATTGGCTCCTTTTTCCTCCATTACCCGTCCGGTGTCGATGGAATTTTGAACGGACCCCACCAGGAGCTTGACTCCCAGTTTCTCAACCAGTTTGTCACGAAACTCCAGGGCCTCGGGGAAGTTGTGTCCGGTGTCAATGTGTAGCAGAGGAAATGGAATGCGGGCCGGATAAAACGCCTTTCTGGCGAGATGCGTGACCACAATGGAGTCCTTTCCCCCGGAAAATAATATTACCGGTTTTTCAAACTGTGCGAAGACTTCCCTAAGCACATAAATGGCCTCGGATTCCAACTCTTCTAAATGCTTTAACCTGTACTTCATCTACTTCAATTTTTCATCAATTACTCAAGCCTGGATTTTGTGGTCTGAAAAACGCCTGAAGTTAGTTTTCAGGCGTTTCCAAGGTTTCAATGTGTTTTATTTACTTGAGTAAAATGCGATTTTCGATTGATTTCTATTGGGTTATCCGTACTTTACTTAGTGTGAATTCCACGACTTCTGCGGCGCATTCAGCTGCAGTTCTACCTTCAGCATCTAACCGGATATCCGGATGCTCTGGTGCTTCGTAGGGTGAATCTATTCCGGTGAAATTGGGGATTATACCAGAGCGGGCTTTTTTGTACAGTCCTTTGACATCTCTTTCTTCACAACAGGCTAGGCTGGCATCCACAAATATTTCGGAAAAAGTATCCCCCCCGATAATCAGTTTTGCCTGTTCTCTGTCTTTTTTGAAGGGAGAGATGAAGGAAACCAGCGCAATGGTTCCGCTGTCTGCAAATAACTTTGCCACTTCAGCAATTCGTCGTATATTTTCTTTTCTCCCCGATTCTGAGAAGTCCAGATCGGAATTCAAGCCGCTTCTGACATTGTCCCCATCGAGGAGATAGGTTTTTAATCCGCGTTGATGGAGATCCTGTTCTACCAGGTTTGCCACGGTGCTTTTACCGGAACCCGATAGACCGGTAAACCAAAGGACGGCGGCCCTGTGCCCGTTCAGTTTTTCACGGGCCGGACGATTTATCTCAAATTTACCCGGTATAATATTTAGTGATTTTTCAGACATATATTGTATAGAATGTCAGCATAAAAGCAATTACCACAAAAGTATATACAAAGGTAAAAGGGATTCCTATCTTAAGGAAATCTCTGGTGGTATAGTTACCGGGACCCATCACCATAAGGTTGGTTTGGTATCCTACCGGGGTTATAAAGGCGGCTGAGGCTCCAAATGCCAGCACCAAATATACCGGCAGGGGATTAAGGTGGAGGTTTTCTATCAATTGATACACCAGTGGGAACATTATACTGATAGCAGCTGCATTGGTGATGAAGGACGTGAAGATCAGCGTTGCCGCGAAAATGGTACCCAGTATTATTATAGGTGGGGCACCTTCCAGGTAGTAGGTGAATGGTGCTGTGATGAGGTCCGCACCCCCGGTATCAATAAACAGCACACCCAGTGTCAGTGCACTTCCCAATATTACAAAGAGGTCCAGGCTGGTATTTTTCTTGGCCTCTTCCTCGGTCATCAGGTTCAGAACCACTCCCGTGCCCAATATAATTAAAAGGCCTATGAAAAGGCTAATCAAACCGGCAAAGGTTGCTCCCAATGCGCTCAGGGTTACCACCCCCAGGCTTACTTTTTTCCAAAATGGGGGAATGTTCTCTTTTTCAATCATTGAAACCGTGTAAAACTCATTGTCTTTCAAACTCAGCCTTTCAAAATTGGAACCGGTGGTGAGCAGTAAAAGGTCTCCTGCGGCCAGGGATATTTCACCCAGCTTTCCGAACAGCCGGCTGCTCTTCCGATGGATGCCAATCACTGCCGCGTCGTAAGTATCTCTGAAATTAACCTGTTTCAGTGTCTTCCCTTCCAGTCCTGAATTGGAGGGAATGACCACCTCAACGAGGTCAATTTTTTCATCCAGATCAAATGCGTGGTCCTTTCGCCAGGTCAAATTGGGGTTGTCATCCACCAGTTTAATAACTCCACTGGTCTCCCCGGCAAAATACAAGCGATCCTTTTTTTGGAGCACCGCATCCGGATTAATAGGTCTAATGACCTCGTCATTTTCACGGTGAATTTTTACGAGAAAAATGCCATCTAAGTTTCGGAGATTGGCTTCTGCAATGGTTTTTCCAATCCATTCTGAATCAGATGTTATTACAGTTTCAGTGAGGTAGTTTCGCAGGTTTTCTTTGGTCTCCTGAATGGGATCTTTGTGTTCAGGCAGCAGAGGAGGGGAAATCAAAACCAGGGCCAGTATGCAGATGAGAAATACAATGGTGCCGGGCACCAAAAAGTGGATGAACTCCAGATTAGGATGTGTGGTGGTGGCAATGAATCCAATGAGAATGAGGTTGGTGCTCGTCCCAATGGGAGTCATCATCCCGCCCAAAATAGCGGCGTAAGAAAGCGGGATAAGCGTCTTGGACGGGGATTTGTCATTTTGAGTGCTCCAACGGTAGAGATAGGGAATCATCAACGCAACCACCGGGGTGTTGTTCATCACGGCGGAAACCGGACCCACGGACAACCCCATTCTAAAGATCAAACTGCGAATGGATTTGGCTGAGCCGAACAAGCTGTCCAAATGCTTGACCAGGTTGTATGTTTTACTCAACAAGGCAGTGCCCAGTATGAGTAAAAAGATCATGATAATGCTCTGATTGGAAAAACCTCTTAAAAAATTCTCTATCGGTAAAATACCGGCTGCAAGTAAAATCAAAACCCCTGTGAAAAAAACGACGGAGGGCTTGAATCTGTCCAACAGTAGAAAAACCACGATCAGACCCAGGATAACAAGGGTGAAATAGGTGTTAAATTCGTTCTCCATCGGTTCTTTTTACCAGGAATTTGGGATTGGTTAAAGTTTCTTTGTTGTAGGTCAATGGCAATCCGGTGTCCCAGTTGACCACTGCGCATCCACTAAATCGGCAGACGGCATCTCCCGCCGCTGTATCCCACTCCATGGTCGGTGCAGGACGGGGGTAGTAGTCGGCACTGTTTTCCGCCACCAAACAGAGTTTGAGCGAACTCCCCGCGCTAATAACCTCCAGGGGACCGTTTTTTGCTTCCATCCTTTTTATGAACTCAACTGTATCCGGGTTTTGATGAGACCGGCTGGCCACTATGGTGAGCGGTCTATTGCTCGGGTCAAGCGGTATTTTTTTAGGGGCAATGCCCATTATGGAATGATTTCCATTTTCCAATTTCCATTTATATGCTCCATCCTGCTTATTAGCCGCATACAACACGCCCTTATCGGGCGCATAAACCACTCCGAGTACAGGGGAATTTCCCTCGATAAGTGCAATATTGACGGTAAATTCGCCATTTTTGTTAATAAACTCTTTGGTGCCATCCAACGGATCGATCAGCCATAGATAGTCTTCACCACTTCTTTCAGAAAAAGTCCCCTGGTTTCCTTCTTCACTCATGATATAAATACCGGTCGGTCTCAGTGCTTTGACAATAATTTGGTGAGAGGCTCTGTCCGCATTTGTGAGAGGAGATTCATCCTCCTTCGAAGTAACTGTAATCCCTGATCTGTATATCTTCATAATCGCCTCACCTGCCTGCATTGCAGCATTGGTAGCCAATCCCGTAAGGTCTCTGATGTCAGGTTTGATCTGGGTCATGCGGCAAAGTTAATAATTTAAGGGCTAGATTCTGCTTAAATTGCTTGATTTGTAACAGGAAAATAAAGCGGGCAAATAGGGCTGATTTGCTGACATTTTTGAGTAGGGCTTTTCGAATTTTCACTGCTTTAATTCTCATGAACTATTCTTCAACCTGGGCCTGAATTTTGGAGAAAAAGGTGCAAATGATTTATCGAAGAGCAAAATTCACCCTAATTTGCGGCCGGAAAACGTTTGGAGGCCGGAATAATTAAAATCCTGCAACTTAAGAATTAGCCGGGTCTGAATGAATGGACCGCGGGTGGAATTTTACCGTTAACAAACCAAGTACATGTTGTTGTACCGATTCTTGAAGTATTGGCTAAAGCCCGGATACAAGGTTTATTTCCGAAAAATATTCATTCGGGGGATGGAGCATGTGGATAAGCAAAAGCCGGTGTTGTTTGCGGTCAATCATCCCTCTGCTTTTTTGGAACCCACTTTGATTGCCACTTCCGTAGATTTTGACGTTCACTTTATGACCAGGGGCGACCTTTTTAACCGTCGTTTTTTGTGGTTTTTCAATGCTACCAATCAGGTACCTGTCTTCCGATTTAAGGATGGTTTCAGTCAACTCAAGAGCAACAGGGATTCATTTAGCGAATGCCACAAAAGACTTATCAATGGAGCCAGGTTGCTGATTTTTTGTGAGGGAAGTATGAAGTGGGTGAAAAAACTGAGAATGGTCCAGCCCGGTGCGGCCAAATTGGCTTTTGGCACCCTGGAGAAAAAAGAAGACCTGCCGCTTGTTATTCATCCCATTGGCCTCAGCTACGATGACCACAGCCGTTTTAGGTCCGATTTGATGATGGAAATTGGCCCCGCCATTGAGCTGGAAGATTATTTTGAAGAATACCGAACTGAACCGCGCAAGGCTGTGAAGGAATTGACCGCAGAAATCCAAAAGCAACTCAATCAATGTGTCTTGCACATAGAACGGGATGAAGACCTGGAAACCGGAGCTTTGCTGTGGACGGTGGTGAAAAATGACCCGGAATTTTCCGGGAATAATGGGAGCAGCCCTTTCCCGGAAGTAAAAAATGTACTCGACCGGTTTAACAAAAGTGCCGAATCCAAATCAGGTATTCTGCTGAGAGATAAATTAAGCGAATACGACAGTGCCCTTAAACGACATAAATTAGAGGATGCCACAGTTGGAAAACTCTCAAAAAATGGGTTGCCCGTGCTCTCCGCGGGGATTTTCTCGCTCTTATTTCTGCCATTCAGTCTTTTTTACTTGCTTCCGCTTTGGATAGCAACTGTCATCAGCCGCAATACGATGGCCAATGTTGAATTCTACTCAAGTGTCCGTGCAGTATTATTCATATTCTTCTTAACAGTTCTATTGTTGGCGGTATTAGTGGTCATGTGGTTTTCCCCCTATTCCTTTTTCTGGATTTTAATCTTATCTTTGGGTGTTGGGATTGACCTCAGGCTCAGGCCATATCGACTCCATTTATTGAGATTTTTCAAAGCAGGGGGAAGCTGGAAGCCGGTAAGGAAGCTGGCAAAATTGAGGGGGGAAATACTCGAAATCATTAAAATAATTTAATCTAAGATGTATAAAATCAATGTTTTGTGGGGTTTGGTGCTGTTGGCAGCAGCCCTTGTGTTTAGCGCTTGCGAAAGTGCAGCAGAATTAGACGAGGAAGACAAAATGGAGGTTCCGGAATATGTTATGGTTGTGCATGGAGGAGCCGGTGTATTTGCACTGCATGACCTGCCGGAAGGTAGAAAGGAAGAGTACATTGATGCCATCGAAGAAGCGTTGGACATCGGAGAGGAAATACTGGCAAACGGAGGTAGTGGATTGGATGCTGTGGTGGAGGTGATTTCTCTACTTGAAGACAATCCGATTTTCAACGCCGGAAAAGGAGCGGTTTTTACCAATGAGGGCGTCAATGAGTTGGATGCGAGTATTATGTCGGGAAAAGACATGGATGCCGGTGCGGTTGGTGGGGTCACCACCGTAAAGAATCCCATTGTTGCTGCCCGTAAAGTAATGGAAAAATCGCCCCATGTTCTTTTAACCGGAAGAGGTGCTAATCAATTTGCTGCTTCCGTCGGCTGCGAGATTGTCGATAACTCTTATTTTTTTACCGAAGAACGCTACAACTCCATGCTGAGAGCCCGTGAAAGTGAAGCAGAAAGAATGATGGAAGATACGATGGGTACGGTCGGAGTGGCCGTTCTGGATGCCTCGGGCAATCTCTATGCGGGGACTTCAACCGGAGGAATGACCAACAAGCGTTTTGGAAGGATAGGTGACTCGCCCATAATAGGGGCTGGAACTTATGCTGACAATGATGGGGTGGCGGTTTCCTGTACCGGACACGGAGAGTACTTTATCCGCTATGCCGTGGCGTACGATTTAAATGCGCTGGTAAAATATCGCGGCATCTCCCTGGACTCTGCAGCCACGTATATTATCCATGAAAAATTGATTGAGGCAGGTGGTTTGGGTGGATTGATTGCAGTGGACCGGAATGGCAATTATTCCATGCCCTTCAATACCAATGGAATGATACGCGGTGTGGTGAAACCGGGATTCAGGGAGGTTGCCATTTACGATTGATCGTTTGAAGACTGGAATGGTTTTCAGGCTTTGTTTCCCTCAACCACCAAAACGAATTCACCCCTGGGTGCTTTTTGATCCTCGTAGATTGCAGCGAGTTCTGAAAGTTCTCCGTAGAGGACCTCTTCGTGCAATTTGGTGAGTTCCCTACAAATGGCTGCCAATCTAGTCGGACCGCAGTGATCCTTCAATTCCTTTAAGCATTTTTTGACCCGGTAGGGCGATTCAAAAAGCACAAAGGTTTCCGGCAATTGGGACAAAAACTCCAGCCGCTTTTTTCTGCCTTTTTTATGTGGTAAAAAGCCCTCAAAAAAATACCTGTCGCAAGGAATGCCCGAAATACTCAAAGCGGTAATGACGGCTGTTGGACCGGGTATGGCTGTGACCTGTAAGTTCGATTGCCTGCAAGCGCGCACCAGGAGAAATCCGGGATCCGAAATGCCGGGGGTGCCCGCGTCGGAGACCAGCCCTATATTTTTGCTGGCCTGTAAGTCTCCAAGTATGGAATCTAATTTTTTGTGCTCATTGTGTGCGTGAAAGGGGACCATCCTTTGGTCAATCTCCAGGTTTTTGAGCAAATTGCCCGTCACGCGACTGTCTTCGACCAGCAGGTAGTCCGCCTCGCTTAGTGCTCTGACCGCCCGGGGGCTGATATCCTCCAGATTACCAATAGGAGTGGAGATGAGGTAAAGCATGGTGCTTTTTTCGAGGTTACACTGCTTTCAGCTCGTACTCGTATTGCTCCATGATGAGGTTGGCAAGCAATTTTTTGCACGCTTTTTCAACCTTCTCCCTGGCCTCTTCTTCGCTCTTTGCTCCCAAGGTCAATTCGATGAATTTTCCGATTCTCACGTCTTCTACCGCGTGAATGTCCAGGTTTTTGAGGTTGTTCCCCACTGTTTTTCCCTGCGGATCCAACAACTCGCTATGGGGCATAATCTTAACTGATGCTTTGTACTGTTGCATGATGTAGTTTCAAAAGTTAATTACTGACCGCAAATTTACGCAAAATATACTACCTCGGTTTATTCTTTAGGATTTTCCGGCTTTGAAGAAGGGACAAAATTAGATGCCGCCGAAAGGGCGAAGTACCAAATCACGATTGGCAAAACGGCATCGAGCCGCAGTGCGATTATTAAAATTAGTGAACCACCCAGTATGGCGTATTTTAGAATGTTCTCGCGAAACCGGTAATTGGTGAATTTCAGGGACAAAAACTTGATGTTGGACACCATCAGTATGCCTAACACCAAAATCAACACAGAGGTAATTACTCCGGGCTGGATTTCCAACCAATTGATGGTCTCAGGCCGCGAGATATTCCAGCAAATGGCCATTACGGTTAGCCCGGAAGCAGGGGTGGGCAGACCTGAAAAATCGGGCCCGGGTTGATCGGCTACATTGAAACGCCCGAGCCTGTATGCTGCACAGGACGCAAAAAACAAGACTGCTGCGCCCGCCAAAGTGCTTGAGGCACCGGTTTCAGTGGAGAGGTAAAAGTAAAGAACTACCGGCATCAAACCAAAGGTGATAAGGTCTGCCAGCGAATCGAGCTGTACACCGAGCGGACTGCTGACTTTGAGCATTTTCGCGGTAAATCCATCAAAAAAATCAGCCAGCAAACCGATCAACAGACACAAAAATGCCCAGTGCGGCATGTCTTGAATGATCAATAAAATACCGGCTGCCCCTGCCATTAAATTGGCGAGTGTCAGTCCATTGGGTATGAATTGTCTGATCGCTTTCTGCATTTTTTGATTGCCTGATGAATGTGCTAAGGTAAGTCTTTACTGTGGATAAAAAAATGTGGCAATTTACATCCTGACAGGGTCCGGTCGGTCGGCATCCGGTTTGAAAATTTTGTCGGGAAAAATTTTACCCGGATTCATTATGCCATTGGGGTCAAAAACTCTTTTGATCGACTGCATCAATTCCATTTCAACTGGGCTGAATACAATATCCATATAATCTTTTTGCACCATTCCGATTCCGTGTTCCCCTGAAATGGTGCCTCCCAGTGATTTCACTTCCCTGAACAATTCCCTGATCGCCAGTGGCAATTCATGGCGCCATTTTTCATCCGACATATCCCCCTTAAGGATATTGACGTGCAGGTTCCCATCTCCCGCATGTCCGTAACAGGCAGAGCGAAAGCCGTATTCACGGCCCAGTTTTTTTACAAATGCGAGCAGGGTGGGTAGTTGAAATCTGGGCACCACGGTATCCTCTTCTTTATATAAGGATTCCCTTTTGACAGCCTCCCCGATACTGCGCCTCATCTTCCAAATCTTCTCTTTTTCTGCACTGGTGCCCGCGTAGAGCATCTCACCGGTGGGGTAGGACTGAAGAATGTGATAGATGGCCTCTATTTCAAGGTCCAATTGGGCGGGATCGTTCCCATCCACTTCCGCAATGAGATGGGCCTGGTCGTCCTCTTCCAACTCAAAAAATTTTTCGTTCGCGTATTTCAGCCCCAGGAAAACGGCATCTCTGTCCATGAATTCGAGAGCGGAGGGAGATATACCGGATTTGGCTATTTCAGCTACGGCCTCAGCGGCTTTAAGCGCGTCCTTGAAAGGAACCAACAGCAGTTTGTCGTGTTTGGGGTGGGGCAGGAGTTTTAGGACAATTTCTGTGACAAAGCCCAGGGTTCCCTCGCTGCCGACGATCAACTGCGTCAAATTGTAACCTGTGGTATTTTTCAAAACATTGGCACCGGTGCGGATGATCTCGCCCGAAGGTAGCACCACTTCAAGGTTGAGTACGTAATCACTTACCACTCCGTATTTTACGGCCCTGGGGCCACCTGAGTTTTCTGCAATATTGCCTCCGATAAAGCAAGTGCCGCGACTTGCAGGATCGGGCGGATAATACAGCCCTTTTTCCTTTACCGCATTTTGCAACACCTCGGTAATGACACCGGGCTGGGTAACCACCTGAAAATTGTCTTCGTCTATTTCGAGTATTTTGTTGAGCCTTTTTGCTGACAGACATACACCCCCAAAAACAGGTATGGCTCCACCTGAAAGCCCTGTGCCGCCTCCACGGGCAGTGACAGGTATTTTGTTTTCATTGCAATACGCCAGGATATGAGCGACCTGATCTGCATTTTCCGGGCTTAAAACCACCTCGGGGGGCATGGTGATGTCCTCGGTTTCATCTCTGCCGTGCGATAGCAGTGACTCCTCGTCATGCATCACATATTCCTCCCCCAGTTTGAGTTTGAAAAACTGCAAGTCTTCATGGGTGATTTTCTTAAAATCAGCTGGGTTCATCAAATAGATTTTATCAAAAAGTTGAGCTGAATGTTTTATTCACCGTTCTTTTCCGGCTTTTAATGCCAGATGCATGTCATCGCACCAAATATCATGTCTGACGCTGGTCACCAGTATAAACATTGTTTCGCAGCAGATGGTCTGCTATCACGAGACTTGCCATGGCCTCGACTATTGGCACGGCCCTTGGAAGAACACAGGGGTCGTGGCGCCCTTTGACTGCTACAGTTGTCTTTTGCCCCTCGCTGTCCACGCTTTCTTGCTTTTTTTGCAAAGTACTTACTGGCTTGAATGCCACTTTGAAATAAATGGGCATTCCATTGGAAATTCCTCCCTGAATGCCTCCGGAGAAATTGGTTTTGGTGGTTATTTCGCCATCGTATGAGGAAGTAAACTCGTCGTTGTGCTCACTTCCTTTCAGCAAAGTGCCCTGAAAACCACTTCCGTATTCAAAGCCCTTGCACGCATTGATGGAGAGCATGGCTTTCGCGAGATCAGCCTGTAGTTTGTCAAATACGGGTTCCCCCAGACCGGCAGGGCAGTTGAAAACCTCGCACCCAATAGTGCCGCCCAGGGTGTCGCCCTCCTCTTTAGCTTCTTTGATCATCGCCTTCATTTCCGCTGCAAGTGCCGGATCCGGGCAGCGCACCTCATTTTCCTGAAGTTCGGAAGTGTTACGAATGGAAAAATCTGGCGGAAGGCTAAGGTGCTTCACAGAATGGACGTAAGCAATTATCTCTACTCCGTATTTTTCCAACAGAAGATCAGTAAAATACGATGCAGCCACTCTGAGTGCTGTCTCCCGGGCTGAGGACCGGCCACCACCGGATGGGTCGCGCAATCCGTATTTTTTGGAATAGGTGTAATCCGCGTGTGATGGCCTGAAAACAGTCTTGATGTTTTCGTAATCAGCCGGTTTTGCATCTTTGTTGAAAATGAGCAGGCCAATGGGCATGCCGGTGCTTTGACCGTTGAATACCCCAGACAGCACCTCCACTTTGTCGGGTTCAGATCTGGCGGTAGTGATACCGGATTGCCCGGGTCGCCTTCGGTCCATCTTTTTTTGGAGGGCATCGACATTGATCTCAAGGCCCGGGGGTATGCCGTCTAAAATGCCTCCGATTCCCTTTCCGTGAGACTCACCAAAGGTTTTCAGAGTAATGATTTTACCAAATAAATTACCTGCCATAGATTGTGGGTATTAATGCATGCGGTCTCCTCGAAGTTCCAGTTCTTTGAGCATTTCCGCTTCAAATTCCAGGTATTCCTTCCATCGCTTGTCCACTTGTTCCCGACCGCCATAGAGCCGGGCCAGCTCGATAAACATTTTGTAGTGACCTGCTTCTGCCACCATGAATTTATGGTAGAAATTTCGCAGATCCGGGTCCTCCAATTTTTCGGACAACAGGCGGAATCGCTCACAGCTCCTCGCTTCAATGAGAGCGCAGGTAAGGAGTTTTTCTATGAGTCGTTCGTCTCTGGAACCTCCTTTTTTCTGGAAACCGAGTAATTTGTTTACATATTCGTCTTTCCGCTGAAAACCGAGTTCGAGATCGCGGTCGGCCAATTCTTTGAGCACCATTCGAAAGTGGCCCCATTCTTCGGTTACCACCGGTGAAACCTGTTCGACCATTTCCTTTTTATCCGGGTACTGCTGCACCAGCGAGATGCAAAAGGTTGCTGCCTTTTGTTCGCAGTAGGCGTGGTCAGTGAGAATTTCCTCCAGGCTCATACTGGCCAGGTTAACCCACCGGGGATCGGTAGGGAGTTTTAATCCGAGCATAGTTCAATTTTTTATTAAATATCTGTCGAGACATTCCAGTTGGTCTCTGATAAGTCCAATGTTGTAAATTACATAATCTTCGTGCCCACCTGTCCAGCCCAGTCTTATCTTGTTGGTGTCATTTTTCCTCAGGCTTTCAGCATTGGATACGCTCAGGGGAGCCAGGGCCTCAAATCTAACGGAATTGGTTTCGTCGTCGAAGGTTCCTGTATTGGCTTCAATGTTGTAAAGGTTTACCACCTCTCCGTTCAGCAGCTCAATCCGTATGGGGGTGTATTTTGAAAGTCCACCAAAGGACCTCCTTGCTGCCGGAATATGCAGTGTGATGTGAAAGCGGAGAAAGAGTCCCCTGTCCGTTCGCTCCGTGTTGATTTTACAGCTAAGCATGGGTCTTCCGCGACGGTGGATGCGCATTTCTTCCGGCAGAAAAAAGAACAGTTCCTCTTTTACAGTACGCACAAGCACTTTTCCATCTTCCAGTTTTGCTGCTTTTTCCAGCTTACAAAAAGAAGGTGGGTGGTAATAGCGGTCTTTTATTTCAACCGTGCTGGGGTGAGGGATTATGGGCATTGGTATATCCTCAGGGGCTTTCCAAACAACAGGTTCCTCTTCTTTCTTTGGTTTGTCATCAGGTAAGTCGGCAAGGCGCGCAATTCCCATGTCATAATTGTCCGGTACCGGAATCAACCTGGGTAGAGGCAGGGCCGCTAATACGTTTTTATGCCAGTGTCGTTTTAGTGCGGCCAGGTCCTTTTCACCGTCAGCTATTTTTTCTTTGGTTTTATCAATGTCTTCGGATGCCGAAAAGAAGCGATTGCTGAGTTCTACCCGGTCGTCTGCGCGTATCCTACCCGGATTTTCTCGCGCGAATTCCAGCTCTTCCCCCAATTTATCTTTTTTGTTCCGAAGTTCCTCTAATTGTATTCTCAGGTCCCTGAGTCGGTTCTCTTTCATCCTGACCTGAAGCGATGCGTAATAATCTTCGGGAACATAGACCGGCATCGGTTCACCAATGGGTTGTTTCTGCTTTTCTAAAACCGTTATTTCTTCAAAGGCGCTGCTGAAAAGGATTGAATCTGAGGGCACCACTTCTCGCTCCGTACCATCTTCAAAACGAATGGTGAGTGTGCCATCGGAGTGGCGGAACACTTCCTGGGCACTTGCTCCAAAGGGGAGACAAAATACTGTGAAGATAAATACTCCGGCAAACAGCGCTTTAGTTTTGGCCATGGTTAATTGGCGACTGGTTTTTATTGGTTACGAAGGTAGTCAAAATTTATCTTTCGATTCCCAGGATTAACGGTTAATTAGTCCGGTCTGTTTTGGAGCGAACTTTAGTTATGTACTTTATCTTTCATGGGTGCTGTGGTTGCAGCCTTTAGCGGTTTTGAAAAACCCCAAAAATGAGGGATTTTCTGTCATGCTCCAAAGTAGTTGTATATTTGGCCCTGATGGTGGCTTTTTGAGTAAAAAAGTACCGGTTCTGCAATAAAAAACAATCACGACATGCGACGGGATTTTTGATGGACCCATATAATTGTGCTTACGGAAATATGACCTCGGGAAAAGATGGTAATTGTGTTTTTACCATAAAGACATTGAAAGAAAAACAGTATGAAAAAACTCGCAAATGCATTTAAAGGAGCTGCTATGGGAGTGGCTGAGGTGATACCCGGTGTGTCGGGTGGAACCATTGCTTTTATCACTGGGATTTATGAAAAACTACTCAACACCATTACTGAGTTCGACCACCTTCTGGTTGGCATGTTGATGCGGGGAGAACTGCGATCTGCCTGGAAGAAAGTGGATGGTGGTTTTGTACTTTCCCTGTTGTCCGGAATGGTAGGGGGACTCATAGTGGGGGTGTTGACCATTTCCAGTCTCCTTGAGTCCCACCCGCCTGTTGTTTGGGGGTTTTTCTTCGGACTGATACTGGCATCGTTTGTTTATATATTGAGGCGTACCGGAAAAATTGATGCCAGGGTGATTGGAATGGTGGTTTTGGGGACGCTGATGGCATGGTATATCACAGTGCTTACACCGGCCGAGGGGTCCACTACCTATGTAAATTTTTTCTTCACAGGCAGTATTGCCATTTGCGCTCTGATACTCCCCGGGGTTTCAGGTAGTTTTATTATGTTGTTGTTGGGCATGTACACCATTGTGCTCGGTGAAACAAGAAACTTCATTGAAACCCGCGAGATTGATTCGCTGCTCCTATTAATGACTTTTTGTATTGGTGCTCTGTTGGGACTTTTGATTTTTGCGCGGGTGGTTTCCTGGTTGCTCAAAAGGTACAAACGCCCGGTATTTGGCCTTCTCTGTGGATTTATGCTCGGTTCCCTAAATGCCATTTGGCCATGGAGAGATCCGATTGCCTTTGTGGATGGTGCAGGTAATATCTATGAAATTGGCTCTGCACTGGATCCGGACTGGAGAGTGGTAAGGGAAGCCAATCGTTTGCCCGCAGATTATTTGAGTGGCGACCCTCATACCGCGCTAACCATTATTCTATTCGCTCTTGGATTTCTTTTAGTGCTATTGCTTGACCGCCTTGACCTCAAACGATTTGGGTCTAAATCATAAGTTGCTGAATTTCAATGCTTAAAGATCCTTTTTTTGACACGAGGGTAAATTGTTTGGAAAAAATATGACCTCAGCTGCCACAAATGGGCGTCACAGACTTTTATAAGGGGTGAAGAAAGATCATGTACAAGCAACAGGATGGGGTGATCGTATATCCATTTTGGTCGTCGATTTGCACTGAAATATTCATCCGTGACTAAATTGAACCAAATTACCGGTTGCCACCACTGAAAGTGGACTTACTTCAAACGGGAAACGAATTGTATGGACGATGATTTTGGGATAGGATTCCTTCCCGGGATATTAGCGGAGTCGCATTGTGCTTTATTAAAATAAACAACAGGCGAATTGGCCGATTGGAAGGAACTTCTTCAGGAAATAAAAAATGGGCAGGAAAAAGCCCAACGGGAGTTCTTTGACCGTACCTCAGATAAGATGATGGGCGTCGCAATGCGGTATATTAAAGAACGTTCCGGAGCCAAAGACTGTCTGCAGGAAGCGTACATCCGCATTTTTCGAGGATTGAAAAAATTTGACTACCGAAGTGATGAACAGCTTTTTGGCTGGATGAATAAAATAGTTTCCCGTGAGGCAGTGAGGTTTATTCAACGCCATAAAAGATACTACCTAACTGATGAAGACCTTACCAGATCCTCCAATGGACCCGGCCGTCTGCCCGATAAGCTTTTTAAAGACGACTTGTTAAAACACCTTGCTGAATTGCCCGAATCTCATCAGATTGTCTTCAATCTCTATGTGATAGAGGGTTACAGCCACCGTGAAATCGAAGAGATTACCGGAATTAACTCGGCTACCGCTCGCTCTTATTTGTTCAGGGCCCGCAAGAAACTACAGGAATGGATCAATAGAAAGGTCAATGTGAAAAAGTAAAATCATAGAATCGAACACTGCAATTTTTTAATGTGGTAACAGAATAAAGTATTATGGATAATTACAATAACGGGATGGACAGGGCTTTCAGAGAAGTCGCATCCAATTATCAGGTTCCGCTGAGCCGGGAGGAAAAAGGTGCCATTTGGATGGCGATTCGCAAAAGGAGTAAAAGACTGGTGTTTTGGGCATGGATTGGCGCGGGAGGTGCCGTTCTATTGCTAGGTGCATTTCTTTTGTATCAAATGCCACCGGATAGTTTTACTAAAGGGGGAATGTCAGTAGAAGTGGTCACCAAAACCACGGATGCGCCTCACAATCTACAATCTGTCCAGGGCTTGGAATACACCCGTAATCAATACGGGGACGAGGACGTTACGCTCTCCGGTAGGCATGATGACGCTGTGGATGACATCACCGCTTATTACATCACTGCCGAGGATAGAGGTACACTAGAATCGCCGGTTGAGGCTGACCTTATGGAAGCTGAATATGAGCGAGAAATTGAATCCGCTTATGGCGCTGTTTCCACGACGGAAGTGCATGAGGAGACTCCTTCAGAAATCACTGAGAAAGCTATTCAGGAATCTGGCTGGATCGATGAGCTGCAGCTGTTGTCCGATGAATGGTCAGAGTTGGCCTTCGGGACACTGATGGAAGGAGAAGAAACGGGAACTCTTCCCGCAATTTTGGAAGGCGATTTCAGCGACCGGATTCCACATTCAGATATTATTTACGGCAAACCCACACCCTTAAAACTTTCAGATCCTGTACTCCTTGCTCTGAAGGAATTTAATTGGGAAGAGTTTTCCACCTCGCAAATCGGTGATGAAAATATTGCAGGCTCCGGCTTTATTGACCTGTATTTCAATGCAGACATTGTCAGAAATCGCTTTAGGGCCACATCGGCCACAGGGCAGCGATTAAAAGACGGATACCGCGATTACACCGGGCCGTGGTTTTCCTTCTCCACAGGAGCTATGACCAATTTGAAAACGCCGGGCAATTTCAGCTTACTCGCCGGTTTGGAATACCAGCGCATTACCAGGGAGTTTGACTTTAGGCGTCAGGGTGCTGAATTCAATATGAAATACAGCCCGGAGGCTTACTACTTTATCGATGATTCAGGTGAGCTTGTCTGGGTGGATGGTGCGGTACTGGCCGCTGTGAGGACTGAACAGAGACTGCGGGCACCCAATGTGCACGAATTTGTCCGGATACCAGTACTGGTCGAGTATATGAAAGAGCATGACAATTTGAAACTGGGCTTGAGTCTGGGAATTGCTGTAAATATTTTTGAAAATCACAGTGGCTATATTTTGGTCGATGGCGACCAATTCAGGTCTTTTGAATCGGGTGATTATGATCGCCGGTGGTTTTCCGATGTAAGGGTTAATTTCCTGGCCGGATACAAACTGACCGACCAATGGAGTTTTTACGCCCGTGCCGGATACCATCACCACGCAGGAGATTGGCTCAGCACCGGTCAGGATATAGAAATGAGTGTTACTTTGCTGAATCTCGGAATGGGAGTCAGAAGAAGTTTTTAAAAAATGGCCCGTCTCTGCCACGTTTTCAATTTTGAAGGGTTTACCCAGTTGATTGTAAATTCGGCAGTTTGAAAAATACATGGCCGGAAAATCATTTAAAATGATAAGGAGTAAATTCCACACTGGTGTTTTTGGACTGATTGCCTTACTACTGGCAATGACACTTTTTCAGTCCTGCATAAAAGAGGAGCGCAGCGATATTGACGATCCGGTATTTCCCGGACCGCAGGAGTTGATTCCGGCGGCTATTTCAGGGGTTGTCCAAAATGAAAGTGGAGAGTCCATTCCCAATGCCACTATCAGGGTTCGAACCGCATACCAGTTCCTTACCGTTGAAGCTAATGACTATGGAGCCTTTTTTGTGCCCTCCTATTTGAACAGGGGAGAATACGCGGTACTCGAGGTAGAGGCCCAGGGTAAATTCTCTACTATTAAACAAGTAGATTTGGTGAGAAACTGCATTTCCAATGCCACCATTAGGATGCCCAAAAAATCAGAAACCCATGTTTTTCACACCAATGAAGGCGCGAAAATTGACCTGCCAGGTGGGATGCATGTAAAAATAACACCCGGGGCGTTTGGGGACTACAGTGGAATCGTTGAGTTTTACTTGTACTGGAACACCCCTGAAAACTCAAATTTTCACACCGAAGAGATAGGAGGCCGAACTGCAATAAATCAGGAAGGAGAGCAGATCAACTTGTTTTCGACAGCTGTCGCTATCGTGGAGTTCAATACTCCGGCAGGCGATGCCATTGAATTGTACGACGGGATGACTGTTTCTCTTCCTGACCACCCAGCATTGGGCAGCGGAAATCGCCCACATCATTTGTACCACTATAATACCTCAGGGTGGAAGTGGATCGAATGGAAAAAGAACGCCGTGGATGGAGGTAGTGTAACTGAGCTGGTTTTGCCACAAAGCGGTATGTGGAGTTTTGCACACCCGGCAGGCAAACCGGTTTCTCTGAGCGGTCAACTGGCCTATATGGATCTCGATCAGCCAGCTACCGGAAAAGTAGAAGTGACTTTTCCTCAACTTGGAGGCTACAGGTTTGAGGGGGCCTCATCCGCTGTTGGTGATTTTATATTTTCGAGAATGCCGGCCAATGAATCATTTAAACTGTCCATCAGAGACCTCTGCGGCAGTGTTGTTTCAGAGGAGGAATTTGCCCCTCTTGGTGAGTCCCGTAATTTAGAACCGGTCGAGTTCACCCTGACCGATACCCGAATGCTCGAACTTGATTTCGGTTACTGCAGGCCCCGGGACATGCCAGAAGAAGGGATGATCCGCATTTTGGTCGATGAACTACAACCCCTCGTGATCCCATTTGATAGAACACAAAATTCTTACCAACTACCAAATTGTAGTTCCTGGGAAGCCGGTACATTTGAGGTGATTGACAGCGAGGGTAAGGTAGTCAGTATAGAGGCCGAACTCGATTTTTTGCAGTCCGAATTGTTTGTTGAAGATGTGTTTGGCTGTTTTGATCCCGCTATTGATATGACCGTAAATTATACATTTACAAGGGCAGATGACGGTGAGATTCAATGGCAGGACAGCCTGTATTTAATGAATCCCGAAGATCAACTTCAGGCAGTTTTTGAGGTCAATGACAACAGTGAACTGATTTTCCTCCAGGTTGTGGCGGGAGCCGAATGCGTGAATTTGGCTCTGGAGGTGGATTTTAATCTTCCTGTCAGAACTGTTATCAGTAAATTAGATTTACTTTGTTTGGATATCGATTATGAAATAAACCCGGATAGAACCAGTCTCGTACCCTCGGGACTGGAGTACACGGGCGGGGAGTATGGACTGGAGATCAACATCTCAGAGTTAGAAGACCGATTGACTGGTGAGCATTACAATGTGATGATTGAAATACTAGTGAATCCTGAAAATTAAAAGGCAGGTAAAAATTGTGGAGTTTTTCAAAAGGACGAAAACCCATGCAAATGGCCTTTAACCATTAAGCCGAATATAGGTTGCAAACTTTGTTTATTAAGCGAGAATCAAGGTCGCAAATCATCGGCCAGTACAAGGGCTCTGGTACATTTTACAGAATCGTTTCCCTTCAATAGTACCAGGGCCCGTTTTTTATGTGAGTTACTGCGAGCCGGTTATTTCGTCAGGTTCATTCTACTTGCCACACTAAATTTTCAGTTGATTCCGGCAAATAAATTTTCGAAAAAGAGCCAGAGCATACCCGGATTGAGTAAAATGGTAAATGCCACACCGTAAACTGCCCCGTAGTAGTGCGCATCGTGATCGATCAGGTCACCCCCTCTCTTTCCAGCCCAGCTACTGTACCACAAGAACAATACTCCCGCTATTATACCGGGAATGGGAATAAGACCGTAAAGGTAAAGTAAGGCCCAGGGATCTGCCAGAATGTAGATAAAAACCACGCCACTCACTGCACCGGATGCGCCAATACTGGCAAAGGACGGATTGTTGCGGTGTTTGAAAAATGTACCCACATTGGCTACCGCTATGCAGCTCAGATACATGACTACATAGAGTATGACCCCGAGGGTATTGCCAAATAAAACCTTGTACATGTTCTCGACTATCTCACCGAACATCCACAGGACAAACATATTGATCAACAGATGCAGCCACCCACCGTGCAAAAAACCCGCAGACAGCAATCTGTAAAATTCTCCCATGCCGGCTTCTCTGACCGGATAGTGTTTGTATCTCTCAATGAGGTGCGGTTGATTGAAAGCCTGGTACGAAATGATGCAGGTAATGATGACTAATATAACCGTGGCAGAAAAATGCTCCATAAATTAATTTACTCGTGGTGGTAGGATTGTTTGTTAATAATTGTCTGGGCCCTGTAGAGCTGCTCCAGAGTTATCAATCTCACCATTTGATGGGAGAAGGTCATTCTGGACAGAGACAATAGACTGTCGGCCCGCTCTTTTAATTCGGCTGAAAAGCCAAATGGTCCCCCGATCAATAGGATCCATTTTCGGTGCGAACTTAGCAACATTTTTTCAAACCGGGCAGCAAATTCCACAGAACTGTACATCTTTCCCTTGTCGTCCAGCAAGGTCAGGTGGTCTGAATCGCTGATTTTCCTAAAAACTAAATCCGCCTCCGTTTCCATGGCGCGCTTTTGATCTGAGCCGCTGTATAGTTTAGAGGGAATGGGTATTTCGGTATAATCGACTCGCGGCTTGTAGTGGGACAGTCTTTTGGTGTATTTTTCGATTCCGGTCTTCAGGTATTTCTCAGCCGTCTTTCCCAGTGCGATCAACTCAATTTTCATCGGATTGTATTTTCAATCATGGTTTATTGGGATTTTTTTGAAGTCCGATTAGTGTAAGCTGTTCAGCGACCGCGTCTTGCAAAACTCTTTCTATGGCTAAATTCTGACTTCATTTCGTCTTCCAGCTTGTCAGCCAGTCGATACATCCCACTGCCGCGAATATGGGAAAGTAGTTTACGGGTGTGTTCCACGCTCATGCGCCCGATGTGATTGTCTAAATATTGGATCAGATATTCTCTGTAGTAGTCGAACAGTTCATTCTTTTTCCTGTCTCCGAGGTATGAATTGAACTCTATCATCGACCACACATCTCCGTGTTCTTTTATCATTTCAAAAAGGTCATCCTCTTTTTCCAGCCAGGACAGAAAAACAGCAATGACCTTGAGCCTGTTTGTGCTGAAGTTTTTTTGATTGACAAAATCTTCCGCCATCCCTGTAAAGATTTTCTTTTCTGCCGGGTCGATATTTCGCAACAATTTTTTCAAAGATATATGGTCTGAATAGGGACTTTTTAGAATACGCTGCATGGTGGACATCGCGCTTTTGTCATCATCCGCTTTGATATGGCTGATGAGTTTGGGTTCGAGAAAGTAGTGTTCGAGTTTCGGGCCGTAGTGCTTTAAGGCGCTATCGACCAGGAGGTCCATTTCATCAGTCTTGCCCCCATTTAAGAATTCAAAGGCCAGTTTGTAAATCTCTTTACCCTTGAGGACTTCTCCTTCCAAAAGCAACAGGGTGGTGGCTTTGTTCTTATACAAAAGGCTCTGGTGAAGCATTGCGGCCCAGCTCGCCCTTAGTATGCCCGGTTCCGGGGGATGATTCTCCAGGTAATTGATATATTCATTAAGAAGGGCTTTCCGCCTGGAACTAGAATCTGCACGCATGAGCAAAAGAGCCAGCGGATTGAGCGTCGGATGCAGTGGGAAAATGCTCCCGGTCAATAACATGGACTTCAACTCGATCTCAATTTCATTGAGAAGAGGCCTGGGTAGCTCTAACTCCAGCATGTCGGCAAAGGAGGAGATCAACACTTCTTGAAAATCAGTTAGCTCCACCGGTGCATTGGGAGCTGTGCGCTCGATAAGCAGGGAGTTGTAAAGCAGTAAGTTGATAAAAATTGCGTAGGACTCCAGGTAGTTTCGTGTCGAAATCAAATCTCTGGCTTGCTGTCGCAACTCCTCCAGTGCATTGAGAATTTGTTTGGTGCTTCGATTGGTGATCTTATCCGGCCTGTCCAGGTATTTTCTCAAAAAACCGGAAAGGAAATGGGCGTACTTTTTCCTGGGATTTTCATCCGGTAAGAGGTGGAGGAAATGCAAGTGCAGAAAGTCCTTGAAATCTTTGTGAGTCCTGGCGTATTGCAAAACAGCATACCTCAGGTCCTCTTCTTTTACCTGTGAGAGAATTTTGGCAGTATGCCCCCTGAGATTCCTTTTCTTCGATGCCATTTAAGTAATTCAATTCCTCTTCAACACTTTCCACAACCGGGATTTGACCATACAAATACATACCCCTTCTGCGAATTTCCGTAAAGTTAAGGCCTTTCTACAGATTTTTGGCGGTTTTTGGATGGTTAATTCCGAAAACCAATGGTGTGCACAAAAGTTGACCTGTTTATTATCTTTGTCCCAAAAGATGAAAAAGCTAATACTAGTCAGACATGCCAAATCGAGTTGGGATGATCTGAGTCGTGGCGATCACCAACGCCCCTTGAATAAACGCGGAAACAGGGATGCTCCCAAAATGGCAGCACTGTTGAAAGAAAGGGTGGGTTTACCCGATGCCTGGTTGAGCAGCAGCGCGGTGAGGGCTCTTCAAACAGCGAAATTTTTTCTCAATGAGTTTAGTGTTTCTGAGGAAAAAATGAGGGTACGCGACTCGATTTATCACGCCTCGGTGAATACTCTGTTGGAAAACATCCACAAAATTGACGAGGAGGCGAATTCAGCCATTTTTTTTGGCCACAACCCCGGGATAACCTACCTGGTAGATGAACTCACCAATTTAGGCCCTGACAACATACCCACCTGCGGAATTTCTATTCTGGAATCCTATGCGGAATACTGGTCAAATTTTGAAGATGAGGATATACGTTTTGCCGATTACATGTATCCGAAAAAAGACCTCAAGCATATATACGGCTAAAATTTTTTTACCAAATCCAGTCTCCCATTCCATGATGGTAGCATCAGACATCCATCTTCAATCCCTGAACGGTAATTACCCGTTGTTCGGAGGCCCTTTGGTTGATTTCCGGTCCGTTTTCGAGTCGTAGTACACCCCGTGGGCAAACAGATGCACAGATGCCACACCCAACGCAGGATGCGCGGACAATATCCTGGCCTCTCTGTGCGTACCATTTGACATCTATTCCCATTTCGCAATAAGTGCTGCAATTGCCGCAGGAGATGCACTGGCTGCCATTCGAGGTAATTCTGAATCTGCTGAAATACCGCTGCTGAATACCCAATATAGCTGCGGCCGGACAGCCAAACCGACACCAGACCCTGCTTCCCATGATGGGGTAGAACCCAACCCCTACAACCCCCGAGAAAGCAGCTCCGATTAGAAACCCATACCAGGCTCTGATCTGGTAACTGTCAAAAATCCAAATACTGGACTTTCCACTGAAAAAGGAGTAAAAAACCAGGGCAGTCATGACCACTGCAAATACCAGCACCAGGTGTACCATCCACCGCTCAATTTTCCATGCCTTGAGGGATTTGTCGGACAGATGTCTGAAGGGGTCCCCTGCTGTTTCAGCCAACCCGCCACAACCGCAGACCCAACTGCAGTACCAGCGCTTTCCGTAAAAATAAGTGAGCAGTGGAGAGATTATCAGCACCAGAGCGATTCCCCAGCCCAGCATGAAAATCCCGAGGGTACCGGCCTCCATCATTTGGTTGATATTCCAATCGAAGAAGAAATAGTAGTTCAGCGGCCACATGTTGAAGAAATTGTTGTATGGCATATTCAGGCTCAAAAGTATCTCGGGGATGGTAAAGGCAAAGGCCAATTGAAAGAATATGACTGAAAAGGTTCTGATCTGGTGGTAGCTGCTGTGCCTGTATTTTACCAGGAACTTAATTCCCATCAGTAAAATGGCCACGGAATAGAAAAAGCCGTACATAAACCACTCGCTGGCAGGCTGACCCTTTATCCAGTAACTGAAAGGGTCAAAAACGGCAATCAGCCCTACATTGCTGCCGTCCGCACCCTGACCTATTCCGAGGGTTTCGGGAAACCAGTACAACAGCACGTAAAAGCCGGTCAGGAAAATACCCAGTATCCAGCCGATAGCACCTCTTGCCATCATCCCGCTAAACCAAACCCCATCGTTTTTTATGCCGGGGGTGGTTTTCCGATATTTTTGCCAGGTGAACAGCAAAGTGGCACCGGTAAGAGCAATGGAAATGGCCCAAAAGGAACGCAAGGATCCCAATGGATCAGTACCTGACATAAGCACAACAACGTACAGCAGAACAACTGCAAAAATGCCGAGGGCAAATTTCTCCCAGAAGCCGGTGAACAATGGGTTTGGATTTGCAATAGATAAACTTTGGTCAGACATTGAATAAATTTTTTATGATTTGCCGGTGAGGACATTTAATGCACTTCGCCATCCTCTTTTTTGGCGCAGTTTCAGATTTTTATTTCGAGTCCGGTTGTAGGCTTTGATCATATCATTTTCGATGGCCTTTGTAAATTCTGCTTCGAAGATTGCAGCGCCGAGTCCGGCCATTACCTCGTCGGCCGTTTTTCCATCTGCAATCCATTTTTCAAAAACTTCATGCCGCAGACGTACCCCAAATCCGTGTACACCAGTGATTTGTTCCTCCCCTTTGGTGAAAACCAATCTGAAACAGCGGGGGGTCTTTTGGTCTTGCCAGTAAAAAGAATCTAGGTCATCCGGGATGGTGGGTGGCACGTGGCCGTAAACCTGGTACTCGATGTCAAAAAACTTGGCGGAGTTGAACCAAATGCCGGGTTCGTACTTTGTCAGTCCTGCACAAATGGAAGCTGCTACGGTCATTCCCATGATTCGTCCGGTGTACCATATAGGTTCGATGGGTTTTCTCCCGGGAGGTGGATTTTTCAATTCGGCACAATCCCCCGCGGCATAAACTCCCTCTATGTTGGTTCTCAGATACTCATCCACCAAAATGCCCCGGTTTATTTCCAGACCACTATTCCTCAGGAAATCCACATTGGGCGTAACCCCGGTGGTGATGCCAGCGAATTGACAGGTTATCTGCTCTCCTTTCGTAGTAATGACAGCCTCGCAGTGGCCGTTTTGATTCCCCTTTATTTCAGCGATTTCTGTATTTAGCCTGAGGTCAATGCCGTGATCTAAAATGTGGTTACTCAACATTTTTGCCTCCTCTTCGGGTATGGCATTTCCGAAAAAATGCGGTTCGCGCACCAAAAAAGTGACGGGAATTTTACGACTGGCCATCATCTCTGCCATTTCCACCCCAATGAGTCCACCACCTACAACTATTCCGCGCTCAATATCCCTGGTTTGTTTCTCCATGTATTCCAGGTCCTGATAGCTGACGAGCCCGTTCACTCCTTTTAGTTCCTGCCCGGGCCAATTGTAGTATTTCGTCTTCGATCCGGTTGCCAGGATGAGCAGGTCGTAGGAGAGTTCATCGGGAGCGGGATAGCTGGTTTCTTCCCCAAAATCTTTATTAAAGTGGATGGTCTTCTGCTCAAAATCCAGCCGGGAAACTTCCCCCCTGATCAAATTGATGCGGTTCTTCTCCCAGAAAAAATCCTCGTATGGTTTGGTATGTTCGTATTTCATGTGGCCCATGTAAATATACATGAGCGCGGTTCTAGAAAAAAAATGGTCTGTCTCTTTTGAAATGATATGAATTTCGTAATTGCTCTGCTTTCTGATAAACCTGGCGGCCGTTACACCACTTATCCCGTTTCCTATTATAGCTATTCGTTTTCCCTTTGTCTTTTTTCCCATTCCTAAATTCGGATGTAATAAAATTTACTTAATCAGGACGGTCTCAAAAACGTAGCCTTACAATAGAAATTTCTAGTGTTTATTAGCTCACGGCTAACGCAATTGTGTCACAATTGACCTCAAATATATAAATTTATATAACTTGCGCTGACTTTACTCAATTAGGGAAAAATATGCGTGTACTATTTTTATCATTAATTGGCCTATGGGCTCTTATGCCTTTTGGGAATTCCCAGGAGGACTACAGAACGCTGGAAGAGATTGAATTACAATTAACTGAACTAAAGAATTTGGCGCCAGACAAGGCAAGCCTTAAAAGCCTTGCGACCAGCCCGGGCGACAATGACGTTTGGATGCTGAAAGTAGGGAGCGGGGACGAAGAACTAACACCCGGTTTCCTCGTTCTCGCAGGGGTAGATGGCACCCATCCTGCGGGAACCCATACTGTGCTGGGAATTGCCGAGAAAATACTGACAGAAGACGGCCTCAAGGGCAGCCGGCTAATGGACCGCTTTTATTTTTACATCGTACCTGTACTGAGTCCCGATGCATATGCTCAATATCACGGCGATTTGCGCTATGAACGGTATTTCAATGCAAGGGAAACGGACATTGATCGCGATGGCAGAATAAGTGAAGACCCATACAATGACCTGGATGGTAATGGTTTAATCACCAAAGTGAGAATTGAAGACCCATCGGGAAATTACATCGGTCATGACGAGGACGACAGGGTGTTGGTGCCATTGGAGGATCGAAAAGGGACATCCGTGTTGTACAGGCTCATCTCCGAAGGTGTTGACATGGATAAGGATGGAGAGTTCAATGAAGATGGTGAGGGAGGCATCAATCTCAACATGAATTTCTCTTTTGATTACCCAGCCTTTCAACCCGGAGCGGGGGAACACGCAGTGTCGGAAGAAGAGAATCGCGCCCTTGCTGAATTTTTATTTGATCGGTGGAATATTTACGCGGTGTTTTCCTACACCAGGGAAAATAACCTCAGCCACCCGGTTCCATACGACCCCCGGAAAGCTAGTCAACGGGTTGTTGCCGGGCCGCTAGAGCGCGATGCTGCAGTTTCTGAAGAGGTAGCCGGATGGTTTCAAGAAGTTGTCAGTTTTGAGGATGCCCCGGAAATGAGCCAGGGACCGGGTAGTTTTAGCAGTTGGGCCTACTTTCATTACTGCAGATTCAGTTTTGTCAACCCAGGTTGGCTTCCTCCCATGGCGGTGGATACGATAGATGAAAACGGTGAAAATAGATTAGTCAGGGATCTACTGAAGAACTATGACCTCCGGTACATCAAATGGGCGGAAAATGAGGGGATTGAGGATTATTTCGTGGATTGGACGGAGATAAACCACCCGGATTTTCCAGGGAGAAAGGCAGAAGTCGGTGGTTTTAAGCCTTTTGTGCGACACAATCCACCACCGGAATACATGGTCGAAGTCATCGATGAACAGTACAACTTCATCCATGGTTTTGCAGAAAAAATGCCCAAGTTAAAGATCGAAGATGTTCGTGTGGAGGAATTGGAGACCAGGGTATTCAGGGTGCGCGGCAGGGTAGTGAATACCGGTCTGCTCCCGACCAGCACGGCACTCGGTGACAGAACACGTTGGGTAAGAGATATTCGGGTCAGGATTTTATTGGAGGAAGGTCAGGAGTTGCTCGTTGGACATTATCGCGACTTCCACAAAAGCCTGGCGCCCGGTGAGTATTTTGAATTTAACTGGTTGGTTTCCGGCAGGGGGAATGTAGTAATTGAGGCTGCTCACCCCATGACATTTGACGACAGCGTGAAGTTAGAGTTGCGCTAGGGATTATAGACCGTGTACAATTTTGAAAATTTTTGAGGAAAAAATTAATATGCCTATGAGGTCGGCAATTCTAAAGTTGGCAATCATTTTTCTAACAGTCGGGATGATTCTGCCCGGATTTTATAGTTCAGTAAATGCCCAGGATGGCAAACCCGGTTTGAGAGCCATAGGAACACCCCATGATCCGGCTGTCCAAATGAGCTGGAATCGCTACCACGACAATGCTGAAATACTGGATTTTTGTGAGCGGATGGTGGAGGCGCATCCCGATTTGGTAAGGCTGGAGGTCATCGGTCAATCCTATAAGGGTAATGATATTTTGGCCCTGACCATTAGCGATTTTAAAAAAGGGGACCCGGATGACAAACCAGCATTTTTTATACAGGCCAATGTACACCCTAATGAACTTCAGGGCACGGAAATAGCTATGTACACCGCCTGGTATTTGGCGGAAAATCACGGCACCATTCCCTTTATCACCAATCTGTTGCGTGACCGCACTTTTTACATCCTACCGACCATCAATCCCGACGGCAGAGATTACTTTATTTATGAACCCAACAATCCCAATAGCCCGCGCTCCGGTCTGATGCCGTTTGACGACGATGGCGACTGGGAAGTCGATGAGGATGGGTTTGATGACCTCAATGGAGATGGCCACATAACAATGATGAGGCGAAAAAACCCCAATGGGCGGTGGATAGAGGACCCAAATAACCCGCTTCGAATGATACGTGCCCCTGAGGGAGAAAGAGGGAAATATGAACTGTTGGGATACGAGGGAATTGACCAGGATGGTGATGGCCGCGTCAATGAAGACCGGACAGGTTATTACGATCCCAACAGAGACTGGGGCTGGAACTGGCAACCTGATTATGTTCAGAGAGGAGCGCTGATGTTCCCCTTCGCAAGCCCGGAAAACCGTGCGGTAAAGGACTTTGTATTGAGCAAGCCCAATATTGCAGGGGCACAGAGTTACCACAACTATGGCGGTATGTTTTTGAGGGGACCCGGTGCAGAGGAGGACAGAGATTCCTACGATCGAAGTGATTTGAGGGTTTATGACCTGATAGGTGAAAAGGGCGAAAAGATAGTCCCGGGCTACCGGTATCTCACAGTTTATAAAGACCTGTATTCAGTCTTTGGCGGGGATGTGGATTTCTTTCACGGAGTGCGAGGAGTCTATTCATTCGTAAATGAGTTGATGACTTCTTACCTGCTATTTCACGACGATGAGCAGATTGGGAGATGGGAAAACAAACAGTTTTATGAATTTGACAAATACCTGCTTTTCGGAGACGGATACGTGGAGTGGGAACCATTTGATCACCCGCAGTTTGGGCCGATAGAAATTGGTGGCCCCAAGAAGAATTACGTGCGAAACCACCCGGGGTTTTTACTGGAGGAAGATGCTCATAGAAATATGGCCTTTACACTTTACCATGCACACCAAATGCCCCTGCTAGACGTTCGTGAGCCCACTGCCCGGGAAATAAGTAGAAACCTAACGGAAATTAATTTGACGATTGACAATCTAAGAGCTACTCCTACACATTCAAGCCACGATCTAAAAAACCGAATCAGTCCTCCGAATGTGATTACCTTAAGTGGGGCAGAGGTGGTAGCTGGATTTGTTATGCAAAACCCCGACCTGCTTGTGGGCGATGAGCAGGTTTATGAACCTGAAGCGCTGCGTGTGTCTAATATTGGCGGAATGGGAAGTGTACATCTTCGATGGTTTGTAAAAGGCAGCCCTTCAGAAATAGAAGTTTCGGTCAACAGCCAGAAAGGAGGACAAAGTACACATTCTTTTGAGGTTAATTACTAAAAAAAATTGGCGAAAAGTTGCGCAAAGCAATATTATAGCTATATTTGTTGGTGATAATATTTTGATTAACTTTTAAATATCTGCTCAATGAAAAGAATTTTTACTTGTTTATTTGCCATGATACTTGTCGGTGCATCTACACTCACCGGACAAGTTATTTACGAGAACAACTTTAATGACCAGGATTGGAAAGGCATTACCACCATTGCCACCGATGCTACACCGGCACCCAATGTGGCTGGTATTGGTCCGGCCTGGAGCCTTTTAGAAGTTGAAGGAGGGTATGCCGCAGCCAGTACCTCCTGGTTCCAACCTGCAGGACAGGCCGATGCGTGGATGATATTGCCTAGATTGGAAATCCCGGAGGAGGGATTGGAACTGTTTTGGGAAGCACAAGCTGTTGATGGAAGTTTCCCCGATGGGTACCAGGTTTGGGCTTCAACTACAGGAAATGAAAAGGAGGACTTCGATGTTTTGCTATTTGAAATCGGAGCTGAAATGACCTCCTGGCAGGAGCGCAGTGTTGGACTGGACGATTTTGTGGGCGACTCGGTGCACCTCGCATTCCGGAACAACTCCAATGACATGTTCATTCTTTTGATCAATAACTTAGTTGTTGGATCCAGGTTGGAGAATGATGTAAGATTAGTTACCGGGGCAGATGATACTCGTCTTCCCGGACTTTCTCTGGGAGTTGCTTTAAGAGGTGAGCGCCATATCGAAATGAGCGTCAGAAACAGAGGTTTGTCAACGATAGAGCAATTAGAAATTGAATATACCTTCAATAATGAATCCTGGACAGAGGTGTATGAGGAACTCGAAATTTTACCAGATGATACCTATCGTTTCCAGAACGAACAGGCCCTGGAACTAGTAGTAGGTGACGCGCAGAGTTTGCAGATTGAAATAATAGCGATGAATGGAATTGATCCTGATAACGACATTGATCGGTCTTTGTCCGCCCAATTCGATGTTTGGCCTGCAATTCCTGATTTTAGTGCCACGGATTCTAAGGGTGACTTCCATTCGATTCACGAGGATCTGGAAGCTGGAAGAATTGTAGTTTTGGATTTCCTGGCCTCATGGTGTCCTCCCTGTGAGTTCAGTGTGCCAGCTTTGGATGCATTTTACCAGGAATTTAATGAGGAAGAAGAACACCCTCTTAATGTTTACGGCATTACCATCGAACCAACTGATAATACAGACGAAATGATGAATGACCTGGCCGATTTGTGGGGTGGTACCTATCCGAAATTTAAGTACACGGGTATCATCAATAGACAGCTGTTTGCCCACTATGCTTTCAATCATGAAATATCACCAAATGGAGGAATTCCCACCTTTTTAATGGTGTGCCCCAATTTGGATAATGTGGCAGAAAGTGAAATAATCGTCGAAGCGGTTGGATTCAATGCTTCACAAAACCCGGATGTATTCCAGGCCTCCTTTAAGCCTGCATACCTGGATTGTGTGGAGTCTCTGATTTCCAATGTGTCGGAGGAACTGACCTCTGTTGAATCTGTCAACGTCTTCCCCAATCCGGCTACTGATTTGGTGAATATTTCGCTTGAGTTGGACCAAAGAGAGACCCTGACCATTGAAATTTTCAATGTACTTGGACAGAAAATTGAGACCATTTCTTCAAGCGCAAGTATGGGCCCTGGAACTCATAGCCTTCAGTGGCAACCCAATTCCGCAGGCACCTATTTCGTAGTTATCTCGGATGGCAAAGCTCAAATGGCTGAAAGAATTACCGTGGTTGAATAACACGGTCGGAATTAAGTTTGAAATACGTTAAAGGGTTCGGACACTGATAAAAAAATCGGTGTCCGAACTTTTTTTTTCCCAGTAATGTTCCTATATTTGTAGCGAATAAATATATTGGTATCGAAATCATTATGAATAAATATTTATCCATTTCCCTAATCGTCTTTCTCCTCGCGGCTGCAGGTAATTTGCAATCGCAGATAATATCCATCTCAGGTGCTGATTTTATTATTGAAGAATTTGAGCTAGATGGAACAACTACACAGGACATAGCAGCCACTATCCGAATGGTATATGAGGGCCCTGGAGAAGCTACACTTGTTTGGGAAAGAGAAGAGGTTTTCCTGGAAAGAAATTGGGAAACTGCCATTTGTGATCCGATTATTTGTTACCAGCCTCATGTTAACAGTATGTATTTCGATGTCGAGCCCAATCAGCCATTTGATATGACCACTCACCTTTATCCCAATGGTTCTGATGGCGACTCTGCTTTCGTCAGGCTCTTCATGTATGAAGAAAATACCCCTGAAATCGTTTATGAATTTACATATACTTTTTACGCGGATCAAACTTCATCAGTGGAAGTGGAAAGGTTGGAATCAGGGACTCCCCGCCTTTACCCCAATCCAGCCACCGATGTGTTTAATATCCAAAATGAGAAAAATATCGATCGCTTAGAAATCTTCAATGTGGTTGGCAGAATGGTACATTCCTCCAATCATGCTACAGGAAGACAAATTGATGTCTCAAACCTCCAGCCGGGATTATATTTCGTAAAACTCTTTGGCCAGGATAACAATTTGATCAGGACGCTCCGTCTAAATAAGCAGTGACAAAGCAGAATTGAAGGATTGAATTGAAATTTCACTCAGATTTAAGTGATTCCTTAAACCGGGTATATTTAAGCAGGGATATTATTGCCTGTCTCAGACCAATGTTTTTACTTTTTTCACTGCGCTTAAATCATTTTTACACCACTGAGAAACCCTCAGTCGCCATATTCTGCATAATTCCTCTCTGTTTCATAAAGTCTAACCCGCAATTTGTATTTTAAGTCGAGTTTTTTTCTCAAACGCTCGTAAGAGATAACACAGATGTTTTCAACAGTGGGATTCAGATCCTTAAATTCCTCAACCTGTTCATTCAGATTTTTGTGATCAAAGTACTCCTCAACCTCCTCCCGGATGATCTTTTTGAGTTGATCTAAGTTGATAAGCATGCCAGTCACCGGATCAATTTCCCCGGTCAGGCAAACCTCAATTTCGTAGTTGTGACCGTGGTAATATGGGTTGTTACATAATCCAAACACCTCCTCATTCTTTTCGAAATCCCAATCCTTTACGTACAACCTGTGGGCCGCATTAAAGTGACCCTTTCTGTAAACAGATATTACTCTTGACATGCTTTTTATTCTGTAACCCCGGTTTCGGGGATTCGTTCATAACCCTTGAAAAATTATCATTCAATGATATTTATAATCCCCCCTGTTTTGATGGAATCTTATTTGTGGAAATAGAGTACAACCGCAAGAATTCTTTACTCACCCATTTACGGAATTCCTGAATGATCAATATTTTACGCTCAATGGGCTGCGCATCAAAAACCTTTTCGTACTTTTGTTATTGCAAAAATATGTCATGTATTTTTTTGCCCATTTAAATAGTAGAGTCGGGATGATAAGTAGGTGAAGAGGATTGAATAAAATGGGTGTGTTGCAATGGAGCGTTAGGCTAGGAGGAGGAGAAGTTTTGAAAAAAGAACAAATGGTCATCGATCATATACCGGTATCGGCACTTATCAGAGATGAGATCCAATCTGCTTTGGAGCGTAGGTCTTTGCCACATGCAGTTTTATTCGCCGGCCAAGACGGCGGTGCACAATTGCCACTGGCCCTGTTTGCTGCCAAAAGTTTGCTGTGCAATAAACCCATTGAAGGCTTGGCTTGTGGGGTTTGCTCTGCCTGTATGAAAGTTGATAAATCCATTCACCCGGACCTGAGTTTGTCTTTCCCTGTACCTGCATCAAGAGAAACGGCTGAAAATGCCATTGAAGAGTGGCGGGAAATGATGGATTCAAGATCTTTTCTCGGCCTGGCTGATTGGTATGAAAAATTGGAGGCCGGAGACCTGAAGATGAATATCAGCGCCAAAGAGATCCACCGCATAGAAAAAAACATCAGGTACAAATCCTTTGAGGGAGTGGGAAAGGTCCTTTTGATCTGGTTGCCTGAATTCCTCGGTGGCGAAGGGAATAAGTTGCTGAAATCCATTGAGGAGCCCCCGCCGGGCACCCACATTTTTCTCGTTACCAATGAAGTGAACAAGATTTTGCCCACCATTATCTCCCGTTGCAGGGTGATTCGAATACCGCGCCCCGGTCCCTCGGCATTGTCGTCTTGGCTGACCGGTGTAAAGGGATTTAGAGAAACAGAAGCGGTCAATGCCGTCGCAGTGTCGGAGGGAAATGTAAATGTGGCCCTGAGGCAATTAGAGGGTGAAAATCAGCTCCAAATCGACCGGGATTTCATCACATGGTCGCGAATAGCCTTTTCCGGAGACCCTGCCGGTGTCCTGGATTTTATTGATGAATTTCTCAAAGCCGGTGACAGGGAAAGTGCGCGCAATTTGTTTCGCTTTGGCCTGTTTTACTTCAATCAGGTTTTGTTAAAAAAAATAAACGTGCAGCAGGAGGGACTGAGGGACGAACTCAGTGCATCGGCTGGAAAAATGGCCTCCTTTTTGTCTGTATCTGCAATAGAGCAAATTTGTGAAAGTTTCGAAAAGTACCTGGTGCAAATTGATAGAAATGCCAGTGTGAAAGTATTATTAACATACGCTACCGTGCAATTGGGTCGCGACCTTAGAGTGGCTTTGAAGCGAAGCAGGGAAAATGCCCGCGCCTGATCTTGCCGGTTAGTCAAATATATAAATTATGTCATGTGCGAGTTGTGGTAAAGGGGAGAACGGTAAACCCACAGGATGTGGGAACAATGGACATTGTGCAACAGGTAGTTGCAATAAATTAAATACTTACGATTGGTTGACTGCACTGGATATCCAGGATCCAAGTGGTACGGATCTGGTGGAGGTGAGCTTTAAAAATGGCGCCAGTAAAGACTTTTTTGTCAACCCATCCTACACCCGGACAGGGACCGGGGATTTTGTCGTAGTCGATACCGGAAATGGCTTTGATGTTGGCCGGCTTACGCTTAGCGGAGATTTGGTCAAACTCCAGATGAAAAAGAAAAAAGTCAGAGAGCACAAAGTGCATCGTGAAGTATTGCGAAAAGCCAATGAGTCAGACCTGGAGAAAATGAACAAAGCCCGGGAACTCGAAATGCCCGCTCTGGTAAAATCCCGCGCCATCGCCAATACGCTTGGACTGGAGATGAAAATTGGTGACGTGGAGTATCAGGCAGACCAGCGAAAGGCCACCTTTTATTACACCGCCGATGGAAGAGTCGATTTCCGGGAACTGGTTAGGGCCTATGCCCGCGAGTTTAGAACCAAGATTGAAATGCGGCAGATCGGTGCCCGGCAGGAATCACAGCGAATTGGAGGAATTGGCAGTTGTGGCAGGGAATTGTGTTGCTCTACCTGGCTCACTGATTTCAAGTCGGTGACCACCGCTGCTGCCCGATACCAAAACCTGGCCATCAATCAGGCCAAACTGTCCGGCCAGTGCGGAAGGCTGAAGTGCTGTCTGAATTATGAACTCGACACTTACATCGACGCGCTTAAACACTTTCCCAAGAGGGCTGACAACCTATATACTCAAAAGGGCAAAGCTGTCTTGGTAAAAACCGACATCTTCAAGCGACTGATGTACTATTCTTACGAGACCGAGCGTGGACGTGGGATTCTCATTGCTCTGAATGTCGAGCGGGTCAAGGAGGTACTGGAGTTGAACAAGAAGAGAGAAAATCCCGCGGATCTCCCCGGAGAGCGAATTCTACTGAGCGACCACTCAGAAGAGGAAGACAGCGAAATTACCTCGGATGTCTCAGAAGGCTTTGAATTGCCCGAAGTCAAAAAGAAGAAGAGAAGGGGACGTAAGAGGGGTAAATCCGGTCGAAACAAACAATCCAGAAACAAGGGGCCGCGTGATGACAAAAACCAGGGAAATAAACAGTCCGGCAAGTCCCGGTCAAAAAACAAGCCCAGTAAGGGTCAGAATAAAGGCAACAAAAAATAATTAAGCAGTAACTGAAAGTTGATATGGCAGAAAAAACATCTTCCAAAAAATTTGAATTGGTAATAATTGGATCAGGCCCGGGTGGATACGTCGGAGCTATTCGCGCAGCACAACTGGGCCTTAAAACGGCATTAATTGAGAAGTATCCCACTCTCGGAGGGACCTGTCTCAATGTGGGCTGTATTCCATCAAAGGCACTCCTGGATAGCTCTGAACACTACCACAATGCCCACGGCAGTTTTAAGGACCACGGCATTGACCTCGAAAATCTAGCGGTCAATATGCCCCAAATGATCAGTCGAAAAGATGAAGTGGTTGATCAAACCTGCAAGGGTGTGGAATTCCTGATGAAGAAAAATAAGGTGGAAGTTTTTCACGGTCTCGGTTCCTTTTTGGATGAGAATACCATAAAGGTCGAATCGGAAAAAGAGGAGCAAATTCTCGTGGCGGAAAAGGTCATCATCGCTACCGGCTCAAAGCCCAACACCCCCGATGTTTTTAACTACGATAAGACCAGGGTAATCACCAGCACTGAAGCCCTGAATATCAAAGAGGTACCCAAGAAAATGGTAGTCGTGGGCGGTGGTGTGATCGGTCTGGAAATGGGTTCTGTGTTTGCCCGCCTCGGTACCGAAGTAACCGTGATAGAGTTTATGGATACTATATTGCCCGGTATGGACAAAGACGGTTGCCGTGAAATGATGCGCGCCCTGAAAAAACTAGGAATCAAGTTTCATCTCAGCCACATGGTGGAAAGTGTGAAGCCGGCCAAGAAGAGCGTCCGGGTAGGTTTTAAGAAAAAAGGCAGCGAGGAGCTTTCCGAAATAAAGGCGGACTACTGCCTTGTATCCATAGGACGGAGACCCTACACCAAAGGCCTTGGATTAGAAAATGCCGGGCTGGAAACCGATGATGATGGCAGGATTCCCGTCGATGAAAACCTCAGAACAGCAAAATCCCATATTTATGCCATCGGTGATGTGATCCGGGGTGCGATGTTGGCGCACAAGGCCGAGGAAGAGGGTATTTTTGTTGCTGAAAAAATCATCGGCCATAAACCCCATATTGACTACAATTTAATCCCATCCGTGGTCTATACCTGGCCCGAGTTTGCCGCAGTGGGAAAAACCGAGGAACAACTAAAGGAAGAAGGCATTCCATTCAAAAAGGGTAAATTTCCCTTCAAAGCGCTCGGAAGAAGCCGGGCAAGTGGCGATTTATACGGATTGGTTAAGATTATTGCCCACAAAGAAACAGATGAAGTGCTGGGTGTTCATATCGTCGGTCCAAGAGCTGCCGACCTTATAGCTCAGGCAGTTGCTGTCATGGAGTACAGAGGCTCTGCAGAAGACATCGCAAGAATGAGCCACGCACACCCCACTTTTGCCGAAGCGGTGAAAGAAGCAGCACTGGACGCTACGGATAAGCGAGCTTTGCATATATGATCTAGATCCATTCAAGGTCTCTGGATTAGTGATAGACATTTTGGATGATGGAAAATAATATGGGGTATTGGATTCAACCTTTTGGATGTATTTGAAAAGGAAGGAAAGATGGTGTAGTTTGCTATGGCGCACCTATTTTCGGTCCGATTTTTCAGAGCCCAATACTTTTTTTCAAAATAAACAAATACCAGCCTGCAAATGTAATCTTGAGTACTGTACTTTTGTGAACAGGCAGTTCTAAGATCAACAATTGAATGAAGAGGTATTTCTACTCCGATGGGGAACGGCAATTCGGACCCTTTGACTTTGAGGAACTCCGGGAGGAGGGCATTGAGCCGGATACACTGGTGTGGCATCCGGGACTGGATAGTTGGATTCCCGCCTCCGAATCAGGTGAACTCAAGCGATTGTGGGAGGAGGAGAAAAAACCCGTAATTGACCTTCCTGATGAAGAGGTGCCTGAGGTTTTTAATCCCGATATGTACCGCTCAGGTACTTTGGTTTCCCAAAATCCTGTGGAAAAACCACCTAAGAACTGGCTATTGGAATCCATTTTGGTCACCTTGTTGTGTTGCAATCCCCTTGGAATTGTAGCCATTGTTTACGCAGCTCAGGTAGATACCCTTTTCTACAAAGGAGAAAAAGAGAAATCCCATAAAAACTCACGCAATGCCGCCATGTGGACCCGGGTGGCCTTCGCTATATCTCTTTTCCTATTCCTGTTCTACTTCTTCTCTATGTTAATGGCCCTGTTTTTTGGTAGCTGAACCCCTGGAATGGCCGGCTTTTTTGTGATCCAAGCACTCTAAGTCATCAGGGATTCTGAAACTTACTTGAGGGATTACATGGAATTTTAGGGTCAATTGGTTATCTTCGCCTCAAAGCATCTTTGGTGTGCTTCGTTTTTCCTGAGCTCATGTTCATACAGGATGTGTTGACAATCGTTAATTGAATTACTTGTCTTTGCAAAGTTTATGCGATCGCATTATAGTGTTTTAATCGGTACACTTAAATTTATTTATGATGATGCAGCGACTTACGATTTTTTCGGTTATATTTCTTCATTTCACCTTTTCATCATATGCCCAAACGGCCGATTTGTGGCTCATTTCTCCCTACGGTCACGACTTCCAAAATGAGGATTACCAAATCAGTGCGTCAGCAGGGGAGTTTGTCATAGAAACACACCAGTCCGGTGATTACATACTGACGCAGGGATTTCACCAGACCTTCGACTCGCGTACTCCGGTGGTCGAAGTATTGCCCGACCTGGAGTTAATGGTTTATCCCAATCCATTTAAGGATGTCCTCTTACTGAAACTTTCAGGTGAGGCCAATCCCCCCACAGATTCATGGGAAATAAAAGTAACTGACGTTTTGGGCAGAAAGATACACCGCGAAAAACCGGATATAAATGCGCAAGCGCCTTATCAGATACAAACAGACAGATGGGCTTCGGGCGTGTATTTTTTTAACGTTCGTTTCACCGATCTCAAGGAAGAAAAATCATTTAAACTCATCAAAAAATAACGGTCCAATGCAAGCATTTCTGCAAAAAGTATCGATTTTACTGGTATTGCCCTTTTTCTTAATCACCACCCTCAATGAGCTGTATGGCCAGGCAGCCTTCAACTACCAGGCAGTAGTGCGGGATGCGGATGGCACCCCCATATCCGGCAAGGAAATGATGGTAGTAATTATCTTGCGTGAGGGTCACGATCAGGGCGACCTTTTATACGAGGAAGAACACCTGACAGAGACGAACCAATTTGGTGTCATCAATCTCAAGATAGGCCGTGGTATGAATCCACAGGGTGATTTAAGTGAGATAGACTGGGGAGCTGCAGCTGTATTTATGGAAGTGGAAATTGAAGATACAGAGACGGGAGTCATGCAACCGTTGGGTGCATCGGAGTTGTTGAGTGTTCCCTATGCCATGTACTCCATGGAGAGCGGGACTCCCGGGCCTCCAGGTCCTGAAGGGCCACAGGGACCACAAGGAGAGCGGGGCCCTGAAGGACCACCTGGACCTCAAGGGGAGCCGGGACAAGATTTCATAGTTATCGACTCTACTATCAACAATGGAGACGGCACCTTTACATTGATTTTTTCAGATGGTACTTCTTTTACCACGGACACCCTCACCGGACCACCTGGTCCCTCTGGTTTGACAGATGGATCTGCAGTGGGGAATACGATTTTTTGGGACGGTTCTGAATGGGTGGTGAATAACAACAACCTTTTTCACGATGGAGAGAGAGTGGGAATAGGAACCAGTTCCCCCAACGCAATGCTTCATTTACATGACGATGAAAGTGGCGGGGGTAATGTTCTTTTTTCCGGGGAGTTT
>REEO01000096.1 GCA_007695035.1 Saprospirales bacterium | reverse complement strand
GGAAAGATTTTACCCTATAACGAAGATATTGGATTTTGCAGCCATTCGGAATAGATATGGGTTGTTGGAGTGGACTCATAATGTGATAAATTATATAGCAAACCAACACGAACATCACACCAGGAAAACTTTTAAAGAAGAATACAGGGAGTTTTTAGAAAAGTACGATGTAGAATATGATGAGCGATATGTTTGGGACTGATTGTATCGCCATTTCAGAGTCTCGGGCGACTATGTTTTCTTTCTGACTATGAGCTTACCACCAGCAACCAAATCCCCCCCAAGTCCAATTTTTCACCTATATTAGCGCCTAGGCCCAAAGCCGCAACCCGGCTTTTGACAAAAAAATCAACCTATGGACAAGCCATTGGCAGGAGTAATTATGGGATCTGATTCTGATCTGAATGTGATGCAGGATGCCATTGATATTTTGAAGGAGTTTGGTATTGCGTACGAGGTGGATATTGTCTCTGCCCACCGCACACCGGAGAAAATGATGAAGTACGCGTCTGAGGCGCACCGCCGGGGCCTGAAGGTGATCATAGCCGGAGCGGGTGGGGCTGCTCATCTGCCGGGAATGGTGGCTGCTGTGAGTCCACTACCGGTCATAGGAGTGCCTGTAAAATCGAGAAACTCTATTGACGGTTGGGATTCGGTGCTGAGTATTCTCCAGATGCCCGGGGGGGTGCCCGTGGCCACTGTGGCGCTCGACGGCGCAAAAAATGCAGGAATTCTCGCCGCGCAGATCATTGGAAGTTCGGATCCCGCTGTGTTGCAGAAAATCCTGGATTTTAAGGAAAGGATGAAACAACAGGTTGCAGAAAAGGCTAGGCGGTTAAAGTAGAAGCTAAAAATCCCAACAAACCTGCCCTTTTTTCGACCAATCGGGTCCCAAAAATTCCAAAAATCCCTTACCTTCACCACTTGATTTCAACGGAAGCCCGCTGGGAAATGGGCGCCATATTGATGAATTAAACCAATTTGACAACTTTCAAACAGAAGATCTATGATTATCAGAGTGTTTCTACTTTTTTTCTTTTGGGGACTGATGTCCGCAACCTACGCCAATGACGAAGAGGCCCGACTCCTCAGGTTTCCCTCAGCTCACGATGACCAGGTGGTATTTACTTATGCCGGTGATCTTTACACTGTCGATCGCTCCGGGGGAGTAGCCCGGAAGCTTACCAGTCATCCAGGAATGAAAATATTTCCGAGGTTTTCCAATGACGGCTCGAAGATCGCCTTTACAGGTCAGTACGACGGCAATACCGAAGTTTTTGTAATTCCCGCAGAGGGAGGGGAACCAGAGAGAATCACCTACACCACCACCCTGGCCCGGGACGATGTGTCGGACAGAATGGGACCCAACAATATCGTAATGACGTGGACTCCGGATGATGAGCACGTGGTGTTCCGGACAAGAGACAACAGCTTCAATGCCTTTAAAGGGGTTTTGAAAAAGGCACCGCTGGACGGGGGTATGCCCGAGCAACTTCCCTTTTCGGTGGCCTCCTGGTGTTCCTATACTGAAGATGGAACCGAACTGGCTCACAACCGGGTATTCAGAGAGTTTAGAACCTGGAAATACTACCGCGGCGGCCAGGCCGACGATATCTGGATCTTTAATTTTGAAACCGGAGAGACCGAAAATATCACCAACCACAACTCCCAGGATGTTTTTCCAATGGTGCACGGAGACCGGGTGTTTTTCGCCTCGGATCGGGACCGCATCATGAACCTCTTTGCATACGACCGAAATACGGGTGAGACCACCAAAGTTACCGATTTTGATGAGTACGACATCAAGTGGCCCAATATCAATAATGGGCTGATCACCTTTGAAAACGGGGGTTATATCTACATCTACGACATAGAGCAAGAGGAGCTTCAGCAAGTGGAGGTTTTCCTAAAAGACGATCATCCATTTGGAAGAAATAAGCGCGTTGATGCGACGGAAAATATTTATTCGGGTGACATTTCACCGGACGGAAACAGAGCCGTATTCAGCGCGAGGGGCGACATCTTTACGGTGCCTGCCAAAAGCGGGGTTACGCGCAATCTCACCCGGTCTTCCGGTGCTCACGACCGCTTTGTGAGTTGGTCTCCAAACGGAAAGTGGATTGCCTACATTTCTGACAAAACCGGGGAGGACGAGCTCTTCGTAATTCCGGCTGACGGAAGCGGAGAAGCGAGGCAACTTTCCGACGACGGCGCTCCCTACAAATACCAGATGGCCTGGTCTCCGGACTCTGAGAAAATTGCCCTTTCAGATCGGTCTCACCACCTCTATTACTACGATGTGGAAAGCGGAGACAGAACTACCGTTACCCATTGCCCTGACTGGGAAATCAGAGATTTTAGCTGGAGTTGGGACAGCGAGTGGCTCGCCTATGCGTTTCCCAATCAGCGGGCCGTCACACAAATTTTCCTCTACAGCCTCGACTCAGAGGATAATTTTCCGGTCACAGACGAGTGGTACAATGCGAGCAGTCCGAGGTTCAGCAAAGACGGCAAGTTCCTATACTTCGTCTCTCAGCGCGAATTCAATCCCATTTACTCCAATGCAGAGTGGAACCACGCATTTATCGACATGGGTAATTTGTTCGTACTGCACCTGACGAGTGAGACAGAATCCATACACAAAAAGGAGAATCAGGAGGCAGAAACGGAGGATGAAGAGGAAAACGGAGACAATGGAAATGATGAAAACGGAGAGGAAGCCGAAAGTAAACTGACAGTTGACAGAGAGGGAATATTCCACAGAGTAGAGGACCTCGGCACATCAGCGGGCAACTACTGGAACCTTCAGGTAGCCGAGGATGGCATTTTTTACAACTACAGAGCGCACAACAAGGGTTCTGAGGTTAAATTTTACAAGTTCAGCGACAAATCTGAAACTACCATCGGTACCTTCAATGGTTTTACCGCCTCTCACGACCGAAAAAAGGTATTGATCAGAAGGGGAAGTGATTTTTTCATTGAGGAACTTCAGCGTAGAGAGATCAAGCCGGAAAATAAACTCGATATGAGTGCCGTGGTGGTGAATGTGGACAGACTGGAAGAGTGGACACAGATCTACCACGAAACCTGGCGTCAAATGCGCGACTTCTTTTACGATCCCGATATGCACGGAGTGGATTGGGAGGCAATCAGAGACAAATACGAAGTTTTTCTGCCCCACATACGCCACCGCAATGATCTGACCTATATTATGGGTGAGATGATAGGCGAACTGAACGTAGGACACGCCTACGTCAACAACGGAGACCGCCCTGATGTGGAACGTACGCCTATGGGCAAACTCGGTGCGGAATTCTCACTGCACGAAAGCGGATACTATCAGATAGACCGCATACTTCAGGGAGCCAACTGGATGGACAATATGAAGTCCCCGCTGGCTGCGGTCGGCTTGAATGTTGAAGAGGGTGATTACATTATCGCCATCAATGGAGTATCCACCACCGAGATGTCCAATATTTTCGAAGGACTCATCGGAACCGCCGGCAAAACGGTTGAGTTGAAGATCTCCTCAGAACCCAGTGCCGACGATGCCAGGATGATTTACGTCAACCCCATAGCCGATCAGTCCAACCTGTACTACCTCGAGTGGATCAATCAAAACATAGCCCGGGTAGACGAATTGTCCGACGGGAGAATAGGATATATTCACGTGCCCGACATGGGGCCCGGCGGACTCGTTAAATTCATGCGCTACTTTTACCCCCAACTCTCCAAAGAAGCGCTGATCATTGATGTGCGCGGCAACGGAGGGGGCAATGTGTCGCCCATGCTGATCGAGAGATTGCGCAGGGAACTGGTATTTGGAACCTCCTGGAGGAATGCTGAGAGAGCCGGTACCAGACCCGCTCAGATCCACCTCGGTCCCAAAGCCTGTCTCATAGATCAGTACTCGGCTTCAGACGGAGACTTGTTCCCCTACCAGTTTCAGTATTACGGACTCGGTCCGCTGATCGGTCAGCGCTCCTGGGGCGGTGTAGTGGGCATTAGAGGATCACAGCCCTTCGTGGACGGTGCGGACCTCAGAAAGCCCGAATTCGGCCATTTTGATCCCGAAACCGGTGAGTGGGTGATAGAGGGTTATGGGGTGGATCCCGACATTGAGGTGGTAAACGACCCGCACAGGGAGTACCTGGGCGAAGATGCCCAACTGGAAAGAGCAGTGGAGGAATTGCTCCGTGAACTGGAGGAGAATCCGGTAGAATTTCCCGAGATTCCACCTTTTCCGGTGAAAATTGATTAAAGTACAAGCGATACCAAAATACTTTTTACTCCCCGGCAAACCGGAAAATCACGGTCTGTCGGGGAGTTTTTTTATCAACCTTCACAGTTCGCATAAGTATTTTTACCAGCCCTGCTATTTTTAAAAATCTATACTCAAAAAGACTGTTTCCTTTCCGCTTTCGCGCCATTTTCACTACCAAAACCAGGACTTTAGAAATCCCAAAATTCTGAATCCTGACTACCCGACTTCGAGGTTTCGCTCACTGAAACCACACTTACAAAACCCGGGGATAATTTTAAACAGAGCGGGGAGAACAATGCACGGAATGGATTGTTGATTCAAAAAACAATAAACAACAAACAACAATAATTATGTATCCACCAGAATTAGTGGCCCCAATGGCCAAAGACCTAACGGATCACGGTTTTACAGCACTAAAATCGGCCAGCGAGGTCGAAAATGTAATAAAGAATAGCGATGAACCATTACTGCTTGTAATAAATTCAGTCTGTGGTTGTGCAGCAGCGAACGCCAGACCCGGCGCAAAGATGTCACTCGATCACGAGAAAGCACCGGCGGAATTGTACACTGTTTTTGCAGGTGTGGACCGGGACGCAACTACCAAAGCCAGGGAGTTGATGATCCCCTATCCCCCCTCTTCACCCAGTATCGCACTTTTTAAAGACGGGAAGTTGGTTCATATGCTGGAGCGACATCACATCGAGGGAAAGCCTGCTGAAATGATCGCAGAAAACCTCAAAGCTGCTTATGATCAGTATTGCAACCAGGATTAACGGAAGAGGATTGAGGGCTGATATAAGGTAGAAATTGATAAAAAAGCCTCCTGGTTATAACCGGGAGGCTTTTTTTATCAATTCAATTTGGAATGGCTACAAGGATTTAAAGATTTTTCATCTAAAAAAACCAGTCAAATTACCATTCCGGAAATCAAATTTCCATTAGACCTTCTCAATTACCAGGGAAGAAGCCCCGCCACCACCATTGCATATTGCCGCACATCCATAACGTCCGTCTTTAACCTGAAGGACATTGGCCAGCGTCATCGTTATTCTCGTACCGGAAACACCGATGGGATGACCGAGCGAGACTGCGCCTCCAAATACGTTTACTTTGTCTTCGCTGAGGTTGAGCGCCCGGATAAATGCGAGGGCAACCAAAGAAAAGGCTTCATTGGCCTCAAAGTAATCGATATCGCCCAGGCTTAAACCTGCATTCTTAATGGCAGCTTTGGCTGCAGAAGGGGGTGTGGTGGTAAACCATTTGGGCTCTTGAGCCGTATCGGCCATGCCGACAATTTTGGCAATGGGCTTAAGTCCCAGTTCCTTTACTTTATCGCCACTCATCAAAACCACTGCAGCAGCCCCGTCATTGATGGTCGAAGAATTTGCGGCAGTTGCCGTGCCCTCTTTGGAAAATGCCGGTCTCAAATTGGGCACTTTTTCAAATTTCACCCTTTTGAATTCCTCGTCTTCTTCCATGCGAACAGGCTCTCCCTTTCGCTGTGGAATTTCAATAGGGTATATTTCGTTGGCCAGATAGCCTTTTTCAGTAGCTTCAGCCGAACGCTTGTAAGACTGAATAGCGTATCGATCCTGTTCCTGTCTGCTTATTTCCAGTTTGGAGGCAGTGAGGTCAGAACTCACACCCATGGCTGAATTTTCGTAAGCATCAGAAAGTCCGTCCCGCTCGAGCCCATCAATCATTTTTCCCCCTCCGAACTTGTAACCAAATCTTGCTTTGTCCAGGTAGTAGGGAATATTGGACATGCTCTCCATTCCACCGGCAACTACCACTTCATTGGCACCCGCCATAATCGACTGTGCGCCAATCATGATGGATTTCATACCGGATGAACAAACCTTATTGACTGTGGTACACGGTATCGAATCGGGAATACCGGCACCCAGAGCGGCTTGTCTGGCCGGGGCTTGTCCGACATTGGCTGACACCACATTACCGAAAAACACTTCATTAACGACATCTCCTTTAATACCAGCCCGCTTCAATGCACCTTTAATTGCGTGAGACCCCAATTTCGGAGCCGTAAAACGAGCCAATTGACTGCCAAAACTACCAAATGGGGTTCTGGCCATTGATACTATGAATACTTCTTTCATGTGATTTAATTTTTTTGCTTAACGACGCTAAACTAACAAGTTTGCCAGAAACAGGTTGGGTTAATAGCGGCTAATTTCCCAGGTGAAACAAATGAGCTTTTCATCAACTGGTTGTCAGTATATTAGAAATTACAGATTTCTCCAATATTGATTAGTAAACAGAGTTGCATTGGAAAACATGGGGTTAATTCCGCCTTTTCCTATCTTTACCCCTTAAAAATCGCAACAGAATTTATCCCTCACACGTCAGTTTATTCGTTAGATTTTCCGGGTTAGCAATTCCGGGGATATTTTGATAAAACCGGTTTGCGTCCAAAACAAAAGTCAGAGAGTATGTTACAGACAAACAACCTGAGTTACAATTACCCACGTGGAGAAGCAATACATTTTCCCGATATTGAATGCCGTGCAGGACAGACGCATCTCGTTCTCGGTAGGTCGGGAAGCGGGAAGACCACCCTTTTGAATCTCATTGCAGGATTGTTAAAGCCCAAAGCGGGGTCCGTGGTCATTGACGGTGAATCCATCAACGAGTTGTCTGGCACCAGCCTGGATAAATTCCGCGGCAGAAACATCGGACTGATATTTCAGGAGCCACATTTCGTGCAATCGCTCACCGTGGTAGAAAACATCATGCTGGCCCAAAAACTGGCCGGTAAAAAGCCCGAACGGCAAAAAGCACTGGAGTTGCTCACGCAATTGGGAATCGCTGGAAAAGCAAGTTCCAGGCCCGCAGAATTGAGTTCCGGAGAGCGGCAGCGCACTGCAATAGCCCGGGCTATCATCAACAAACCGGCGCTGTTGTTGGCAGACGAGCCCACCTCCGCCCTGGACGATGACAATTGCAGGGCCGTTGTAAAGTTGCTGGAGGAATTGGCAGAGAAAAACAAATCTGCACTGGTGGTAGTCACCCACGACAGTCGCCTGAAGTCACTGATTGAAAACAAAACCACACTCAATTAATTATGAGCTTTCTGAAACTCAGTCTAAAGAACCTCTTTCACCGCCCGCTCAATTTGATATTGAGCTTGATGCTCTTTGCACTCGGAATTGGGTTAATCTCCCTGATAGTCAATGTAAATTCGCAGGTTGAAAAGCAATTTGAAAACAACCTGGCCGGAATCGATCTGGTAATTGGAGCCAAAGGGTCCCCACTTCAATTGGTGCTATGCAATATGTACCATGTGGACAATCCCACCGGAAATATCTCCATAGATGAAGCACAGCCGTTCCTCAATCCCAACAATCCCATGGTCCGCAAAGCCGTGCCACTCTCACTTGGAGATAATTACCGGGGATTCCGGATTGTAGGGACAACAGGTGACTTCCCCTCTCTTTACAACGCGACACCGGCAGAGGGTAAAATTTGGGAATACGATTTTGAAGTGACCGTTGGAGCGGTAGCAGCCAGAGAGCTCGGACTCAGTATCGGGGATGAATTTCATGGAGCACACGGTCTCGGAGGAGCCGATATTCACGTGCACGATTATGTGCCTCCCTACGTGGTGAAAGGCATATTAGAACCCACGGGCGCTGTCATCGACCAACTCATACTGACCAATACCGCTTCCGTTTGGATGGTGCACCATGACCATGACCATGACCACGACCACGACCACGACCACAGCCACGATCACAGGCACGAGCACCATCATGACCACGAACATGACCATGGGCACGATCACAACCACACCCATGACCATAATCACGATCACAGCCATAATCGCGAACATGACCATGACCACGGCCACCACCATGAACACGGGCCGGGATGCGGGCATCACCACGATTTACACAGCGCTGAGGAGCAAAAGGGGTCCAACCGGGTAGAGTATCTGTTGGACTTTCACGATGAAAATATCACGGCCATTCTGCTCAAGTTTTCGGGCAGAAACATTCAGACATTGAACATGGCGCGGCAGATCAATGAAAACACCAATATGATGGCGGCCTCCCCGGCTTTTGAAATAAACAGGTTGTTCGATATGATGGGTACAGGCATTGATGCCATTGGGGCGCTCGGTTGGATAATCGCCATTGTCTCGGGCTTCAGCATTTTCATTTCTCTCTTTCAGTCGCTCAACCGCAGAAAATACGAGTTGGCCCTCATCAGGGTTATGGGTTCTTCAAGAATGGGCGTGTTTTCCCTGGTAATTCTCGAGGGTCTCTGGATTGCTGTGATGGGATATGTGGCGGGAATGGTGCTGAGCAAAGCCGGGATGTTTGCTGTGGCCGGGATGATAGAATCCGGTTACCGATATGCCATCGAGCCAATGACATTTATGCAGACAGACCTGATTTTACTCGGTGCTTCACTCATCATAGGCTTTATTGCAGCACTGATACCGGCCATTTTAGCAATGCGCACAGACATCGCCAAAACACTGAGTTCGGCCTGATTTACCTTGGCAAAAATTGGCCAGTGAATCGCAATGGATAAGATTTAACTAAACCAAAATAATTAAAGCCCCGTTGGGTTATATAAATCGTCGTAAATACGGAGGAAAAATGTTGAAACAGATCACAAAGTATATTTGCAGCCTGATAGCAGGCCTGGTACTCATTGTCGCCATGACACACACAGCCCAGGCACAGATACCCGGGGAGGACGGAGGCCTCTGGAGAACCCTGGCTAAACTCTCCTACGAAAAACAGTACAACGACATGTTTGGCTTTGAAATAGACATGCCCGTTTTCAGCGATGAGATAAAAGCGCTTGAAGATCAGGAAGTCCTGATAAGGGGGTACATCATTCCCGTGGAGGGTTATCGCAATCACAAGGAGTTTATTTTCTCGGCCTACCCCTACAGCCAATGCTTTTTCTGCGGTGCAGCAGGGCCGGAAACTGTCATGGAAATATACGCAGAAGAACCGGTGCGCTTTACCTCCGAAATGATCTGGCTCAAGGGCAAACTCGTGCTCAATGATTCCGACGTCAACCACCTCTTCTACATACTCGAAGATGCAAAACAGGTTTCAGAGCCGGTGAAGTGAGTGTTGTTTTCGGTTCGGTGCAAAGTCGCAGGATTTAGGTGCAATTATTGATGGTGGAAATTCATAAGGGGTGAATGTGGTTGTCGACCACCATACGCAAAATTAATCCCTGGAATCAATTTTTGCTTCAACCCGAATTAATGGGACACTGGGCCAGGATTGGTTTATCCATGGACTTGAATCTGTCTTCACCCAGAAACCAACCTCTGACCAGTCCCTGGGTCGTACTCTGGTCATCCCCAAATCAAATGCGTTTGCATATATTTCAGACTTCATATTACTTTCGTCATACCTTCTCTGAATGAATTCAACTGCTACCAAAAAGTCTGTCGCAGGTAAGGGAACATGGAACCCATTGAGATCAATGTCGTTCCAGCCCGTTTCTTTGGGGCTCATTACCACCAATGATCTTAACAAGTCACTTCCCGGTTCACCTTCACTGTTTATATCAAATATCCGCAATCGCAAAAGCTGATAATTCGTCAAAAGACCGACTTCAGTAAAATATACAGACACAGAGGAGATAACTCCGGAATTTTGATTCCTAAACATGGTGCCAACTTTTACCGACCCACCTACTCCTGGAGGAAGCTTGAAAAAAGAATGAGACCTAAGCCTCCGTTTATCCAGGCCAAAGATTTTCGATTCCGGATGCTTATCAGATATAAGAACTTCCGGTAGGTCATATGTTTTAGCAATAAGCCCAATCTCCCAAAAATCGGTATCATCTCCTTTGCTTATACTAATGGTGGTATCTCTGAATCCCAATGCACTTAAGGCAAAAACACCTTCATTTTCATGAATAGCAAACAGGCCCTCTCTATCTGTAATTGATACAATTTCACTTTCCTCACTGGTTAAAACCACTCCATATAGTGGATTGCCGGTTTTTTGATCGAAAACTTTACCGGAAATCTGACCAATTGCATTGAAAGTTACAGTTAGTGAAAGCAATATGGTTAAAAGAATCTGCATATTGGTTTATTTACAAATGGACAAAGCACAGGATCACTGAAGGTTTCTGAGGTTTACGACTTTACCCAAAATCCAATAAAAAGGCCCTGAGTCTCTTCTTCAACAATCTGGTCAGCATTGAATTGGCCGGATTCCTGAATTAAATGACTTTCATAGATCATGGTCTCAACAATTTTGGCCTCTAAGATACTGATATTTGTTTAGTACACATTCCGGTCGAATAGTACAGTTGCTACCTCCAGCTCGTCAGGGAAAAGTGGCTAGATGATAGGTACAGGAATTGATGTAATATTTGGAGTTTCAACCAGGGATAACAGAGGTATTTACAATATTCATGGGCAATTACTTAGATAGACCCTGATATAAGGTACCTGTCGTTGAGTTTCACTGCCATATACCGGTGGATTGCTGCGACTCCATTCATCCTCATCCCTTTTGCTCCACATTTGAAGGTCTTCATATTTTTCAATGGCTACCAACCCTATTTTCGGAGCATAATACCCGGATGCGTCGTTCCCGGAGTGAACCCGATATAAATTTTGACTAAGGCTCAATACCTCTACAGCTACCAAAATTCCGTAATCTGAGGTAAAAACATTGTACTCCTCCATATCTATGCTTATCGGCCTCTTCGATCTCAATCTGGGTAACCTGACAATTAGATTTTGATGAAGCAGTTCTTCCGATGGCAGTCCCATGCTATCGAGGGAGTAAATCCTCAACCTAAAATTTCCCCTTTGTATTCTTCGATTAAGTGCCATTACTTCAATTTCAATTATTTGCTGGTCAGGAGGCACTGGAATTGACAGTCCTTTTTGAGAACTAAATTCAATAGGAGAATTTACAACTGCAGAAATACTACTCTCTGGGTCTACGCCCCATGCTTTCACTTTATCTCCGCAAGGTGTAATAACCAATTCATCCAGATCATAGACCAATTTTTTCATTGCCACCTTCATCGGATCTGGACTCCCACCTGGGTATATTTTTTTTCTGAGGTACCCAAGAGCAAATACCTCCAGTTCAAAATCCTTCTCCTCAGTTTCCAGGAGGAATTGACCTTGTTCATTGGTGTAGGTGCCGATGGATAAATCAGCATTATAAACCAAAGCAAGGTAAAGTGGCTGACCGTCCTGGTCGACCACTTTGCCCTCGATCAAGCTGGACTGGCAATGTAAGCTCACACAAAAGGTTATAAATGTAAATATAAAAATACAGAATTTTTTTATCACAACGACATGATTTTGGTGCGATTAGTCAGGGCAATCGGTTGGTACTAATTGATCCTCAACCTGATCAAATCCTATAAAAAAGCGAAACTCTCTGCAATCTACATACATGTGGTAGCACTTATCATCTGGCATTCCAACGATACCAATGTAATCTGCACAACCAACATCCCAAAAAGGTCTCTCAGGAATCTTATATTGAAGATCGCCAACTACATCAAAAACAATTAATGCAATGTGCTCTTCAGAGAATGATTCGAGTAATAAGTTTTCAAAGTAAACAATTTGATCAATTTTACTTTCTAACTCGACAACATCTATCAGGCCGGAGCTATCAAGTTTTTCAAAAGCAGTTGAGCTGGAAATAGTATCGAAAGTTCCTAACAGCAGTGCCAGGTCACCCTCAGAGGCATAATTCGCACTTTCAAACATATGGACAAGTTGGTTTAGATACAACTTAAAAGAATCAACATCGGATGATGTTCTATACTCTGATGTCTGAGTTTCAATTGGGTCAATATGATCCTCCAGTTGAATTGAATCCTTTTCACAAGAAACAAATAGTAAACTCATAAACAAGCAAACGATCGAGAATAATAATAATTTTTTCATGATTTTAAAAATTTAAATGTTTAGAAATAATATAGGGTAACCTGCACCTAAAAGGAAAACGCTTTATGGTGTGCAAATTCTTGATGCGACGAATTAGAATCGCAGTCAATACAAGCTTTGAAGTATCTCAGCCAGGAAGGCCGTGCTCCAGTTAGATTTCCTATTGCCCCGGAATTTCAGATCAGGTGAATTATGACTATGATAAAACAGTATAAACTGTGCAAATCACAATAAAGATTAATTTGGTTGCCTGAATTCCAGGTACAACAGTGTTTAAAAAAAAAATCGGAAAAATATAACTTGAAAGCCGTCACAAAAAACCAATTACCCAATACAGCCCGGAGGGACAAAAGAAAGACAGAGCGTCTGATTCTTTTAGGGAGGCTGCTGTTCTGCTATGTAGCATTTGAGGGCTCATATAGAAATTGGTTATCGGATGTATTGTTGCGCTAAAGATAGGCCGATTTGTTTAAAAATATCTTCCAAATACAGGGTATTTTTTACATTTTTTCAGATATATATATATATAGAAAATCAGGGAGTTAGAAAATATCGCGTTGAAAAATTATTTTCTTCCTGCTTCAGGAATGAAACCTATTGCTGTTCCATTCAAACAACTACCCACTCGAGGATGCAAAACAGGTGTAAGAGCAGGTGAAGTGAGTGTTGTTCTGTGGTTGTTTTTTATTTCGGGGCAAAGTGGCAGGATTCTAAGCACAGTCATTGATGGTTGCAATCCACCAGGGGTTTTGGTGGATGTAGGTTTGCACGGCCGTGGGAATCTACATCCACCAATCAAACAATCCCTACGACATCAAAATTAAGGTTTCAAAACCATGGCAGAGACTTTGATCATTGGGGCCACATTTTCAATCGGAAAATTTGGCGATTTTCCCCAGGAGTCGCCATCAAGATTGTCCCACATTTGCCTAAGCCCCTTTTGATCTGTGGGTATTTCGGATAAACCAATTGACCATCCGCTTGAAAATACTTTAGGTTCCCCTTTTGCTTTTAAATCAGGCTTTTTTATATACTCAACAGCAACCAGGAAATTCCTGTCGGGCAGACGGACATTGTTGTCCTTTAAATCAATAGTAAGCCAGCGATTTCTCCTTTCTGGCATAATTTCCACAAATTCAGTTAGCAAATCGTATTCAGGATAATTGTCGTCATTAAAGCCCAGTATTCTCAGCCTAAAGATAACTTCATGCTCCAAATTTTTACTTCTGGCCCGGTCAAAGAAGATAGACACCGATTCGATGTACCCCAATTGATCATTGGCGAACTCCGTGCCGATAAAAAAATTGAATTTTATGGAAGCTGTACCCAGGCTTGTTTTCTTTCTATTCGAAACCTCGAATTCCATCCTGGTAAAGTACCCTGATTTCACCTCTATTATTGGAAGGTCATAAGTTTGGCGGTTTAGATATATGATAATTTCACTGTTTCCAAAAGATTTTAGGCTAACAGATGTGTCTCTATAGGCCATTGCTGAAATCAGGACGGAATCGACCTCCCGATCAACTACCTCAAACTCGCCCTCCGGGCCAGATACCGCTCCTTTGCTTCCTCCATTCCAACTAATTACTGCGTAGCTAATCGGTTCCAGGCTTTCAGAATCCACTAATTTGCCAAAAACCTGAGCATTATGAATACAAGGAAAGAACAAAAAGTGGACAGCAGTTAGAAATATTATCCTTGAGTACATTTCAATGATGATTTAGGTTAATCGCATTCAGGATGATTGTCATCCCGACGGCTTCCGCCCAAAAACAGT
>REEO01000073.1 GCA_007695035.1 Saprospirales bacterium | reverse complement strand
ACTGATTTGTCGAATTTCTATTGCCCTTCAGACACGTGACAACTTTCTTAACGGTGAGGAACGCATTTTTCTTAACGCCAAATTCATGAAGGCCTGCCCCCTCCCCAAGGCTTTGGGGATGGTGGGCCTGTCTCTTCCCTTAGCGTTGTGTATGGAAGCTGAAATTGGGCTATCGTTTGTAGGCAAACTTTTTTACTTCCTCAATCCACTCAACCCCACTTATCTCGCAATTCACTAATTGCCTCCCAATACCTAAGGCCCTCTAAATTTCCGCGAAAGAAAACTGCGAAACTTGAGTTAACTTAACACCAAAGTAATTACTCAATAATCAAAAAAGCCAACAAAATTTATCTCTTACTTAGGTAGAGCATCCAACCCATATAAGTATAATTCATTCCTGGTTAGATAGAGACAATTTTAAAAACTAAGGGTTATCTGAAAATCATTTTCTAAACAGGCAAAATCACTAAAAAACTTCTAAATATCCTGACTTCATTCGAAATGGGTCTTTTCAAAGATAAAACCCTCAACCCTTTTCGCCTATAAACTCATCCTTTATGCGGTCAATTTTTTGATCCAGTTCACGGCAGTGGTGCTCGTAAGTATCAGATGAGTCTAAATTTCTGTTGGTGCTTATGTAAAACTTGATCTTTGGCTCTGTACCCGAGGGGCGGGCGGAAGCCACCGTTTCCTTTTCGGTGACAAACTGCAGCACATTGGACTGCGGGAAGTCGAGTTTTTGCTCTTCACCGGTAAGGAGGTTTCGCTCCATTCCGGACAAATAATCCCTGGTGAGGGTAATTTTTTCACCGTCCAGCATAGAGGGTGGATTTTTCCTCAGGCTTTCCATCATGGCTGAGATCTCCGCTGCTCCCTCCTTGCCCTTTTTGGTAAAGGAAATGAGTTTCTCCCTGTACAGCCCGAACTCCCCGTGAATGTCCACCAGGGCTTCGTAAAGGGTTTTGCCGCTATCCCTGTACCAGGCCGCCATTTCGGCAATAATGGCGCAGGAAACCACTGCGTCTTTGTCGCGCACGTGATCGCCTATGAGGTAGCCGTAGCTCTCCTCTCCACCGACCAGGAACTGCTCCTTTCCTTCCAGTTTGGTCATGAGCGAACCAATCCATTTGAATCCCGTGAGGGTGTTGTAGCATTTGATGCCCATTTTTTCCGCCATCTTATCCAGCAGAAAAGTGGTCACTATGGTTTTAATGATGTACTCATTCCCACTGAGTTTGCCCTGGCTTTTCCATCCATTCATCACGTAGTGAAAGACCAGTGTGGCGGTCTGATTGCCGTTCAGCAAAACGTACTTGCCCGAGGGGTGCTTTACCGCAATTCCGACCCGGTCTCCATCGGGATCGCACGCCATGGCCAGTTCTGCGCCCACCTCTTTCGCCTTTTTTATAGAAAGCGTCATGGCCTCTTCCTCCTCGGGATTGGGATACACTACCGTGGGAAAATTGCCGTCTGTGGTACACTGTTCCTCTACCAGATGCACATTGGAAAAGCCGAGATTTCCAAGAGCTGCCGGCACCATATCGACCGAGGCACCGTGAATGGGAGAAAAAACAATGGGCATGTCGCTGTATTTTTTCACCACTTCCGGAAAGACAGCCGCCTCCCTCACCTTTCTCAAAAAAGCCACATCCATCTCGGCTCCCATTACCTTAACCAGGTCCTTTTGTCGCTCAAATTGAATCGCACCGGGATCTTTTATCGCCTTGACTTCCGAAATAATATTCTTGTCGTGAGGGGGTATGACCTGTCCTCCATCGCTCCAGTAGGCTTTGTAACCGCTGTACTCCCGGGGGTTGTGAGAGGCCGTGAGCATCACTCCGCTCTGGCAATTGAGATGCCTTATAGCAAAGGACAATTCGGGAGTGGGCCTCAGGGCATCGAAGAAAAAGACCTCAATTCCATTGGCCGAAAATACATCGGCCACTATATTGGCAAACTTACGGGCATTATTTCTATTGTCGTGGGCCAGAGCCACCCTGATCTTTTTATTCTTAAAGTGACCCTTCAGGTAGTTGCTGAGTCCCTGGGTAGCTGCTCCGAGGGTGTATTTATTTATCCGGTTCGTCCCCACACCCATAATTCCCCGGAGGCCTCCCGTTCCGAACTCCAGGTCCCGATAAAATGCGTCGGTCAGTTTATCATGCTCCCCGGCATCTACCATACTTTGAAGCGTATTTTTTGTCTCCCGGTCATAGGGACCACTCAGCCATTCATCAATTTTGCGCTTTACTCCTGGTTCTAACTTCATAGGTTCCTTTTTTTGAAAAATCACTCTTGAGGGCAGTCCTTTTATCTTTACCTGCCCAATGGTATGTTTGACGTCTTCACCGCTTTCCCGGGCGCCAAACTTCCTATATAATCTGGGCGGAAAGATACGGGTTTTGATAAAATACTGAGAAAGGTGTTAGTTAATTATGAATGAATTAATTACGAATTGCGAATTGTGGCCTGGCGGGAACTCTGCTTTCCTGGGAACAATAATGATTTACAGGAGATTCGTTATATCGGACGTTTGTTTTACGCTGAGGGCGCAGGGGCAGTAATCATTGCTTCATTGTTTTTCCGCAAAACATCTGCTGCAGAGGATTCAATTGAAAATGGTGGAAAAATTTGTTGATACGCACGGACGCGCGTATTTGTTCTACCCGACCTATCCAACCAACGGAAGTCCTACTACCATTGATACCCAATGTGCTTTGCCTCCCTAATATGACAACCCTATGGGATTTCTTTCAATCGCCTGGGCTATTTTTTCGAGTCAGGAGAAAATCCGGGAATTCCGCAAAATCCATGAAAATCCTTGATTCAGACAATGTGCGAATTGGTTTTTGCAAGGGCGAGGGGCCAGGAAGGGGCCGCAATCATTTTATCCCAGAAAAAATCCTCGAGAATCAACAATATCCCCCCGAAATGATATACTCCCGGCTAAATCAAGGTCGCGGCCTAGCAAACAACTCACCACCTCACCAATTCACAACTGAAAAAGCAGAATCACCAATGCACAACTGAATCCGCCATCAACCCTCTGCCAACAGATTGCAATCCAGCTATTGAAATCATTTTACCCCTTTGAGACGTTGTGTTATTGTTATTCACTAAAAATTTTCTCTATGAAGTATTTGATTCTACCCCTTGCATTTGCCTTTTTTCTGGGAACCGGCCACCTGGCGGCCCAATTTACCTTTAAACCCTATATAGGAATTAATTCTGCTGAATTAAGCGATGATTTTGACGATGAAGAATTCCGTTCCGGTCTTGGATATCAGATAGGAGCCGATCTTATGATAGGAAGACGACTTTACATTCAACCGGGCTTGAATTTTGAGTTCGCCCAAATTGAAGTGAGGGGTGTGGAGGATATTTCTGATATGGAGCTCTCCCGTATCAACATGCCCGTGATGCTGGGTTTTAAGATGTTTCAGGAGGATGTGGATAAATTTTTCGATATACGGGTCTTCACTGGTCCCAATGCCTCCTTTCTCGCCAATTACAGCGGGGGCGATGGATTGGAAATCAGCAGCAGCGAAATAAGGAACTTCAATCTCTCGTGGAATGCCGGTGTCGGCGTGGATTTGTTCATGTTTTTCATCGATTTGGGATATAAGTGGGGCGTAAATGACTTTTTTGGCCGCGATGTGGACAGCGATGCAACCATCAATGTGTTTTACGGAAACGCCGGACTGCGCTTTACTTTTTGACAGTGATATAACCCAACCTTAGAGGGGCCTTGAAAGAAAAAATCAATCAACTGCTCAGCCAATTGGCCGCAGAGCAGGGTATTACTATTTTATTGGCAGTGGAATCCGGCAGTCGGGCATGGGGTTTTGCCTCCCCGGATAGTGATTTTGATGTTCGGTTTATTTACCTGCGGACGCTGGAGTATTATCTCTCAGTTTATTCCGGTGAGGACAACATTGATCTTCCTGAAAAAAATGACCTTGATTTGGTGGGTTGGGATTTGAAAAAAGCCCTTTTTCTGCTGGGAAAGTCCAATTGTACTCTCCTGGATTGGATTGGTTCCCCCATCGTTTACCAAAGTGAAAAATATTTTCACAGTGAGATTGAGGAGCTTGCTCTTTCCATGTTTCAGCCGATAACGGGGATTTACCATTACCTGAATTTGGCTAAAAAAACGGGTGTCTCAACAAATTCCGGTTTAGGTGCCAGCCTTAAAAGGCAACTCTATTGTCTCAGGTCGCTAATGGCGTGCCACTGGATCTACCAGAGTAAAACACCCCCACCTGTACCATTTAGGTTGCTGGTTGACTTTTGCCCTTATTCAAAAGTGGAAAAACAGGTCATTATCGATCTTGTTGAGAAGAAAAAGCGATCTGTTGAAAGCACCGATAATCCCCTCCATCCGGTATTGGCAAATCTGGTGGCGAGAGAATTTGACCTTCACCAGCACCGGGTCAAAAGCCTCCCTTCAAAACCGGGACCCAACACCTCTGACATCGATACCTTTTTCCAAAAATGGGTTTTGAATGAATAGTGAGTTGGTGATGTTGCATCTCTAAGGGGATGTTGGAAAACCGCAATCTTATTGGTAATCAAACGTTTAATAAACACAGTTTAGATTTTGCCATGTTAGAACAGCTAAAAATATTCGGTAGGGAATTAATAGATAGCCAGAGCATCAAGCAAATAAAGAATTGCCTGATAGAGGGGAGCTATGGGGTGCTTACGGCGGATGCGCACTATGGTTACGGCCATCCCATCGGTGGAGCAGTAGCTTATCCCGAGCATATTTCACTGAGTGGGGTAGGTTTTGATATAGCGTGTGGAAACAAGGCAGTGAGAACCGATGTAAAGGCGAAAGATGTCAATATTGCCGTGGTAATGGATGAGATTACATCTCGAATTGGCTTCGGGGTCGGCACACCAAACCCCTTAAAGGTTGACCACCCCGTTCTGGAGGAACTAAAATCTATTGAGGTGAAAGCCCCCGGTAGAGTGAAGTCCGAGCTTTTGTCTGTCGCGCGGGAGCAACTCGGGTCTATAGGTTCCGGCAATCACTTTGTGGATTTATTTGAAGATGAGGAAGGTTATTTGTGGATTGGGGTGCATTTTGGATCGCGCGGGTTTGGTCACAAATTGACTACGGGCTTTATTTCTCTTTCCCAGGGAGGTGCGTTTGAGGACCGTCCCAAAAATACTTCCATGGATAGCGACCCCATTTTGTTTTCGGTGGACAGTGAATTGGGTCAGGATTATATTCAGGCGATTTATTTGGCCGGCAAGTATGCATATGCGGGCAGAGATACCGCCGTTGACGAGGTTTTGAAAATCCTGGGTGCTGAAACCACATACGAGGTGCACAACCACCACAATTTTGCCTGGAGAGAACAACATTTTGGACGCGATTACTGGGTGGTTCGCAAGGGTTGTACACCCGCTTTCCCAGGGCAAAAGGGTTTTATAGGATCCAATATGTTTGACACCTCGGTAATCATAGAAGGGGTGGATGGTGAGCAATCAAAGAAAGGTTTGTACTCCACCGTCCACGGAGCAGGCCGGGTAATGTCACGCAGAAAGGCGAGAGGAAAGGTAAAGTGGAAAAAAGGAAGAGATGGCAAAAAGCGACCCACGGTGGTTTCAAAGGGTGTTGTTGACTTTGAAAAAACACGCGAGCGAGCCCTTGAACTCGGAATTGAACTCAGAGGTGGTGGGGCCGATGAAAGCCCGGAATGTTACAAACCCCTTGAAGAGGTGTTGAAACACCAGGGGAATACCATCAAGGTACTTTTCAAACTAAAACCCGTAGGTGTAGCAATGGCCTGAAGGGTTCTACCGCTTTTTTTGAGAGCGTGTGGAAACCTGATTTCATTTAACCGGGATTGGAAGAGGCCACCGGAATGATTTGCCCACCGAAAAATTGATGCCCGTTCTTCCCAAAATCAGCGACAAAACCTGCCATTTCTTCAGCACTCATAGGAGGTTTGAATCCCGGAAATGCCTCAGCCAGCATTTCTGTTTTGACGGCGCCAAGACAAAGGCAATTTACCGAAATTTTTGTTTCAGCCAGTTCATTGGCTATGCATTCCGTCCAGCAGGCGATGGCGGCTTTGGATGCACTGTAGGCAGCCAGCCCGGGAAATTTTGCGCTACCCTGAAATCCCCCCATGCTACCAATGTTAACTATGTGGGCCTTATCTGATTTTTGCAATGCAGGCAGGCAATGGCGGACCATCTCTGCAGCACCAATTACATTTACCTCCATCATCCACCGCCAATCTTTAGGTTCCGTGTGTTCAAAGGGCTTGTTGATCAATGCCCCTGCGTTATTTATCAGCAAGTCGAGTGACCCTAATTTTTTGAGTTTGCCTAGAAGTGCATCCCAGTCGGGTTTTTGAAGGTCAAAGGACAGCCAATCAATCTCATTTCTGTGCTCAGCTTTACACTCCGCGGCGAGTTTGCCCAGTTTTTCCCCGTCCCTGGATAGGGCAATCAATCGGTTGTTCGGGTCTTTGGAAAGCTCAAGGCAGGTGGCGTATCCAATTCCCCTGCTGGCTCCTGTGATCAAAATATTCATTGTCAATACTTTCGTTCAGGTTTTTAACAAGGCAGGCCACTTCGCGTTCATATTACGCCTGTCTCGCTAATAAAAAAGGGCTACGAGCCGTAAAAAGCCGTAACCCTTTGATTTTCAACTGTGGGCCCACAAGGACTTGAACCTTGGACCTCCTGATTATGAGTCAGATGCTCTAACCAGCTGAGCTATGGGCCCGTAATTGGGATGCAAAAATAGGTATTTCCCGTGAATTACCAACAACTTTTTTTCCGTCCTTTTTCAAAATCCCTTTCTCCGGTATCTGGTGGGCCGGTTGGAAAAACTTTGAGGGTTCGCGTGGCTTTCGTACTTTTGGGCTTTTAAGTTTTGAGAGAAGGAAATTTTTAACCGGTTTCGCTCAGGCGATACCGCCATAACTGGCTAAATGAAAGGAGTAAATATTTTGTTTGACTTCGGGAATGTGCTCATAGACCTGGACATACCGAAGACCACCAGGATGCTTGAAGAACTCGTTGCGGATGATGTGGAAGAGGCACGCCGGGAGATCGAAGAACTGGTGAAAAAGTACGAAACCGGAAAAATATCCACTGAGCTTTTTATCAATGGAATTCTCAAATTTTGCCGGAATGAGGTACAGGCCAAAGACGTAATCGATGCCTGGAATGCCATGTTGATCGGTGTTCCCGCCAGACGTATTGAATGGCTGTACGAAATGAAGAAACACCACCGAATGGCCATCCTGAGCAACACCAATTCTCTCCACCTGGAAAATGTGTACAAGGGACTTGAAAAAAAACACCCCGGACTGGATTTTGAGAACGAGTTCTTTGAAAAGGTTTTTTACTCCCACCAAATCGGCTTGCGAAAACCAGAAAAGGAGTGCTTTGAGTACGTTATGAAAGAGTTGGGATGGAAACCAGAGGCGACTATTTTTATAGACGATGTGGAAGAAAATGTAGAAGCCGCCAGCTCACTCGGACTGACGGGAATCAACCTCATTCCCGAACTTCCAGTGGAAGACCTCATAAAACCCGGGTCTCTGGTACCGTAATATCGGTAGCCAATTGGTAGCAGCCCGATTAAGATTGGATTAATTCCCACACTGAAGTCTCTTAGGTTCTATTTAAGTGTACACAAACAGTTTAAACATTAATACTTAAAAAATATCTGCCTTCTTTTAATTGTATTTCACCGATTCATGAAAAATTTCCACCTGACATAAATTTATACCATCTCAGGTTAATAGTTTTGTACCAAGTATCAGATCCTTCTTACTTTTTTGGCCTATTTTGCATCAATACAAAAAGTAGGAATAAATAAATTGCTGCATCAAATAATCTCGCAACATCCAATGATTTAGTCACCAGGGTTAATTTGATAAAGCCATTTTAACCATGTGATAAAATATTATATTAAGAAATTTTACTATTTATATGGCGCCTAATAATAAATGGTTATGTGCCAGGCGACCTGGTTTTTTAAAAGGTCTGAACAATATGCTCACCTCCTAACCTCCCCATTCCCGTACAAATTCCCTTATTTTGCACCGCAAAAAATGATGAGATGGCGATATTCAGTATTCTCGATCTGGCTGGGACAGCGGTTTTTGCCATGTCCGGTGCGCTGGCAGGCATGCAGAAGCGATTTGATCCCTTTGGGGTGATGATTATCGCTTTGGTGACGGCCATTGGAGGCGGTACTCTGAGGGATATTCTCATCGGCAGGCTGCCTGTTGGCTGGATGCAGGATATGTCGTATTTGTATGTGATTCTGGCAGCAGCTATGGCGGCCTTTGTTTTCCGAAGCCGGTTGTTGAGATTGCGAAAAACCTTTTTTCTGTTTGATACACTGGGCCTTGGGCTTTTCACCATAACCGGGGTGGAATTGGGATTGCAGGCCGGACTCCATCCCATTATTTGCATTCTGCTCGGCACTATGTCGGCCAGTTTCGGTGGAGTATTGCGGGATGTACTTTCCAATGAGGTTCCCGTTATTTTCCAAAAGGAAATTTACGCCTCCGCTTCCATTGCAGGGGGTACTGTTTTTCTGCTTTTGCTTGAGACCGGCTGGGATCAGGACATCATTTACATACTCACCAGTCTTTTGGTTATCGTCATCCGACTCCTCGCGGTAAAATTCCAATGGTCACTTCCGAGGATGTATTTGCCGGAAAGGAAGGATTAGTGTTAAGGTAAGCATACTTTAGCCAGCCCAGGTCCTGGTCTCTCGTCCTTTTCCTTTGTTAGAAAAGCCTCACATAGCTATGGATATGCTGCGTTTTTCCGCATCGAAAAATAAGCAAATTACTGCGACTTAACCGCCACAGGAAACTTAACACTGGTCCCAAATCAAAGACCAAAATTATAGCGCACCACAGCACTTGCGTATTGGTTGTAATAATCGATATCGATATTGGGCTGACCCATTTCATCACCTAAAGTAAATTGTGTTGTTTTCATAACACTGTGGTTATATCTCAGGCCCAAACTCAATGCAGTATTGAAATCATAACTCAAGCCCACGAGGCCGGATAGCTCCCAATTCTCAAATTCATCGTCCCAATCGATGACTAGGTTGCCCTCCTCATCACCGTAATCAATACCAGTCCGGTAGCTCAATTCCGGACCGATTTGCACCCGCAATGGTCCCCAAATTTTAACGTCTGCCAGGATTGGCAAAGTGATGTAATCCAGTTTAAAATCGTCCACATTGTGCAGGTGATCGATTGTGAACCCCTTGCGAATATAGCCGGGTTCCGCTGACAACCGGAAGTTCTCGCTGAGAGTTCTCGTGACCACTCCATTGACCTGCCATGCCCAGATTCTGTCACCCTCAAAGTCCGACTTGTCCAATTCGTCAGGAAAGTTGGATGTTTTGGTGGTAACTCCACTGTTCACCACTCCGGCCTGCAAACCGAATTTCCAGTCCTGGGCTGAGAGGTCTTTCACAATAAATAGTAAGAAAAGGATAATGAGTCCACTGCATAAATTTCTCATGAGATTTGAGTCCACTCCAAAAAAAACCTTTCTATTCCGAATGGCTGCAAAATCCAATATCTTCGTTATTGGATAAAATCTTTCCTCAACGTAGCTTAGGCTACGCCTGCGGAATATTTCATCCGCTGCCTCGATCTTGAATTTTTCGCTCATTCTCATGACAAAAAGGTTTTTTGTAGTGAACTCTTGTTTTTTTACCAAAATAGAACTACATTGATTGCTTAATTGTATTTCTGACCAAAAATTTAACATTATGCGGAAGTTGTTCGATCAGACCGGAATTTATAAATTTCTTGCGGACAAAAGGGATGATTAAATTTTCTGCACTCCGGCAAAATTTCAAAAAAATATTTTACAGATGAATCAGGTATCACCACAGTTCGAAGCAGCTCAATCTATGCTTGAGAAAATGCTTCAAAAGTTATTGAAAAAAAACGGGGTGCAACATGTCGCCCTGGGAGTGGAGAGCGGAAACGGCGAATTCAAGTGGGTCGGAGCTGCCGGAAAAGCCCGACACGAGGGAGGAGAAATGACGATCCAAACTCCTTTCATGATTGCCAGTGTAACCAAACTATTTATAGCTGCGGGAATTTTTATCTTGGTCGAGAGAAAGAAGATTGATTTGGACAAACCCGCAGCCAAATATTTGCCGGGAAAGTATATGGACGGCCTGCATATTTTGAAGGGTACTGATTACTCCCAAAAAATTTCGATCAGGCACTTGCTGAGTCACAGTTCTGGAATTCCGGACTGGTTGGTAGACAAACCCTCAGGCGGGAAAAGTATGGTCGATCACATTGGCATAGAGGAGGACCGTGAAATAACCATTCTCGATTTGCTGGATCAGGTGAAAAATAACCTCAAGCCACGGTTTTCCCCGGCCGATTTCAGCAAAAACAAGATCAAAATCCGGTATTCGGACACCAATTTTCAATTGCTCATCGCCATTTTAGAACATCAGTGCGGCAAGCAGATTGGTGAAGTGTTTCAGGAATTCTTCTACCAACCGTTGGGTCTGGAAAACACTTTTCACCCCGAGGGAGATGAAATGGAGGGACGTGGAGGTGCAGATTTCTGGGTGGCCAAAAAACCCTTTAAAAAACCGTTGCTCACCGCTTCATTTCGGGACCTTTACTCCACCTCCGACGACCTACTTGCGTTTATGAAGGCATTGATAAGTGGAAGCCTGTTTCAGGACCCTCATACCAGTGAGCTGATGAGGAGTAGTTGGAATCAGTTCTCATTTCCACTGGACTCAGCCGCCCTGCGATTGCCCTCCTGGCCAATTCAATACGGAATGGGTATGATGCGATGGAAACTGCCTCGGCTCTACAGCCCCTTTTCAAATATTCCCGCAGTTGTCGGCCACACAGGTGTAACTGGTTCCTGGCTTTTTTACTGTTCCGAATACGATCTCTATCTGTGTGGATCTGTCAGCCAACTCTTCCAGGCGCCACTCCCTTTCCGCTGGGTTCCACAGGTCCTGAACCGTCCCGAGATAAAAAACCTGTCCATATAATGAGACATTAGAAACTTTTAATACGGCTTCCAGATTTTCCAATATGCTGCACAAATTCAATTATCATTCAAACTTAACAGTGGTTGCAAAAAATAATCAACAAACATAAATGAGTTTAGACCAATTGAAAGATTGCTTTCTTCAGCGATAGGCACGGATGATGCGGAAGGTCAAAAGGCTTATATGCGCAACCAGTTTGAGTTCCTGGGTATCAAGGCTCCAATTCGGCAAAAGCTGCAAAAACCCTTTTTGTCAGAGGTGCTGGTGAGCGATTTAAATAAGTGAGAGAAAACTATACGGGATTTGTGGAGTCTGCCTGAGCGAGAGTACCAATACTTTGGTCAGTAACTGATCTACAAATTCAGGAACAAGTTGGAAAAGAGGACATCAAACTCATTGAATGTATGGTCACCCAAAAATCCTGGTGGGACACAGTAGATTTTATCGCCTCAAAAATCGCAGGGCATTACTTCATAAAATTTCCGGATGAGAGGTTGGCAGCAGTGGAAAAATGGATAGCCGGCGAAAATATTTGGCTAATACGGACTGCTCTGCTCTTTCAACTGCACTACAAAGAGGATACCGATACTCATTTACTAAGCAAAGTCATCAAATCCCAAATCGGAAGTGATGAGTTCTTTATCAATAAGGCAATAGGCTGGATTTTGAGAAACTACAGAAGGGTTAATCCGAACTGGGTCAAAGCCTTTACCGATCAGACGAATTTGCATCCACTGGGCAGGAGCGAAGGATTGCGGTTGCTAAAACGAAGGAAAATGGAGCCCGGAGTTGTAATTTCTCACACCTCTGCGGGGTCGAATGGAACCAATTCCCTGATTATAAAAAAGCCGTCCTCGCCCTGGGGTTGATAGAGGGGCATGAGTATAAGACCATCCTCGGGTGAGGTAATGTCGCCTTTTTTGTCTGTGGCGATGATTTCACCCTTTTCCACTCTCTGGAAGTTGTGGTAACCGGGCTTCATTTCGAAGCCATCACCTTCTTTAATGGGGTGACAGTATGCGAGTTCAGCCAGTTTTGGCAAGCCGGTGGAGTGCTCGATCAACAGTGAGTCATGCCGGTTCTCCACATCCTCTCCTCTCACGCAACCAATAATACGCATGCAATTGGTAATGGCCGCTATGGCGCGGTTGACCGAAAGGGGTTCGTCATGCTGACCACTTTCAAAGACAACCGTGGTTGTTCCCGGGAAAAAATGATCTTCATTGAAGAAATGGAGCGTGGTGCCCTTAATCCCTTCCAGCATTCCCTTAATCACCGGCGCGTGTAGTTCCACACCCAACTTCACACTGTGCGGATCGTCGGTAACAATGGAAAAAATGCCCCCGCGGGCGGTGGTGGTGTGTAGGTCCAGAATATATAGTTTCTCGGGTTTATAGCGGTGGTAGTAGTACTCGATGATCTCGAGAATTTCCTTCATTTCCAGAAACTCATCACTCAGGTTTTCAGCGGGTGTTTGTCTGACCCGGTTCACATTTTCCGGGGTCCATATTCGATTGAGGTCCTTTTTTATGTACCGGAGGTTTTTGCGCATGGCGGCCATATTCCCCTTTATCCCGAGAAAAAGCCCCCTGAACATAAAGGCGGGATTGGTAATGGGTTCGACTTCGAGCATTTTGGACATGAGGGAAATAGCACGCAAACCCGCCTTCTCGTTGCCGTGCATGGCACCGAGACAAACCAGCATGGGGCCCTTTAATTGGCCCTGGTGTTTTCCGATTATTCTGCTCCTCCTCATTTTTTCGGCTGCAAAGTTAATGATTTAGACCCATTTTCTGAAATCAAACTGAGCTGTAAATTATCCCTGAGTTAGTTTAGCATGTGGTTTAAGAAATTTCAGGTCCTGTGCCTTGCTATTGGTATGGACAGTAATTCCGAAATATTTAACTATGTGGATTTTGTGAAAACAATTTTCGGACTCAATATTGTTTTAGGGTTGGAGTTAATTTAGTACATTTGACCGACGTTCACAAAATAAGCTGTTTAAATGCGCCTTTTGCATCACATTATAGGTTTAGGAGCAATTTTTCTAATGCTGGGTTTGCACGCTCAACAAGCGATGGGTCAAACCGATCCCGACCGCAAACCAATTCAATTCAGTGGACAGGTGTTTACAGAGCACAACGATGATTTGATTGCTGTGCCTTTTGTAAATATCGCCATACAGGGAACCAGCAGAGGTACCTTTTCTGATTATGATGGTTTTTTCTCCATTGTGGCAAGAGAGGGTGAAACAGTTGTTTTTTCTGCCCTTGGTTTTGAAACCGCCAAATACGAAGTTCCCGATGACCTTTGGAGCGATCATTACACCATTTTTCAGCTTTTGACCCAGGATACCATCCTACTGCCTGAGACAGTGATCTATCCGTGGCCCAGCAGACGCCATTTCGATATTGAATTCCTCGCTATGGATGTGTCCAATGAGCTGCAGCGAAGAGCCGCTGAAAACCTATCGGATGAAGCACTGGCAAGATTGCGGGAAGATATGCCTGCCGATGGCCCGGAAGCAACCTCTCTTTACTTCCGCCAGCAATCCCAATCCTACTATCACCAGGGACAGTTTCGCCCTATGAACGTCCTCAATCCCATGGCGTGGAAGGAGTTTATCGACGCCTGGAGAGATGGACAATTCAGGCGCCAGTCTGATTAGTTGACAGTACAAAGTATAGAAAGTACTTAAATGACAGATATAGTTTTTAATCAATATCTGAAGATACTCACGGCCCTGCTTATTTTCTAACCCATCAATCATATATCCCCGGCATCCCTAGATACACAACATCCTGCGTATCTTTTTCCCAGATCCGGATTTATCACCAATATCTGTAAATACGCAGGGTCGTGCGTATTTAATCCCAAATCAGCTGCAAATCCCAAACCGTAGTCATTTTTTTGCGCTGTTAACTGAATAAATAAGGCAATCATTCCCGATAACTTCATCCGTCCATTCCCCATCGGCCGAAAGCATTTTTTCCTAAATTTTTAAGGCTTAATACTAAAAAGTTAAGCCGGTCGCTATTTAGTTAGTGAATACTAACAAACCTATGGAAAAAATAACTGAGCGACAAAAGGAAATCATCGATGTAGCCGGAAAGTTGCTTACAGAATCGGGTATCGGAGGACTTACCATTAAAAACATCGCAAGGGAAATGCAATTCTCGGAAAGTGCTGTTTACCGCCACTTTCAAAGTAAGGAGGAAATTGTACTCTTGATGTTGGAATACCTGGCACTCAATATGAATGAGCGATTGGGCGGATTAAAGACCATGGAAAAGGATCCACCGGAAAAACTTTTGGCCATCTTTGAAAACCAGCTTCGGTTTTTCAGCAAAAATAAGCAGTATGTCGTGGCTGTTTTTTCCGACGGACTCATGGAACAAAGTGAAAGCATCAATGAGCGTATTCTCGCTATTATGCAGGTCAAAATGCGACACCTTTTCCCCGTGGTCTTTGAAGGACAGAAGAAGGGCTTTTTTACAGATGAGGTGAAATGTGAGGAACTTATTCACATAATCATCGGTGCTTTCCGGTTACAGATGTTCAAATGGCGCGCTATGGGATTTGATTACGACATTAAAAAAAGCGGAATGGAAAGTGTCCGCGCTTTACTAAAGGTTATAGCGAAATAAATAAAGTATACTCATCAAAAATTTTGGATTATGAAATGGATTAATTTTTTGGCTCTCAGTGCCCTTGTATTGGGTGGATTTTTAGCCATGGCCGTTCCGTGTCAGTCTCAGAATGAGGCCGGTTTTTCTACCGATTTGAAAGATCCCGAATTGATGCTTAATAACGGGGAAAAATGGGAGATTGAAGCGGAGATGATGGGCCATATTAAAGAGGGGAAAAAAAGGCTGAATGAATACCTCAATTCTTCTGAGGAGGATTATCTAAAGCTGGCTAGAAGCCTTTCAGAGTCCAACTCGAACCTCATTTTCAGCTGTTCAATGACCGGGCCTGCTCACGACATGCTCCACAAGTGGCTCCATCCACATCTAAGGCTGGTCAACCAGCTCAAAAGGGCAGAGGGTGCGGAGGAAGCAGAAAAATTAATTGCTGCACTGTCTGAGTCTTACCGGATATTGGGTGCGTATTTTCAGTGAGAAAAATCACTCCTCTTCCTCATGGTCTTTTGCCAAAGTCAGGATTTCCATCTGACCCCCTCGATTCATTCTGAAAACCAGGGTGTCGTTGGTCAATCGCTGGACCCTCACTGACATTTCATCCTGGTCCACGGCGTGGGTGTAGAGCATTTGATTGGCGAGCCAATAATCTCCTTTTTCCTCCCGGGCGCCCAGCTTTGCGGAGTAGGTCCGATCTTCATTGAAGGTAAATTGTACCCCGCTGGCGTCATAGCCCCGGTCTGAATCCTCAAGCACCCAGGAGACTCCGTGCCAATCGCCTTCCAGCATTTCATATAGTTTTTCCTGAGAATCGCAGCTTTGCAGTGTTAAAAGCCCTGCTATCAAAATTCCCGATAATAAGATCCCTGTTATTTTCTTTAAACTCATCTGTTGGTTTTTCCTGGTTCTGCTGATTTTTTTATCGTTCGCAATTTATAACATTTCAGTATAAACACCAAACGCCGGTCGCGAGGTATATTAACGAGAAAATGCCTGTGTAAGTTGTCCGTGTGTTGTCTGCCCAGGTGCATCGGGACCCTCTTACTCTCAAAAAAATCCTATCTTTCCGCCTCAAATGACAGATCGGTGAAGAAGGAGTTTGCGATAAATCTGGTATTTCTGGTTCTGGTCAACCTGATGATCAAACCGCTCTACATTTTCGGTATTGATGTGGGTGTGCAAAATGCAGTTGGTCCCGAATCATACGGACTCTATTTTTACTTGTTGGGGTATGTATATCTTTTTCAGGTAATCAATGACCTGGGCATCCAAAATTTCAACAACCGTTTCATTTCCCTGAACGAAACCCTGCTCTCGAAATACTTCCCTCACATTCTCTCCATGAAATTGTTGCTGGGAATACTTTTTGTCACAGTGGCACTCATTGTAGGGTCTGTCATGGGGCTGGTTGTTCTCTATCCATTATTATTTGTTCTCATCGCTTTCAATCTCTTTCTGGATTCTCTGAATGGGTATCTGCGAAGCAATGTGGCAGGTCTTGGCTGGTACCGTCACGACAGTATTTTGTCGGTAACAGATAAGATTATCATGATCCTAATAGTGGGATTTCTACTGCTTCACCCGGCATTTTCAGACAGCTTTCAGATAATTTGGTTTGCCCTGGCCCAGACGGTTTCCTTTCTGCTGGTCACTATTATTTGCCTGATAATGCTGAGTCCCAGGTTGAAAAGCATGTGGAAGAAACCGGATTTGAAGTATTTTTTCCTGGTGTTCAGAAAGAGCTGGCCCTTTGCACTCATCCTCCTGTCCACCTTTTTTTACAACCGGCTTGATGGCGTGATGATCGGTTTGATGATGGAAGACGGAGAAACCCAGGCCGGCTACTATGCCGCTTCTTTCAGACTTTACGATGCTGCTGCCATGTTTACCTTTCTGTTTGTAGGCCTGCTCTATCCCATGTTTAGCAAATTGCTCTCCCGCAAACTCGATCCTTCCGGTCTCTATCATTTTGGTATGGAGCTGGTATGGATTACATCCCTTGCGATACTGGCATTGTTATTGTTTTTCGCCAGTGACATCATGGAATTACTCTATGAAGAGCCCGGACCTTTTGCGGGATTGGTACTAAGTCTGCTCGCCCTGGCTTTTGTAGCAAAATCCATTTTTCACATCAGCGGAAGCTATTTGTTGTCGCACGGGGACCTGAAGTATATAAATGTCATTTTTGGTGCAGGGGTGGTGTTCAATTTGGTGCTCAATCTCTTGTTGATTCCACTTTATGGAATTGTAGGCGCTTGTGTGGCCACCCTGGTCACTCAGGCCGGAATTGCCCTGTTACTTTCCCTGAGGTGTGTTAAATTTATCTCCTCGAGGGTGGATTTTAAAAAGCTAGGTTTTTCTCTACTATTGCTTGCAATGATTGTGGTCAGCTGGCTCTTTTTAGATCGTCTGAATCAGCCTGTGGGTATGGAAAACCGCGCTTTGCTGACGCTTGTAATATGGGCTGTCCTTTTTGTGCCAACCCTTTTTGAAGCCTATAAAAAAAGGGATACCATTCGAAAATGGCTAAAGACGTAAACGCTCACCCGCTGAATCCACGTTAATTTGCTACTTTTGCAGCAATTTAATAAAAACTATGGAATCACAAGACAAAATAATCTCTCTTGCCAATGTCCTGTATAAAAACCGAATCCGGCTGATTGTCCTGTGTCTGGTCACTTTCGTGGTCTCGGCTGCAATTACCCTGACCATGCCCAATTACTACAAGTCGGAGACCATATTTTATCCAACCAGTGAAGACCTGCTCAAGCCAAATATAATTTTTGGTGAAACTGATTCCGATATGCGGTTTTACGGCACCGATATTGAGTTGGACAGGCTTTTGTCAATGGCAGAGTCTCCTCAATTGTTTGATTTTTTAATCGATGAATTTAATCTCTCTGAGCGATATGGTATTGAGGAAGGCAGCAGGCACTGGAGGACGAGGCTGAGGAACAAACTGCAGAAGAACTTCGAGGTCAGGAAAACTCGACGCGGAGCTGTGGAGCTGTCCGTTGAAGATACCGACCCCGAGGTTGCTATGGAAATGGCGAGAGCCGCACGGGAGAAAATATCTGATCTCGCTACTGCTATAATCCGCAATGCACAAGCGGAGATGTTGGAGGTGATGCAGAGAGCAGTCGGGGAAAAAGAAGGAATGGTTGTTGACCTCAAGGACAGTTTACGCACACTGCGGGAAAAATACGGAATTTTCAGTGTGGAAGCACAGTCTGAAATGTACTCTTCTATTATAACGGAATTGGAGTCCAAGTTACAGCGGGAGCGTGTGCGATTTGATAGATTGTCAGCCAATCCCAGGATATCCCGGGACACCATTGCCTTTATGGAGGCCAATTTGATGGGAATGGAGCAGCAATTCAGGTTTCTCACGGGTGAGGCCACTGATGAATTGACCGGATTACAGCGATTTAACGAGGGTGTGGGTCAGTTTGAATTGGTAAAAAACCGATTTGAACGTGAGAGCAACCAATTGACTTTCGAAAGGATTCGAATGAAGAAAATAATTGCAGCTAACGAAGCTCCCTATTCTGCTGTATTTGTGGTGCAGGAGGCACTGCCGGCCGATAGAAAGTCCAGACCCGCCAGATCATTGATTGTGGGAGGGGCTGTTTTGGGAGTGCTGTTATTTGCTACCGTAGGTTTACTTTTATTTCATTCCATTGATCCGGAACTAGCGGAAAGAATCAAAAAAGGGTGAGCAGCTTAACCAACATTCTGAAATATCGCGATTGGCGTGAAGGAATGAGTTTGATTTACTTTGCGCTGGTGGTGGTCTGTGTAAGCATGGCGATAGCACTGGAGTCCATAGTGCCGGTAGCCATTCCTTTCATTTTGCTAGTGGTGGTTTTTTCTGTCACTCAGTTTGAAAAATTATTTCTCCTCCTCTGGATTACCATCCCACTTTCCACTGAATTCTCTGTCACGGATTCTCTGGGCACGGATATGCCCGCAGAGCCCATTATGTGGATATTGTTTGGCTTCTACATTTTGATGTGGTCACACAGCAGTCGTATAAGGAATTCCGCTGCTTTCAAGCATCCTGTATTTGCCCTTATCGTCCTACACCTCGGTTGGATATTTATCACCTTTATTTACGCGGTGGATCAGGTGGTTGCCCTAAAATTTTTTCTGTCAAAACTGTGGTACGTAGGGGTGTTTTTTCTCCTCTCCTACTACATGTTGGACAGCCGGCAGAAATTCAATAAAATCATGACCGCTGTTTTTGCCTCCCTATTATTTACAGCTGTGATTATTTTTGTTCGCCATGCCATCGAGGGGGGGCTGACATTTGCGAGTATAAACTCCGTCGTAGATCCCTTTTACAGAAATAAGGTCAATTACTCCTCTTTAATTGCCCTGTTTCTCCCCATTTTGGCCTACCTCTATACCGAGTCGTCAAAAAGGCCGGGCTGGCGGAAGTTTCTTGCCGTCTCTTTTTTATTTCTGGTGGTCGCCATGTATTTCGGCTACACCAGAGCGGCAATGATTGCTGCAGTAGCAGCTGCATTCACTCCTTTTATCCTCAGATTCAAACTCATTAATCCTATACTGGTGGCCGGTGTGCTGGCGGCCGGATTTCTCAGTTGGTACATGTTTGAAGGGGAGACTTACCTTGAGCACTCTCCGGATTTCGACAGGACGATTATGCATCAGCGCTTTGACAATTTGCTGGAGGCCACTTACCAATTTGAGGATATATCCACTATGGAGCGATTTTACCGGTGGATTGCCGGCTACTACATGGTGGTGGATGAACCGATCACGGGCTTTGGTCCCAATAATTTCTACGGAAGTTATAAACCCTATACGGTGCTGAGTTTCCAGACCTATGTGAGCGACAATCCCGAGCAGTCCGGTATCCACAATTACTACCTCATGTTGATGGTCGAGCAGGGAATTCCCGGCTTTCTCATATTTTTTGCACTCATCGTGGTCTTCCTCGTCAGGGCTCAAAAGATTTACGAAAAACTCGATCCCGGCCCTGACCGGAACCTTCTTACTGCCGTCACAGCTTCAATGATCGTTATTTTGTTGCTGCAACTCATGAATGATCAGATCGAGGTAGATAAAGTAGGCACTTTCTTCTGGCTTTGGTTGGCGATTTTGGTCAAAATGGAGTATGGGTGGAAGAATAAATGAGAATGCCCACAATGTACTTTCACAAGTTTACCATCTTTCAAAATGGATTAATCCATTTTGAAAACCCTGGATGCTCACCTAAACGATATGCTGCTGTTCTTGTTAGACCTCTGTACAAAAACTGAACTGAAATGAATAAGAAGACAGCGCTGATTACCGGCGGCACCAAAGGAATCGGATATGGAATTGCAGTAGTTTTGCTCGAAAATGGCTGGCATGTCGGCATTACCGGAACCAGTGAAGAGTCCGTTGAGGCTGCGTTGAAGAAATTGAATGTAAAGCACAGCGGCCTGGTGGAGGGTTATGTTTGCGATGTGAGAGATGGGGCTAGACAGCGAGAAGTAGCCGACAAGGTGGTTAAAAAGTTCGGACAGTTGGACTTGCTGGTCGCCAATGCCGGCGTGGGGCATTTTGCCAGTATTGAAGAGATGACCGATGAGCAGTGGAAGGAGACCATTGATATAAATTTAACCGGGGTTTTCCACACCATCAAAGCGGGAGTGGACCACCTCAAAGAAACGAAGGGTCTATTCATCACCATTGCCAGCTTGGCGGGAACCAATTTTTTCCCCAATGGTGCAGCCTATAATGCCAGTAAATTTGGATTGGTGGGTTTTACCCAGGCCGTTATGTTGGATTTGAGAAATCTTGGAATCCGCACTTCCACCATTATGCCGGGTTCCGTAGCCACGCATTTCAACAACAACGTCCCGGGGGAAAAAGACAGTTGGAAAATTCAACCGGAAGACATTGGCCAAATGGTGCTGGACCTGGAAAAACTGGACCACCGCACCCTGCCATCCAAAATCGAGGTGCGACCCTCCATGCCTCCAAAAAAATAATGGATTTCTGATACCAGGTATTGTCTAATTGGTTACTTGCCGGTTTGTGTGAGTCCGGTGATTTGATGCAGGCTATGTCCTTCTTTGTTGATTCTGTCTTATATTTGCTGCAACCGCAAAACCAAAGGTTGGCTATAGCAACTAAACAGAAATCGGCCCATGAGGATATTTTTTGCAGAAGCAGACCCGGACTACAGCAGCTATACCTTTCCCTACGGAATTTACGCTATTCCTGAAAGTGCGGACGAACTGGACGAGGTTTACAACCGCGGATTTCTGCCCTATACGGGGAATGTCCAATTAAACCATGCCGTTTTTTACAAGGCGAGAAGCCTGAAAGTGGATTTGGCGAAATTCAAGGATACTTCTGAGAATCGCAGACTTTCTAGAAAGTACGAGGGTCGGTCGGTTTCTGTCCAAAAACGGGATTTGAGCTTTCTGCAATCTGAAGGGGTGGTCGATTTTATGCTGGAATACGCCGGTGAGCGTTTTTCAAAGGGCAAAATGCCCCCAACTCGTCTTCGGTACATTTTTGAGTGGCCATTTTTATCCGGCATTTTGGAGTTTCAACTCGACGGAGAAATCCTCGGTTATTTGCTTTACTGTGAGTTTGACAAGGGGTTCCACTATTGGTTTTCTTTCTACAATCTCAAGTTACCCCCTGCTCTTGCACCCGGAAAATATATGATGTGGAAAACCATCCATCATCTCCGGGCCCTCGATTTAGAGTATCTCTATCTGGGTACTTGCTACGGATCTACTTCCCTCTACAAGGTCAGGGATTTCAAGGGAATGGATTTTCACGATGGCAACCAATGGATTTCCGACCTGAAATTATTAAAGAAACGTTGCAGGACGGATGATGAAATGGTTAAAAATAACGGCGACAGCTTTAAATCAGCGGAGGATATGAACCGGTATATTCGGGATCTTGGGATTGGTTAATAGGGGATTAATTCAATTGCGAATGACGAATTACAAATTGGGTTTTTTAATTGACAGTGGACAATTTTTTTGGCGAGAATTCTAACCTTCAGGGTGGAATGAGGGATTTATGATTTGTTCGTTGTATAGGATTTTGGTTAACACTAAGCCGCTAAGCCGCAAAGGAAGGCGCAAAGGGGCTCTTCAAGGTTTTAGCCAAAAAGAAACCCTCCAAACCTACAACCCCAAAATCATAAATATGACTTTGTAAGTGAAGGACTTACAACAAAGAAACAACTTAAAACTCACAACTAAAAAATCAAAACTCCATCAGCCATCAGCTTGTCCCCAACGCTTTGGGGGGCCAACAACCATCAACCAATGAGGTCCACCACAGAAGGTTGGAGGTCATGTTTATTGAGAATGGCGGATAGGGTTTGAACTTCCTAATATTTTTTTCCTGATTATTACCTCATGAATAAAATTTACAATACATTGCTTCCTGTAATCAAATCAACTGCGGAATTTTAATTGATAGAGAAGTAAACAACTGTTGATGGAAACATTTGGTATCTGGTCGGTGCTGCCCCCATTACTGGCTATCGTGCTGGCCATTTATACCCGCCAGGTATTTGTATCGCTCACTTTGGGAATTTGGAGTGGTTGGTTGGTGGTGGCTGGAGGGAATCCACTTACCGGCACCTACGACACCATCGAGGGCCTGGTGGCTGTATTTCAAAGTCCCGGCAATACCCGCACCATAATTTTCTGTGCATTGGTTGGTGCGCTGATCGTATTCATGCAGCGATCCGGGGGTGTCGCCGGATTTATTAAGGTGCTCAACCGACGGTTGGAAAAATACGACAAAGAGGATTCTCCACGCAGCCGGGCCATGGTTCAGTTTCTCGCAGCCGTGACCGGTGTCCTGGTTTTTGTGGAGTCGAGTATATCCGTGCTCACTGTGGGCACCCTTTACCGTCCCGTTTTTGACAAAATGCGAATTTCCCGGGAAAAACTGGCCTACATCGCGGATTCCAGTTCCGCTCCGGCCTGTATTTTAATTCCATTGAATGCCTGGGGTGCTTTCATTATGGGTTTGCTGATAAGTCAGGGGTTTTCTGATCCTTTCCAAACACTTATCAAGGCTGCAGCGGTAAATTTTTACGCCATTCTGGCCATTGCGCTGGTGCTGGTGGTGATTTTCTTCAGATGGGATATCGGTCCCATGAAAAAAGCAGAAGAGCGGGCTCGCAAAGAGGGTAAATTGATGAGGGACGGGGCCAAACCCATGGTTTCTGAAGAACTCACGGATATCGAAGCAAAAAGGGGGATTGCCCACCGCGCCAGAAATATGGTGCTTCCCATCGCGGTCATGGTTTTGATGATGCCGGTTATGCTCGGAGTTACGGGCTGGGAAGCGGCCCTGGAGCAAAGACCCGACAGTTCCGGATTTGGGAAATTTATCTTTGCCATTGGCCAGGGTTCCGGCTCTGCATCTGTGCTGACAGCTGTGGTTACCTCGCTGCTGGTTAGTATGTTTTTTTACAAGTTGCAGGACTTATTCAACTTGGGTGAAATGGTGGACATGACCATGAAGGGAATTTCCGGGCTTATGCCGCTCGCCCTACTGATGGTACTGGCTTTTGGGATAAGTGATGTGTGCCGGACACTGCAAACGGGCGAGTATGTTGCTGATTTGGCCTCGGTGCTGTTTAGCCCTGCCCTGGTGCCCTTTTTAGTCTTTGTGGTCAGTGCTTTTATCGCCTTTTCCACGGGAACATCCTGGGGTACTTTTGCCATTATGATCGCAATTTCAGTGCCTATGGCAGAGAGTATGGATGCCCCGATGATATTGACCATCGCAGCGGTCCTGGGAGGAGGTGTTTTTGGTGACCACTGCTCACCCATCAGCGACACTACCATTCTGTCCAGCATGGCTTCAGCTTCAGATCACATCGACCACGTCAGAACCCAGTTGCCCTACGCCCTGATTGCGGGAGTACTCACTTCCGGGCTGTATATAGTCCTGGGATTTATTTACACATGATGTGGATTTGAGGATCATATGGGTCCTTGGAGGAATAATGATTTTTGGGTAATTCGGTGTGTAGGGTCTCAATCAATTACAAATTACGAATTGCGAATTGGGGGTTTCGGGCAAGAATTCGGGGTTTTAGGGCGAGAATTCTAACCTCCTGGCTGGAATGAGGGATTTTCGGGCGCGTATGGAACTCAATTCAGACATTCACCCTTCGGGATCGCTCGTTCATTCTCATGACGAAAGGGTTCTTGGAGTGGACTCATAATTCAATTAAAAGATATATACTTCTCGGGATCCACGGGGCTGTCGTCCATCCAAAGTTCAAAGTGCAGGTGGGGTCCGTCCGTATGAGTGCCCGTGTTGCCAATTATGGCAATGACCTCTCCTGCGGAAACCCTGTCACCGGGTTCTTTGAGGAAATAGGCGTTGTGTTTGTAAAAACTGACCATATTGCCACGGTGTAGAATTCCGATGGAATTGCCGGTTTTTAAGGTCCAGTCTGCTGTAAATACCACACCGTCCATAATGGCTTTTACGGGGCTTCCCTGTGGGGCAATGATATCCACCCCGTGGTGTTTGCTGGCGGGGTCAAAACCCATACTGACAAAGCCCTGAATGGGTGAAATGAAATTGAGGTTGTAGGCGGGTTCGGATATGGTAGTGGCACTGCTGAAATTGAGGGCTTCCCGAAGATCTACCTCCTGGCGCAATTCCTCGTCCTCCGGTATGCGCTCTGCAATGATCGGCTCCCCATTTTCAGAGGATTCATCTATCATCACATCTTCCAGTGTTTCGTGCTCACCGGTCAATATGCGGTGAATGGCATCTGTATAAACAATTTGTGCCTGAAGTTCTGCAGATAATTCTTTAACCTGCCGGTTCATTTCAATGAATTCGCTGGTCTGGGTGTAATCTGCGTAGCCGGGAATGTAGGTTTTCAAGGGTGTAAATACGATCAGGGAGACTACAATAATGCCCGATATCAGACCAATGGTGCAAATCAGCATGTAGAGATTCAGCAGGGTAAGTTGAAAGGAGGTTTTTTCCTCAAGGGTTTCATTGTTGAGGATAATCAGCCTGTATGGGGTTTTCAGGTGGGTGAAAAAACTACCGCCGGCCTTGCCTTTTGGTTCTTTCATCAACTAATTGTTATAATTCAGCAAATTAAAATAATTTTGCCTCCAGGATTGTTTAAACGGTTGATTTGCAAATAAGCTTGTGAAGAGCTGCGTTCTGTTACTGTTTTTTGCAGCTGCAAATTACGCTAAAATATTTGATAACTCAATTGAAACGGAGTTTTTTGTGAGAGACAATAGAAAGGAAATAAATCATAAGAGTAGTTATAGTATTTACAAAAAAACCCGTCTTCGGCCGGGTATTTTGGTCAATTCAGCAGTGGTGCTTTTCATCGCAATCCTGGTAATACCTGCCTGTACTTCACATAAGAAACAGGGAGAATTGTCGGGCTTTGGACAGTTCTACCAAAACATGACCGCCTACTACAATGGCTATTTCAACGCCAATGAATTGTACCAGGAGGCCATTCGCAACATCGATAATGATTATCAGGACAATTACAATGAGGTGCTGGCTATTTTCCCCTATCAGGCTTCTGAGGATGTAAGATCGGAATACGGCAATTTAGACCTCGCCATGGAGAAAGTTTCCAAGGTGGTGGCGTTGCGGAGAGCGAGTGATTGGACTGACCAGTGCTACCTGCTGCTCGCCAAATGCCAGTATGTCAAAAAGGACTATGAATCTGCTGAAAAGACCCTCCAGTATCTGGTACACCATTTTGAACCGAGCCGGGAAGTGGATCCGAGAAGGGTATCCGAAACCCGATCAAGAACGGCCTACAACCGCGAAAGGCAAATCAACCGTGAGCGAACTAGAAGGCAAATTGAAAGAGAGAGAAGACAGGCCAGGCGTGATGCTGAGCGCGAGAGAAGACAGGCCCGAAGAGAAGCTGAAAGGGAAAGAGAAAGAGCCCAAAGAGAGCGCGAAAGACAGCGTGAAGAGGCAAGGGAGCGGAGAATTCAGGAGCGCGAGTCCGGGCAGGAACGCGAAACAGAAACCCAGGTCGAGCAAGATACGACTCGGACAGAAATTGCCAGAGAATCTACCGAGGAATCCACAGAAGAATCCGGGGTAAGAGAAAATCGCATCTCCGCGCGACATGGTGCTTCAGGAACCGGGGATAGGGTAGAACAAGACCGCCGGGATCGCTCCACTGCAGGTCGCCAGGATGAAGCCGATTACAAATCCACCGGGCTGCTGGGTGGTGATCACGCCTACGATGAGGCAAAAATTTGGATGGCCAAAAATCTAATTGAAAGAGATGCCTACTCCAGGGCACTTAATATCCTGAGAGAGGTTCATCAGAAATCCGGTCTCGACAAGGAATTGAGGGCTTTGGCTTATCTCACTGAGGCACATCTTGAAATCAGCCGCGGCAACCATGAACGTGCCATTGAACCACTGGAGAATGCAATCCCCCTCACGCGCAATCGCCAGGATAGAGCACGGTACTCTTACATATTGGGCCAGCTTTATCAGCGTGAGCACAATTACCGAACCGCAGGAAGACACTTTGAAAATGCAGCCCGATGGACGAACGATTTTGAAATGGAGTTCAACGCCAACCTGAATACTGCCCTGGCAGGCCAGAGATCCATTCAGGGGTCAATCAGGGAATTGGAGCGTTTGGCAGGTGAAAGGAAAAATACTGATTTCAGGGATAGAATTTACTATACCATGGGCCGGCTTTACTACCAGGAAGGGCATAAAGCGGATGCTCTGGAAGCTCTGGAAACTGCACTCGAATACCGCTCGGACAACCAGAACCAAATCCGGGAAATTTACTACCTGATGGCCACCATACAATTGGAAAAGGAAGACTACCTCGCAGCTCACCAGTCCTTCTCTCAATTGCAACCCTTAATGCCGGAAAGGGATGAGCGATACCGGGAGGTGAATCGCCTGGCTGAGAGCCTGGGTGAAATTGCCCAATACTACGAACAATTGGAAATAAACGATACACTGCTGTATGTGGCCGACCTTCCGGAAGATCAACAGCGAAAATGGGCTGAAAGGCAATTTGCAAGAGACCGTGAAGAACAGGAAACGATGCTTGCTGTAGCCGGTGACCAAACCGGCACCGCTCAAAGACAAGATGGTGTGGCACTGCGCCAGGGTGGTCAGCGCGCCACTCCGGGAGGCGCCAGAGGTGGAGCCCAGCGGGAATCTAACTTTTTCGCATACGATGACAGACAACTACGCAGAGGTGCAAGGGAATTTGAGCGCAGATGGGGAAACCGCGAGCTGGCGGATGACTGGCGAAGGTCCAATAGCCCCTTCTATCGAGCAGAAACCGATGAGGATTTTGCCAGATCAGAGGAAGTTCCAGAGAGGATTGTACCCGAATCCCAAATTGAAGAATACCTGGCATTACTGCCTCAAAAGGATGCTGATAGGGCCATGGTCAAGCAGAATATCATCGATGCCCTCTTCCACCTCGGTGTGTTGTTCCGGGAAAAGTTGGAAAACTACAGGGTTTCCGCGGAACATCTCGAGCGTTTGAAAAATGAGTTCCCCCGCTCCAATAAAGAACTGGAAGGCATGTATGTCCTCTACCTGGATTACAGAGACATGGGAATGGAGTCAGAAAAAACGCAGATTAAGAATGAGATCATAGCGCGCTACCCGGATTCCCGACATGCCAGAGTTCTAGAAGATCCGGCCAATGCAGCCGCATTGATGGAAGAAGAAAACAGATTGCCCAACTATTACCGCAGCATCGTAGAGTTTTTTGAACAAGGCGATTTTGAGGAAGTGCAAAAGCGAATTGCACGCTCCAGGGAGTTGTTTGGAACCGATCATAAACTGAGTCCCCGTTTGGCTCTAATGAATGCCATGAGTCTCGGAAATATAGTGGGCCGGGAAGCTTACATATCTGGGCTTGAGGACTTGATAGCTCAGCATCCCAATACACCGGAAGAAACCCGGGCAAGAGAAATACTCCGGTTTTTGAAGGGTGATGCCACTGCATTTGATTCTTACAGTGGGGATGTGGACCTCGATAAGTTCCAGCTCGAGGACGATAGGATGCACTATGTTATTGTGGTCATCAATAATCCCGATGATGTCACACTCAATGATGCACAGGTTTCCATCGCAAATTTTAACCAGAAGTACTATCAGCTCTCCGGGCTTCGAATTTCCAATCACATTTTGGACACCGATCGCGGTATTCCTATGATCCTAATCAGGAGCTTCAACAACAAAACCCAGAGTATGCGCTACCTGACCGATGCGAAAAGCCTGGAAGAGGAGTTCTTACCATCCGGTGCTCAGTATGAAATTTACCCCATTACGCAGCGTAACTACCGGGAGGTGCTCAGAGAAAGAAGCACCCAAAGTTATCGGCTGTTCTTCGAAAAAAACTACCAAAGGTAGGCAGCATGTATATGTGATTGGCCGGGGTATGGTCAGCTAATTTCAGGTGAATATGCCAGGGCTTTGTGTTTCTTTTGGTCAGGTCTGGCGCTTCAAACATTGCCAGGTCGGGTCACATGGCACCGCATTTTTGCAAGGCGGAATGGAAGGGAAGTAAAACGGTCGTTTGGGTTGGGATTGTTGGATAGGATTATTTGAACGTAATCAATACCTGACCTTTTTCCACGCCATCGCTCTTGTTTATCTTTACTTCGTCCACCACCCCTTTTCCGGGCGCCTTTATCACATTTTCCATCTTCATGGCTTCGAGTATGAGAAGTTGATCATCGGCTTCGACCTCGTCTCCTGCTTTTACGAAGAGATCTAAAACCAGACCTGGCATAGGTGCCGTTACATCAGAATCTGCACCCTGTTCATCGACTTCCAGCCCCAGATTGGAGATCAGGTGGTCCAATTGATCCTTGATTTTGACATGGTAAATTTTCCCCCTGCTTCTTATCTGCAGGGTTTTGGTTTCCAGGTCCAGGGACTTCACTTCAAATTGCAGGCTTTTCCCGTTGTGTATCAAATGGTACTGATTTGCTCCACTGGAAATAATGTCTGCATTCCCAATATCTTCATCGCTCAATTCAAAGCTGTATTGGTCATTGATCTCGATGGAGTAATCCCTGTTTTTTCCCGTCATGATGTCGAATTTTTCAGTTTGCGGTTTCTACATTTTCTTTAGGCTGATCACTTCTACGGTGGTAAATGCCACATAAGCGGCTATGAAAGGGAGGACAAACAAATTCTCTTCCGGTTCATACAACTTTAGAAATCCAACCACCAGTGCAAGGGCAGTGAATAATTTTACCAGTACAGAACCCAGGAAAAGCTTGCTGACTGCAGTGAGGTCTTTGCTCAGGACCGCTTTTTGCGCCATGCGAAACAGCACGACGCAAAACAGCACAAAGTACACCACGGAGTATATGGTCATCAACCACAGCAGATTGGTTTCGTTCGAAACGGTGGATAACAGGGCGGTGACAGCCACTGTAAAAAGTGCGGCGTAGATACACCATAAAATCAGGGTTCTGAATTGCATTATTTCTTTTGGCTTATGTCCAGGTACAGTTTATACAGAAAACCAAACAGGAAAATGGGAATGAGTAGGGCGGTAAATATGGGTTTTTCAAGTCCTAGTAAGTGATCGATACCCATTCCGGCAAGAACTGCTACCACTAAAGTGGCGAATAGCTGGAATGCCATTCCCGCATATTTGGTCCAGAGAAGCAAGTGACTTCGTTTTTTCGGGTCTGAAAAAAAACCCCTATTGTCTTCATTGCTATCCCTGTCCTCATTTTTCACCACCTGCGAGTTTGCCCTTATCTTCCTTTTCCTTTGGTTTTGCACTGACATCTTTGCCACCCAATCGCTGTTCGCCCATTTGGCAATTCACATTGAAAATGGCACCGGCCTGTACAATCAATTTTCCGGTCTTAATTTCTCCTTCAATAACCGCTTTTTCCTTGACCTGGAGCGTTTCCTCCACCTTGAGGTTGCCCTTGAATTCCCCTTCGATAACAGCGTTTCTACACTCAACCTCACCCTCCAAAAACCCTGGTTGACCGATGATGAGTCTTCCGCTGCAAGAGAGCGTGCCCTTCATGACCCCGTCGATGCGGATGTCGTTTTCACTTGTCAGCTTTCCTTCAAACTCGGTGCCGACTACAAAAGTATTGATGGCATTGGGATTGACCGGCGGCTTGTTGCCCTTGGCTTTACTCCCTTTATCCTTGTTTCCTGATCCGAACATTTATCTATTTTTTAGAGGGTCAAAAGTACTAAAATAATTGCTTCCAGCAAAGGTGATGTCGGCATTATTGTCAGCAAAACCGCTTTATCTGAGCCTTGCAAAAAAGGTCTTTATCAGTTCGCTTGATTCTTGCTCCATTACTCCGTATGCCAGTTTGGTGCGATCGTGAAGCAAGTTTCGACCCACCCGCATAAATCCCCTTTTGTCATCCTGGGCAGAAAATACCAGTTTTCCAATTTGCGCCCAGCTTATGGCACCTGCACACATAATACACGGTTCCAGTGTGACGTAAAGCGTGCAATCCCAGAGGTATTTGGTTCCAATATGCTCTGCTGCTGCCGTGATGGCGAGAATTTCCGCATGTGCGGTTACATCATTGAGTTGCTCCACCTGATTATGGGTTTGGGCTATAATCTGATTGTCCATGGTTATCACTGCACCTACAGGAACCTCTCCCTTTTGGGCTGCCATTTTTGCCTGATTCCAGGCTTTCTTCATAAAATATTCATCTGAAAAAACCGATAACTTTGTCATTCTGTTTGGCCATTTTTTATTACCCACTGGTTTTGTAGTGCTTCTTGGATTATCTCCCAAAATCACATTGGCAGCAGTAAATGGTTTCTTTGACTCAAAGGTAAAAGGACTGGAAATTACCACCTTCATTTTTTGTGAAAATTCGACTGCATTTCCATATCTTTGTGCATGGAAATAAACAGGAATACTTCAGAAAAATTTTCGGTAAAAGGTTTCACTTTCGATGACGTATTGCTCGTGCCGGCTTACTCGGAAGTGCTTCCAAGAGATGTTGATATCTCCACCCGACTCACCCGAAACCTTCGCATAAACGTACCTATTGTCTCCGCTGCCATGGATACTGTGACAGAAAAACATCTCGCCATCGCTATTGCGCGGCAGGGGGGCATTGGCATGGTACACAAAAACATGCCTGTGGAAGAGCAGGCCGATCAGGTGCGGTCGGTCAAACGGTCTGAAAGTGGTATGATCATCGATCCGGTCACTCTGCCGCTCAATGCTGTCGTAGGAGAAGCAGTAGCAGTCATGGAGAATTTTAAAATCGGGGGAATACCCATTGTTGACAAAGACAACAAACTGCTCGGCATACTCACCAACCGCGACCTGCGATTTGAAACGAATATGCAAAGACCTGTAAAGGAACTCATGAGCAGTGAAAAACTCATCACCGCTCCTGTGGGAACGGACCTCGACCAGGCCCGCCAAATCCTTCAGGAACACAAAATAGAAAAACTGCCGGTCGTTGATGGGTCTGGCCAACTGGTCGGTCTAATCACTTACCGGGACATCATCAAGGTCAAGGATTTTCCCCTTGCGTGTAAAGACCAATTCGGAAGGTTGATGGTCGGTGCTGCAGTTGGAATAACTCAGGACAGCATGGAGAGAATTGACGAATTGGTGAGGGTACAGGTGGATGTGATTTGCATTGACACTGCTCACGGCCATTCAAAAGGGGTCATTGACTTTGTACGCGATGTAAAGAAAAAATACCCCGATCTTCAGGTGATTACCGGTAATATCGCCACTGGTGAAGCCGCAAAAGCCCTTGTTGATGCCGGAGCCGATGCGGTGAAAGTGGGTGTTGGCCCCGGGAGTATCTGTACCACCAGAGTGGTGGCCGGTGTGGGAGTGCCACAGTTGAGCGCCATTCAAAATGCATACAGAGCCATTGGTGAAACGGAGGTGCCTATAATTGCCGACGGTGGAATTCGCTTTACCGGAGATATCGTAAAAGCCATGGCCGCCGGTGCCGATTGCATTATGGGCGGTTCGCTGTTTGCCGGAGTAGAGGAAGCTCCCGGTGAGACCATTATCTTCGAGGGGCGAAAGTTTAAGATTTATCGCGGTATGGGTTCGTTGGGTGCCATGAAACGAGGGTCTAAAGACCGCTACTTCCAGGATGTGGAAGATGACGTAAAAAAACTGGTTCCGGAGGGTATCGAGGGTCGCGTTCCTTACAAAGGCACTGTGGCCGAGGTCATGGTGCAGTATATTGGAGGACTGAGGGCTGGAATGGGATACTGTGGTGCTGCCAATACCCACAGCCTGAAGGATGCTAAATTTGTCAGTATCTCCCAGGCCGGTGTCATCGAGAGCCACCCGCACAATGTCACCATTACGAAGGAAGCTCCAAATTACAGCAGCAAGAGATTTTAGGTTTTCTTAAAGGTTTGTATTCATGGGCCTTCTGAATGAAAATGTCCTCGACTCTTCCTTTTTTGAGGAAAACAATGCCATCGACCTTGCTGTGGACCTCATTGGTTGCTCTTTACACACCTCTATTGGGGGTGAAGTAACAAGTGGTTTGATTGTAGAAACGGAGGCCTATTGTGCTCCGGAAGACCGTGCAAGTCACGCATGGCAAAACCGAAAAACCCCGAGGACGGAAGTTATGTTTGAAAGCGGAGGGTTGTCCTACATTTATTTGTGTTACGGCATTCACCATCTGTTCAATGTGGTCTGTGGTTCTGAAGGGCTTCCCCATGCGGTCCTTATTCGCGGCATAGAACCTCTGGAGGGTGTCTCCACCATGTTAAAACGGCGGGATATGAGCAGGCCGGAAACCCGCCTCACCGCTGGCCCTGGTTGTTTGTCCCGCGCTTTGGGTCTGACTGTAGCGCACAGCGGTAAAAACCTGCACCCGGATTATGGGATTTGGTTGGAAAAGAGAAAGCATGTGTCGGATTCACCGGAAATTATTTCAACCACCAGAATAGGAATTGATTACGCAGGAAAATGGAAAGACAAACCCTGGCGTTTTTATCTCAAAGATTCAAAATGGATATCAAAAAAATGAATGCAATCCGCCGTAAAATTGTTGCCTGTATCCTTCTGTGTGGAATGACCTTCAGTCTCTACGGTCAGATTGAAATGGGTCATAACAAGGACGAAGTTTTTAAAGACTACATTAAAACAGTCCAACTTTATCCCTCTAATGACCCTTTGAGCTTCCCTGCAATCCCCTTGGATAGCGATCGCCAACTCGTATTTCGCTTTGACGATCTGGAGGCTGATGTAAAGCGCTATTTTTATACCATTGTCCACTGCGATGCCGACTGGAAACCCTCCTCATTGGAAAAGTCTGAGTACATCGACGGCTTTGATATGGAAGAAATATTCGATTACGAATTTTCAAGGGGTACTATTGTCCCTTACACCCACTACTCTCTCCGCATTCCCAATCGCAATTTCCGACCCATTGTTTCCGGGAACTACCTCCTGCAGATTTTTGATCCGGAATTGGAAGAACCATTGGTTTTGACGCGTCGGTTTGTCGTTTATGAACCCCTGCTGAGCATTGCAGGTGAGATTGTTCGGCCCATCAATCTAGCCCAATCCCGAACGCATCAGGAGATAAATTTCATTGTCTCACAAAAAAATTACCTACTCAGCAATCCGAGAGATGAATTGCGCGCCTGTATTTTGCAAAACGGGTGGTGGGAAGGTGCCCAGTGCCAAATCAGCCCTAGGTATGTCTCCGGGGATAACATCAGTTTTGATTACAGAGGGCGGTTGGTGTTTCCCGGAGGGCGCGGATTCCGTCCCATGGACTTGCGGACGACCCGGTTCAGGGCAGAGCGGATACATAGTATTGAGCACTATCACGATGGAGTGGAAATTGTAATGCGAACCGATGACAATCGATCCCGAAGGTCGTACTCCACCATCCACGATTTCAACGGCCGCTTTGTGATTGACAATCGCGATTACAGCGACCCGCATATCACCAGTGACTACGTATTTCCTTTTTTGACCCTCAGATCATCCCTGCCTCTCTACGACCACGAGGTTTTTGTAGTTGGAGGATTTTCAGATATGGATATTCGGGATAGATACAGGATGAATTTTGATGATGATGAGGGACTTTACTACCTGGAAATCAAGATGAAACAGGGTTATTACGATTACGCTTACGCAACCAGTCCAGTGGGAACAGATGCATTCGATCTGGATGAATTTGAGGGCAATCTTTTCGAGACAGTCAATGATTATTACATCCTGCTATACTATCGGCCCTTTGGTTCCCGGCATGACCGGGTGATTGGCCTCGGAATGGTAACCAACAGTAAGCGGTGAGAAATAAATTCTCTTCAACGGAGCATTTTCGGACTCTTCTTTCCAAACGACCTTATTAATCTTAGGGATGGAACCCAAGTTTCGCATTGGTCCTCCCTTAAAATATAGAGTGTGTTGGGTATTGAGAAGCAAATTGGTAGAATGCGTGATTTGGCGTTAAGAAAAATGTGTTTCTCACCGTTAAGAAAGGGTTGGATGTTCGAGTTTGTCAGCTTTTAGTCCCGCAGTATTAATAAATATAGCACCATAAGAATAACAACAGATTTCGGTGGAATAAATACTTGTGGAGTTTATTTTTTCTGAGTTAAAGGGTTCACCGCAGAGTTCCCAAAGCTAGCTGAGCGATGTATTGAGCTGCTGTCGAAATAAAGCCGCTGAGAGAATATAATGATATTTAATACTCTCCTTGATCTTCTCTGCGTTCATGGCGGCCTCTGCGGTGAGTCAAACAAGTTTGGGAAGGGATTGATCATGAATTTTGTTACATAAGAGGTGAGGAATGCATTTTTTAGCCAAATACATGATAAGCCTGCCCCCTAGACTTTGGCCTGCACCCTATGCTTTGGGTGGGGCCGCGCCTTTTTTGTTACTTTTTGTGCGATGCACTGAATGACAGTCGAAGTGGCATGGACAAAAAGTAAGAAGAGAAATGATACATGCAATGAAACTAATATACATACAGTGGCTCCCATTTATTCCAGGTTGAAATTTAGGTTAAATCACCGATGAACAATGAAGAAGTGATAGCATAATATTTAAATTACGCAATATTCATTTAATCGCAAATAAATAAAATAGGTGGAACTTCTAGCTGCCCCATACCCATCGATCAAAAAACAATTGTTTGAGTGTAGGTACTGTCCCGTTTCTTAATAAGGTGAAAAATCTTGTCGTACTCATGGTCTCCCAGACTGTCCTGTGGAGGGGTGCCACCCAGCGCTGAAACTATGGGCAGCAGATTATCGCCATGTCCGCAGATGACAATGGTCGCGCCCAAATGCTCCCGCTCGATCTCATCCAACATATCCTGCCATTCGTACCAGTGATAATTTTTTATCTCAATCCCCGCATATTCTGCCAGCGGTAGAACAGTGCCCATATTCCTGTCATACTCCGTCGAGTAAATAACCTCCACCTCCTTATCCGCCATGAGCTCCTTAAATTTATCAGCTCTGGCAATTCCCTCCTCAGAAAGCCCGGGATTGTAAGTCACCGTAGTATCCGGATTCGTCCAAACTTCTTTTTCTGCATGCCTCACCAAATAGAATTCCGTCTCCTTCCTCTCTTCTGCGCAGGCGCAAAAAAGACACAGTATTGCCGGAATGGTGAGGAGTATTGTCGCTTTGTTCATTGTCACTGGTTTTTGTCGTTTTCTAATTTCCCCCCTTCCAACAATGGGTGGTTGTATTTGGTTGATTTTTTTTGGGGTAATGTCCACTGTCTATTGCAAACTGGCATTGCCTTTGGAAAACGTGAGATTGTGAGCGGAACATTGTGAACTGCGATAAAGATATATGGGTGGAGTATAGCCGTTTTTATAATTTGTGGTTTTCGGACTAGTGCACTAGTTCCATCTTAATGATATAGTTTGTAGCCCGAAGACCTGGAGATCAAATGTTTACACTGAATTCGATTTCAGCAAATATCCAATCGGTGAGGATGCAAGAGTCTCCTTTTATGACTTCATAAAAAATTAACACAACAGGCCATCCGCACAAGTATCTGAAAAGCAGCGTATAATAATTTCAAAAAAAAAATGCGTAAACTACCCATGAAATTGTGGTTGCGTGTCCTGCATTATTCCTATATTTGTTGTAAGTGTTTTGTAATAATAATCAATTTAACGTTGTAACACTATGGTCACCGCTTCACCAAATAGAAAGCATTTTGGATCGTCACAGAAGGAGTTGAGATATTCCTCCTTTTGTCGTTCGTGGATGTTTTGGTGTCGTGGGTATATGAGACCTTAGCACATCCTATTTTCCTCGTTAAACCCTTTTTGTTGTAATGGTTTCAGGAGTAAAGGCATCTGTAATGCATTGCCCGGACAATTTTAAAGAAGGTAATGGTATAATCATTTGCCAAAAAAATAGAATTGGGAAGAAAATCCTGTTCCCGATGTTAATTTAATTGTAATCTTTTATGAAAAAGATATTAGTCATTATTTTATTTTCTGCCTATTGTGGATCATTAACCTCTCAAGTCCACTTTTCCAAGGTATGGGATCCGGATGGATTGGATGATTACAGTTGGGTGAAACATTCACTTCTGGACAACGACACTCTTGTTTATTTTGCTGAAAATGTCTGCAACTTCATTGATTTCGATAATTATAACTATTGTACTACTATTGGAAGAATGGATAAGGATGGAAACATTATAAATGAAGTGACCTACAATGATTTGGTATTGAACATTCAGTATAATCCTGTGACTATAATCGGTGATAAGATTTACATCGTTTCCAATGATGGAAGGTGGGGGGAAGATCCTAAACTGTACATTCTGGTCTTAAATAAAAACTCCCTTGAATTGATTAGTCGCCACGATTATACCCTCAATCTGGATGTAGATTTTTACCTGGAATCGTCGATTGTTAAATACAAAGACTATCTCGTGGTAAGTTGTTTGACTCAGTTAGATCCCAATAACGGATGGGAGGACTTCCTGCTTTGGATAAACAAGGAATCAATGGAATTGCAACACGTACAGGAGAATGAGTACCCCTTTGAAGCAGAGGGTGTTAACCCCAGGTTCCTTTATGCTGGAGAGGATGGATTGCTTACGGTTTTTTTCAATGTCCACCGAATAGAGTATAGTGAAGACTTCCCAAATGTTCTCAATAGTCCTAAAGGCTTTTTAAAATATAATATTGATGGGGAGCAAGTTTTTATTTATCTGGATACCCTTGATAGCTCCTCTAATTTGCTTTATCTTTTTGGATTTATGATGAAAAATGGCCAGATGGTTTATCGGCAAGATTACAATCACCAGGGGTTTGAAATTCAAAACGGGGCTGATTTTGAAGTTATCAGCATTAATGATGAGGGAAAATTTAATTGGCGATTTAATCAGGTTGGCTTCAGTCCGTATGGTAAGAAGCAATTGATTCGGATGACCGAAACGGCTGAGGGTGATATATTGGGATGTGGAAGATTGAACTGGCATTTTAATTACCCCAATCTCCACGAATTTAATTATTTTACCGATACCATCCCTCACAAACCAGACTCTTTGGAGAGATACAATGCACCCTATCTAATAAAATTGGATGGAAGTACCGGAGAAATGTTATGGGAGTATGCATTGATTGAATTTAACGAATTTGGGTTTACAGGACCGTCGTCTTGTCAATTAGTACATGAACTATCGGACGGCAGTATAATGGGTCGAGGCATTTATGATGTAAAAGATGAACACGGGAATTTTACAGGTCAAAATAAAAGCTGGGCATTTCGCCTGAATGGCGACCCCTGTCCCTCTGAGCAGCCTGAGTGTGGGTTTGAAGTGTACTTAACCGATACCCGTGATTTGGGATTAATTGATTTAAATAAGGAAAGGAGGTTTTTGCTTTATCCCAACCCAACCTCGGGTAGCGTATTCATGAAGGATGCATTAGACGAAACTACTTTGTTGATTATCAATGTTTTTGATTCATCAGGCCGACTTTTGGACAGAGTAAGCCAATATTCTACTGAACCTTTGAACCTAAATGAGTCATATTCTGGAATGTTGTATCTTGAGATATTAAATGAGCGAGCCGAATTGATTCAAACAGATGTACTTATAAAACATTAATTTTCAGAATAAAATATTTTGATCATGAAAATTTCAATTATATACCTCAGTTATTTCGTCCTGACTTTACCATTCCTTGTTTTTACCCTTCCGGTATCAAGTCAGTGCACGGTAAATGCAGGAGATGATATAGTGGTCTGTGTAGGGATGTTTGGAGATTTGACCAAGAATGAGTTAGAAGCCAATGTAACAGGAGGAACACCACCCTATAATATAAGTTGGAAGGCTGAGCACTACAGTGGGATTAGCGCACTGGATCCCCTTACTGCCACTTTTTTTCTTAATGACACAACAATTCTGAATCCTGAAGTAATAGAACCTTATAGTCTGGACGGCCCAGTAGTCTTTTACGTTTTTGTGGAGGATGCTGAGGGCAACCAATGTATGGACAGTATTCAGGTCTCATTCTCAAACTTCGGGATTGATCCCATGGACACCAAAGTGGAGATAAAGGAAGGAGAAGAGACTACTATCGGATCTTCGGTTGGTGGAGGTATTGAACCACTAAGCTATGTATGGAGTCCGGATTACAACATTTCTGACATTCATTCACCGGCCCCTACAGTTTGGCCCGATACGACAACTAAATATCATCTTGAGGTAACCGATGCTGCCGGTTGTGTTTTTGATCTGGAGGTTATTTGGGAGGTCATCGTTGACCCTGCCTCACATGTGAACAAACAAAATCTGGATTTCAATAAAATTATTTCCTACCCCAATCCCACCTCAGGACCACTGACGCTGGAAATACCGGAGGACTTCACAAAAGGGACGCTGGAGATCATCGACATACGTTCGGGCCCAGTTCTTCGGCAAAAGCTGAGTCATCTGCAGGAGCAGTTTACTTTGGATATAGGTCATTTGCCAGCCGGGGTTTATCACATTGAGTTGTATCCGGAGGAGAGTGCTGAGCGTATTTTTTATGGAGCGCAGATAGTTCTTAGTTTTTAATTCTTAATTTTTAGTTGAGTTGTGGCAATGAATATACTGGGAACTCTCTTTTGAATCTTAGGGTGTTTCTATGCTTTGGTTTGTTGTCCCGTGGACTTTGACTTTGAACCATGAAGCTACTTTCCTTTGGTTAGTTGACCAAAACCGATCAACGCTATTTAGACATCAACAAACTGCGCACTGCTACTGCCCACTGCTACTGCGAACTGCCTACTATTGGGTTTCGCGCCAAGCGATGTGGTGAGCCTGTCGAATCCAGCGCCAAGCCGCATAAGGTTTTAATGTCAACCTTAATCTCAGGCAATGACATACTGCCCACTGCCGACTGGGAACTGCCGACTGCTACTGCGAACTGCCTACTGCCAACTAAACAATGACCCCAATGTGACCTGTTCCTCAAACAAAAGCAGCACTATTTTTATTTGATATGCGTGCAAAACAATGATTACCACATTCCCGGCCAACTCAAAGCGGCCATTCTCATAGGTTTTACCCTGTTGAGCCTGGCCTGTATTCCACTGATAATGCAGCTCCGGTTTGATTTCGACTTCGAAAAGTTTTTTCCCGAGGGCGATGAAGACCTGGAGTTTTTTCTCGAGTTTATCGAGGACTTTGAAACGGATGACAATTTCCTATTGATCGCATTTACCGCACCGGAGGGCACTATTTTTGACAGTACCTATCTGAGGCGGGTGGCGGATTTTGCGGAGAGCGCAAGAGCGTTTCCCTATGTGGACAGAGTCCTCTCACTACCGGATATTCGCCTTCCGTACCGCACGCCATTTGGGATTGGTTCGCGGCCTCTGGTGCATCTCGACCAGCCCGAGCGATTTCAGGAGGATAGCACTTTGATTTTCAGCAGTGATAGGTTCAGGGGTAGGTTGCTTGATGAGCGGGCAGCCAGTAGTTTGGTGTTTATAAAAACCATCGACAATCTGACTATTGATCAATCCGGGGAGCTACTGGAGATTATCCGGAGTGAGATTGAAAAGTCGGATTTAGAAGATTGGCACGGACTGGGCAGGGCATTTTTTCAAGTAGAAATCAGCCGGTCCCAGCTCGTCGAGTTGATCCGCTCGACCATAATATCGGGCATTTTGGTGAGTATTATCCTGTTTTTCCTGTTTCGCCGCTGGAATGTGGTGCTCATATCGCTGGTTTCCATTGCCATATCGCTGCTCTTGTTTCTCGGCTTTTTGTCCATCACCGGCAGGGAGCTCTCTGTAATGGCAGCGCTGTACCCCGTTATTATGATCATTGTGGGCACCTCTGACGTAATACATATCACTACCAAATATCTGGATGAAATTTCCAGGGGCAGGAAGCCTGACAGTGCGGTTTATGCCACCGTTAAAGAGATTGGAGTAGCTACGCTCATGACCTCAGTCACCACCGCCATCGGATTTGCATCACTGCTCACTAGTCGGATAGCACCCATCAGGGAGTTTGGCGTGAATGCCGCTGCCGGAGTGCTGATCGCATACATAACCGTGGTGTTGTTTACTACCATTTGGCTCAGTCTGACACCCACTTCCCGCCTTTTGAGGGATGACCGGGGGCGTTATTTTTGGTACAATGCGATGAACTGGCTCTACAGCTTCAGTCTAAAGAGAACCAGAGCCATATGGGGAGTTGGAGGGTTGGTCATTGTTGTGTGCGTTATTGGAATCACCCAAATAACGACCAACTATAAAATAGAGGAAAACCTTCCCCGGGGTGAAAAAGTAACGGAGGACTTTCACTTTTTTGAAGAGCACTACTTCGGATTCAGGCCCTTTGAAATTGCCGTCACTTACATGGACGATCTGGGGGTGAACAATTACCGGGCACTGGAAGAAATAAACCGGCTGGAGATGCATTTCAGAGAGTATGAGGACATCCGCTCGGTTTCCTCTCCAGCAGCACTTTACCGTCTGCTCTATCAATTCAGCCGGGGTGACCTCATGGGGGAAGAGGAATTTCCCCCCGAGGAGGAGACTTTTCAGGAGTTGGAGCGTTTCAGCCGACTAGCTCGGGCACTCGAACCCAATGTGCTGACTTCTCCCGACGGAATGCGGGCCCGTATTTCAGCCAATATTTCGGATGTTGGAGCCGATTCTATACAGACCATCAGCAACTCCATCATGGATTTTGTCGATCGCGAAATGGATCTCGAGCGGGCGGATTTTAGAATTACCGGCACTGGACTGATTATCGATAAAAATGCACAGTATGTGCGCGAAAACCTGATTCAGGGCCTCGGACTGGCCGTGTTGTTGGTAAGTATTTTGATGATGGTGTTATTTCGACAACCACTGATGCTGCTTGCCGGACTATTACCCAATCTCTTCCCTTTGATCTTTGCCGCTGCACTGCTCGGCTGGTTTGGAATTGAATTGGAAGCCGGTGTGAGTATTGTCTTTGCGATTGTTTTTGGAATAGCGGTGGACGACTCCATTCACTTTCTCGCCAAGTACCGCCTCGTGAGGGGGCGAGGCTACGGGGTGGAGGAGAGCCTCATCCGGACTTTCCGGGAAACAGGAAAGGCACTGTGTCTGACTACGGTGGTTCTGTTTTTCGGCTTTTTGGTGCTACTCTTCTCCCAAAACCCCCCTTCTTTTACAGTGGGATTGCTTATCAGCTCAACCCTCATAAGCGCCTTGGCATTCGACCTGCTCATGATCCCATCCATTTTAAGGTGGGTGGAGCGGAGGAGTGGGAAATAGGTTTGCGTCACACTACCTACTGCGAACTGCGATGTGGCGACTGAGATAGATTGTTTCTATAGTAAATATTGTTTATTCAAAATACTGTATTAGTTTTGGTCTGTAAGAGATTCCAACATAGAAATACTATAACAATGGAAATTGGCAGACACTTTATCTTGATCTACACTGGACTGCCCAATAGAATTGACACTTTATATTTCCCTGGGTATGGACAACCAATGGAAGAAACTGACAGAAAGGTGGCGAATGATTATTCGTTTAATCTCTGTGATTTCCGGGGCAGAGTCAGAGATGGGGAATTGTCGGTGACCTAAAACATAAACCTATTCATCATGGCCAATATTAGTGATAAAAAATTGATAATATTTAGGGCTCTACACGTATTCAACTGGATTTTTGTCGTGATTACATTTAGCTTAGTTCTAAGTGGACTGGGAATAGTTTATAAGTTTTACGAAAGCTATTATGATCTTTTATTAGTATTCGGAGGTTATTTGTTCCTGGTCATTTTAGGACTTTATCAAATGATTATTATGGTTGTTTATGGGTTTTATTTAAAAAAAATTGCTAAGAATAGTCGCTATCTATATGTGTTTTATTGGTTGTTTGTGATTTTCACCTTTGCCTTATTGGCAATTGCAAATCATTATCAGTTTTGGGAAAGATTAATGTTTGTATTTTTTCTTATTTTTACTCTTTCTGCTGTAGTTTTATGCCTTTATTTCTCCAGGAAAATGACCCTTATTAATGAACTGCAATCTTGAAGCTACAAAATCAAGTTTAAATTATTTTTATATCTACCGGATTTTTAGAATAAGTCACAGAAATTCAGTTAAGGATTTTTTTACTAAATGCTTAATGCTTGAATAATCCGTATAAGAAAAACTAACTATAAGCTGATAAATTCCAGTAAGACATGAAATGAAGGTTTTAGCTGGTTTTCTTTAGGGTGTAATATCATCATACCTTCATATCTCTATAGGAAATTGAGGATGATCGAGTTTTTGAGCAATGGTTTGGGAATTTATTTGATGTGATTTATTTTTGTGTCTTAGGGAATATTGAAGCCTTGTATGGGGTTCACGCAGACGGCGCAAAGTGCGCAGAAGGAGGTTTTAATGAAATTGATCTGCTATAAAAAACTGGAAAAATGCATGAAAATGATATCGGAGGGGGCTCATGTCTTACAAGATTATTGGAGCTGCTATAGAATTGCACAAAACTTTAGGTCCGGGCCTACTGGAATCAGCTTACGAAGCCTCACTGGCCTATGATCTGCGAGAAATTGGCCTGGATATAAAAACCCAGGTTCCCGTTCCATTGGTGTACAAGGAAGTCAAACAAGATATTGGATTCAGATTGGATATTCTCGTTCATAATAAGGTGATAGTGGAGGTTAAATCAGTCGAAACTCTGGCGCCCGTCCATTTTTCCCAGGTTCTCTCCTATGCAAAATTGACAGATAAAAAACTGGCCCTTCTTATCAATTTCAATACACCCCGGTTAAAAGATGGTATTCATCGGATTGTGAATAACTTATAAAAGTTTATCCAACTCCCAGCTGAAGGATGCAGTCAGAAATTCTCTTCCTGATATTACATTTTGTACCGGGTCTCCTGAGACCCCAAAGTTTCCCTCATGCGCCGTCTGCGTGAAACCACCCGGAAAGGAAACCACCGTGCAATTCCTCATCCTATCCCCTGGTATTATGAAGTCCCGAAGCAACCCTTATGCGTCGTCTGCGTGAAATCACTAGAAAAAATAAACTTCTTCCAACTCCTCAAACTTGTTCCAGGTAATTTGAAAACCCCAAGTTAAACCATCTGCGTGAACCACATGGAAAGGAAACCACCCCACAGCCCCTCATTTTTACTCTGTAGGATTAAACATCCGAGAGTAACCATCCGCACTCAACTATACCTCCCTTCGGTTCGGTTACCCCTCCCAAAGAAACTTTTTCCCCCTATAAGCGGTTTATTTTTAGGAATTACCCAAATGGAGAACAGTTAATTACCCTTTACAATAGTCGCTTATAGAATTGCCAACCAATTCAGCTCAAAGAAAGTAATAGCTGAAAGTGGCCGGCGTTTATTAATTTTGCCAATTGTTTTCAAAGATAAATCAACCGAAATATGTTTAGAATAGGGCTTTTCTTACTGACCAATATTGCCGTCATTCTTGTGGCCACCGTGGTGATGAGTTTACTGGGCGTGGGATCGATGCTGGACGAAACCGGCACCAATCTGGACCTATACAACCTGCTCATTTTTTGCTTCGTATTTGGAATGGCGGGTTCTTTTATCTCCCTGCTCATTTCAAAGAAAATGGCGAAATGGAGCACCAAAGCGCGCATCATTGACAAACCGGCCAATGCAACCGAAAAGTGGTTGGTGGACGAAGTGCGCGTCATGGCCAGAGAAGCGGGAATCGGAATGCCGGAGGTTGCTATCTTTCCCATGAGACAGGCCAATGCCTTTGCAACCGGATGGAACCGCAATAAAGCACTGGTAGCCGTGAGCCAGGGGATGTTGGAGCGCTTTTCGAAAGATGAAGTCAAGGCTGTGATGGGTCACGAAATAGGACACGTGGCCAATGGCGACATGGTGACGCTCACACTCATCCAGGGAGTGGTCAATACCTTTGTGCTCTTCTTTTCAAGGATTATCGGCTTTTTTGTGGACCGCGTGGTGTTCAAAACCGAACGCGGAATGGGACCAGGATTCTGGATTACCACCATCGTGGCTCAAATCGTACTCGGAATTCTCGCCTCGGCCATTGTAATGTGGTTTTCGCGTCGAAGGGAATTCAGCGCGGATATTGCAGGTGCCAAACTCGGCAGCAGAAACGGTATGATCGCTGCGCTGAAACGCCTGAAAGTGGAATCGGGTGTACCCAATGAAATGCCGGAATCACTCAATGCTTTCGGCATTACCAGGGGCAAAATGCGGGGACTCAAGGGCCTCTTTATGAGCCACCCTCCACTGGATGACCGCATCGCAGCTCTGGAAGGTGCCCGCATTGGCTGATCGTTACGCCTCAACTGCACTGTAATCCTGCATTAGGGTTTTCTGAACATCTCCGGGAACCAGTGAATACTCGTCAAATTCCTGAACAAACTTGGCCTTTCCCTGCGTGATGGATCGGAGAGATGAGGAGTATTTGTGTAGCTCTGCCAGTGGAACTTTGGCCTTGATTTTCTGGTAGTGGCCCTCTGTATCCATCCCCAGAATAATGGCCCGCCTGGTCTGAAGATCACTCATCACTTCTCCCATTACTTCGCTGTCGCAGAGTATTTCAAGCCTGTAAATGGGCTCCAGCAATTGGGGAGCGGCATTCTCAAACGCATTTTTAAAGGCCATGGAGGCCGCCGTTTGGAATGCCATGTCATTGGAGTCCACGGGATGCATTTTGCCGTCGTAAACACATACGCGAATATCTATGGCCGGAGAGCCGGTCAGCGGACCCTCTTTCATCCTCAACAGAATTCCCTTTTTAATGGCCTGAGTGAACTTCGAGTCGATTGCACCTCCTACGATGCACCAGTAAAAGGCCAATTTTCCGCCCCAGTCCAGCTCTATTATTTCTGAAGAGCGCACATTGAGGCCATCCGGTTCTGGCATTCCCTCCGTATAGGGTTCAATCCGCATCCGCACTTCCCCAAACTGACCCGATCCTCCACTCTGCTTTTTGTGCCGGAAGTGGGTGTCTGCCCTTTGTGTTATGGTTTCGCGGTAGGAAATCCTCGGTTTTTCAAATTCCATCTTCAGACCGTAAACCTTATCCAATCTGTACTTCGTGATATCGAGGTGTAACTGGCCCTGGCCGTGAAGGATCATTTGCTTTAATTCGCGTGAGTGCTCGAGACGGATAGTCGGATCCTCTTCATGTATGATCTGGAGAGCCCTTCCGAGTTTTTCCATATCCGATTTGGAAGGAGGTCGAACCGCCATTCTGATTTTTGAGGCGGGGAATTGAATGGGTTCGACCACCCGGTCTGTTCCCTTGCTGTTGAGTGTGTTGTTGGTGTGGGTGTTTTTTAGTTTTACGGTCACCCCCAGGTCCCCTGCCACCAACCGGTTGACATTGGATCGGGTCTTTCCATTGGCGAGGAAGAGCTGATTGATTCGCTCAGTGGTTGAGGTCTGCATGTTTTCCAATTCATCTCCGGTCTTTAAAGTGCCGCTGAACACCTTGAAGTAGGATACATTTCCCACTCTGGGTTCGGAGAGGGTTTTGTAAACAAAGAGCGTGGTCTTGTCCTTCGGATTGGGTTCCAGGGGTTCCCCGTTTTCTAAAATTCGGTTTTCACGATCCGCCGGGGATGGGGCGATGTCATTGATAAAGCCCATAATGCGGCCACTTCCCATGTTGTTGAGAGCAGAGCAACAGAATACCGGGAACAATTCCTGTTTTGAAAGTGCTATAGTCAGTCCCTTTGCCAGTTCGTCCTCAGAGAGTGAACCCTGATCAAAAAAGCGCTCCATCAGTTCTTCGTCGTTTTCTGCCGCAGCCTCTACAAGGGCATTGTGCATTTCCTGTGCCCGGCTTATTTCACTTTCCGGAATGGGCTTTTTGGTCGGTTTTCCCCCTTCAGGAGGAAATTCGTAAACCGTCATTCTCAGAGCATCTACAATGGTGTTGAAGCCCTCGCCCTGATTGAGTGGATACTGAACCGGAATGACTTTGTGGCCAAATCGACTTTTCATCTGCTCCAGGGAATTTTCGTACGATCCCTTGCTGTGGTCGAGCTGATTGATGACGAAAATTCCAGGGGTGTCGAACTTTCCTATAGTCTCCCACAAAATTTCGGTGCCGACTTCTACTCCGTTGGTGGCATTGACCAGCACGAGAGCTGTATCTGTTACCCTAAGAGCTGATACCACCTCCCCTGAAAAGTCATCCAAACCGGGTGTATCCACTATGTTGATCTTGCAGTTCCGCCACTCTGCATTCATAAGGGAAGTGAAAACCGAGTGTCCTCTGGTCTTTTCAATATTGGTGTAATCCGACACCGTATTGGCTTCTTCCACACTGCCCCTCCTGGGAATGGAGCCCGCTTCAAAAAGCATGGTCTCGGCAAAGGTGGTTTTCCCGCATCCCGAGTGTCCCAGAAGTGCCACATTTCTGATTTGGTTGGTTGGATAGTCCATGATAAAGTTGTTTAATTAATAAGAAGTACCACATTGCCGCATGCACTTTATCCATGAAAAAAAAGGCATGGTGGACTGTAAGATAGCACCAAATGAAGTTTGGGCAAAACAGACAAAAGAATAATTTATCCGAAATTTAACATGAAAGAAACTTGAATTTGTAGGGCGCTATGGTTGAATTTCTTTTAGATTACAGAAAATTCAATCCATGGGAAGCAAACTGAACTTCTTCCCTTTCTCATGATCCTCCCTGAAAAGCCTGGAGAGCTCGTCCAGGGTTTGGTCAATGGGGCGGTATTCAAATCCCAGCTTTTCGATGGACTTGCTGTTGTCGAAAAGGGAGTTCTTGTGAGAGGCCAGCAACATGTCCTTTGTGAGCCTCGGCATTCTGAATCCCAGCTTTCTGCCCGCCCTTAAAAGCATAGGAGCTGTGTAGATCATCCATTTTTTCAGGGGTTTATTCGGTGGCTTTGCACCCAGCCCATCGGCAATTCGGCTCAATACCTCGCGATACGTTTTGTTCTCCGAATTACAGATAAACCGCTGACCCGAAAATTCCGGCCGGCACAACTCTATCATCATTTCCGCCACATCTCTTGCATCCACAAAGCCCCCTGTTCCCATGGGGTAAAAGGGCATTCCCCGGCTGACAGTTATATGAAGACGGGCGGTACCTCTGTGCCAGAACCCTCCCCCAAGAATGAGCGATGGATTGATGATCACTGCCGGAAGGCCCTCTGCATTGGCTCTGAAAACCTCCATTTCAGAGGAGTACTTGCTCTCGGCATAGGGACTCAACTTGAGCCTTTGGTCCCAGGGGCTCTCTTCGTCGGTCATTTTACCGTTTTCCGGATTTCCCAATGCCGATACAGAACTGCAATGGACCAAAAACTTTACACCGTTTTCTCTGCATGCATCGACCAGATCGGCTGTGCCGTTGATGTTGGTGCGCAACACATCCTTTTTGTGTTTGGGATTGAAGGTGACAAAGGCTCCACAGTGAAAAACGACGTCTTTTCCCTCCGTAAAGTTCCAGATCGATTCAGGATCGAGGAGATCTCCTTCCTCCCAGTCCACTTTTTCTGCATCCCCTCCCGTCAGTTCTGTAGAACTGGATGGGCGTTTCAGGCAGCCTATATTGGTAAAGCCCCTTGACACCAGTGCGCGCAGAAGATAAGCGCCCATCATGCCCGTGGCTCCGGTTATTCCAATGCGCGAATCTGATTTCAATACGGTTTCTTCACCCATGCCTTTTGTAATATGGCGGCAAATATAAGGCACCCCCGACAACTGCAGACCCTTCACCGGATTTTGTGTCCACAAAATTGGGTGTCCCTCCCCACCTCAATGCTGCCATTCGCGCCATTAGCAGGGCTTCCTTGAAGTCCAGCAGTACAGGGTCTGCCTTTTTTAAATTCATATCCAGGGCATTCAGTTTTTCCTCTATGCACTGCATCAAAAAATCATTTTTCGCTCCTCCTCCGCTGACCAGAATGGTTTTGCCTGGGTGACCCCGGCTTTTTTCTAAAATCTGTTTCAAAGCGGTCTGAATCTCTACAGCAATATGCTCACAGGCAGAGCGCAATCCGTCTTCTGCGGAGAGGGAGAAGTTGTCCGCACCATCGATAAACCACTTTCTCACCTGCTGATTGGAAAGGGATTTGGGTGGATATTTTCTAAGGTAGGGTGTTTCTTCCCAGTGGCGGAGTAGATCTCGATTGAGATTTCCACCGGAGGCCATTCTCCCGCCCTCGTCCATTTTCTGCCCCTTTTTTTCTGCAAAAAAGTTCAGCAGTTGATTGCATGCGCAGACGTCAAAAGAAAGTGCTCCATGTCCGTCGAAAACACTCAGATTGGCTATGCCTCCCAAATTGAGAAAGACGGAATATTCCTCCGTGAAAAGCGCGTCCACAATGGGAGCCATGGGTGCACCTTCTCCACCGGCTGCGATGGCTGCATTCCTGAAGTCGAGGCAGACCGGCGAAGCTGTTTTACGAGCTATGGCAGAACCACTGCCCATTTGCAGGGAAAATCCCTTTTGGGGCTCGTGAAAAACGGTGTGGCCGTGTATGCCAATGACAGTGGGTTGGGATTGTGCCGGGAGGGACTCATTTAAATCGCGCATCATCTCCCCGAGGTAATTGCTGTACCGGTATTCCAGTTCCAGAAATTCGCGGTGGGGGAGTTGATCTGCCGATTTTAATTCAAGGGTCAGGGATTGGGGATATGGCCTCTCATCGGTGAGCAACCACTCAAAGTGATTCCTGTCCCGACCACCTGCGGGAATGGGTTCCCGGAGGGATTCCGCCGTAAACCGGACCACAGTGTAGTCGGTTCCGTCCAGCGAACTGCCAGACATGAGACCGGCTGCGACAAATGAGGATTGATTACTCATCAGCTTCACCTTCCTTTTTCAACTCCATGGTATAGCGCGCTACCACCTCTATTTCGCGCTCGCTCAGTATTCGGCGGTAGGCTATCATGGTCCCTTTGCCCTGACTGATGATTTGTTTGCGCTGCTCCAGGGTCATTTCCGATTCCCTGAGGTCCCCCGCTTCGTTCAATCCCAGGCCCCCGTCGGTTCCGTGGCAAACCACGCAATGGGTACTGTAGATGGATTTACCTGCAGAGAGGGGCAGTGGCCCGGTGTCTTTTTCCCCGGCCGCTTTAGAGGGGTCTCCGGTGGGCCCGCAGGCCAGGATCAATACCGGGATTGTGAGGCACAGCGATGTCAATATCTTTATCATTTGTCAAAATTTTCCGTGACGTTTAAATTCCTTCTGTTGGGCTGTATGCACAGAACGCAATTTTCTCTTCCTCAGGTTCTGATAGCTTGCACCCCAATTTTGCTTCATCATTTCAAATTGGCAATTGCTCTATTGTGGCACGAATATAACAATTTTGGGGGTAGGGGTTGTTGTGGGGGAAGGGTGCAAAATCAGTTTAGGTTGAATTGTCCCGGATTTTTCCAAAAATATTTTGAGAAACCCTTTGGATTTGGTGGATAATATCACACCTGTCCAAAATAAATTTCAGACATAGAAATGGCTTCTCTATATCAGCG
>REEO01000076.1 GCA_007695035.1 Saprospirales bacterium | reverse complement strand
ATTTGGAGGTGGAAGTGTCCGCTGTATGATAGCTGAAATTTTCCTCCCTAAAAAATGATCCCGTATATATTTATTTAAAAAATATATGTTAAATAACTAAAGTCAAGTGCTTATTTCATTGGGATGCCTCTAAGTCTTAGTTAATATATTCTTAACATAAAGCAAGTGTACGAAAAACTTTGAGTGCATATTTTTGCGGTGTATTTTTTAATCAATTTAACCCAATCATGAAAAAGCTTTACTTGTTTTTTTGTTTACTTTTTGTCAGTGGTAGCCTGCTCGCACAGGTGACGACCTCCACCATGACAGGTACCATTACCTCGGTTGACGGCGAGGAGCTCATTGGGGCGACTGTGGTTGCTACCCATGTTCCTACAGGATCTGAATACGGTACAACCACCAATGTCAACGGTGTTTTTAACCTCGCGAACATGCGGAGCGGTGGACCTTACACTGTACGCATATCCTATTTGGGGTACGAAACCGAAGAGGTCACAGAGATTTATTTGGCACTGGGTTCGGGGGCCAATGTGGATGTGAAACTTGCAGAAGCCGGTACCATCCTAGACGAAATTATAGTCTCGGGTGCCCAGGATGCAGTTTTCAATTCTTCCAGAACTGGAGCAAGTACGAGTTTGAAATCAGAGACCATCAACTCCCTGCCGACCATCAACCGAAGCATCAATGACTTCACCCGTATGACGCCCCAGTCAGTCGGCAATGCGTTTGCCGGAACGAGTTCGCGTTTCAACAATTACACCATTGATGGTAACATTTACAACAACAATTTCGGTCTGGGTACAGACCAGTTTGCAGGGGGCAATCCAGTCTCACTTGATGCCATCGAGGAGGTAAGTGTAAACCTTGCTCCCTACGATGTTCGGTACTCTGGATTTTCAGGTGCTGCTGTAGATGCAATCACAAGGTCTGGAAGTAACAACTTTGAAGCATCTGCTTACTTCCTTTTGCGTAATGACCAGATGATTGGTAATAAGGCAGGGGATGTAGCCGTAAATGTCGGAGATTCTGAAGTAACCACCTTAGGGTTTCGCGTGGGAGGTCCCATTATCAAAGATCGCCTGTTCTTTTTTGCAAGTTATGAAAGAGAGGAAGAAGCCACTCCTTCCTTTACCAAAAGAGCTGCCAGAGAAGGGGAAACTCCCGATGGTATCAATATTTCCAGAGTGCCTCTTTCTGAAGCAAACTTTGTAAGAGAGCAAATGCAGGAACTCTACGGTTATGATACCGGGGCGCCTGATGGCTATCCCTTTGCTTCTGAATCAGAGAGATTCAACCTGCGTTTTGACTTTAATATTAACCAGAATCACAGATTGGCTCTCAGGTTTAATCACTTCACTTCATTTCGAGATGTGCCTACCAATAACAATTCTATACGCTTTGTCTCAACCCGTTACCGAAATACACGCAGACAGGGTATTGAAAACATCAACTTCAGAAACAACAACTATACTCAGGAACGCGAAGTTACCTCTGTGGTAGCGGAATTGAACTCTATTCTAGGGGACAACCTCTCCAATCAATTGAATGTCGGATTTACATCTTCCACACCACAACGCCGTGGAGTGCCGGGTGGTCAGGATTTTCCGATGATTGAGGTACTTGAGCCCAATGCTGCCGGTGAATTGCTCTACTACATGACTATGGGTAACGAGCTCTTTACTGTGGGTAATTTGCTAGAAAACGATGTTTTCAACATTACCAACACGCTCACTTACTACAGAGGAAGCCACACCATTACCGCTGGACTTAACTTTGAGTACATGACTTTCAACAATGCATTTAATCCGACCTTTCACGGTTGGTATCGCTTTATCGGTTACGATAAATTTGTGGATGCAGTTATCAACCAAAATCCCGATGTACACCCTGATGCTTTTGCCAGGTCTTTTGCATTGGATGGTTCCACCGAGCCTCCTTTGGATGAGACTCAATTTGGCCAGGTGGGTATATTCATTCAGGATCAGTATCAGGTAAACCGCGATTTAAGTATTACAGCGGGATTGAGGGTTGATCTGCCATTTTACCCGATCGACATACCGAGAAATGAAAAGTTGGATGAGTTGAATAAGACCTTTATCGGACCTGATGGCAGTACTTTCACACCCGATGTAAGTACTTTCCCCTCGGTCAATCCACTTTTCTCCCCGAGATTGGGCTTCAACTACGATGTATTTGGCGACCGCAGCCTTCAGGTGCGTGGTGGTACGGGCTTGTTCTCCGGAAGGATACCATTTGTGTGGCTGTCCAATCAGGTAAACGGCTCCGGTGTGGTTAGAGGAGGAATTGGTTTTGAAGGAGATGAAGTTGTAGAGGCCGGAATTCTTTTTGATCCCGATGTCAATGCACATGCCCCAGAAGATCCCGAGGCTACTTTATCACAGGAGATCAATCTCACTGACGAGGATTTCAAATTGCCTCAGGTTTGGAGAAGCAGTCTGGGTGCAGACATGCAACTCCCATATGGAATTCGTGCCACTGTCGATCTTATGTACAGCAGGGATGTGCACACCCCCATTGCATATAATCCGGTACTCAGAAATGCTGACAGGACCCTTGCGGGACCTGACAATAGAGGATATTGGGTTGATCAGGATGGTCTAGCTGCTTATTCCAATGATCCGGATTTTAGGAATGTCTTCATGTTGACCAATGCCAAGGAAAAAGCTGATTACTTTTCGGCAACCCTTCAACTTAGCAAGTCTTTTGACTCCGGTTTTGATGCCATGGTAGCCTACACCAGATCAAGATCTCGCGACCTCGACGCTGCCGGTGGTTCTCAGGCGATTTCTCTTTGGCCTTCCACAGTTCAAAATGACAGGAACAATCCTGAACTTGGGTTTGCTGGTCACGATCAACCAAATCGACTGATTGGGGCGCTGTCCTACAGAACCGGTAACACTACCATCGGAGTATTCTATGACGGAGGAAATGCCGGGCGTTTCAGTTACACTTACTCCGGCAACTTTGGCGATGCCTCCGACAGACTTATGTACATTCCCCACTCTGCAATTGAACTGGAATTTGAAGAATTTGAACTGGATGGTGAAGCAATCACAGTTCAGATGCAGCGAGAATTGTTGGATGCCTACATTGCCCAGGATGATTATCTAAGCGAAAACAGAGGTTCCATTGCCGAGAGAAATGGCGCTACCAGACCCTGGGTTCACCGTTTTGATTTAAGAATCCTTCAGGATATCAACCTGACAGGCGACGGACAGAACAGGCTGCAGCTTTCTATCGATATTACCAATGTAGGCAATATGCTCAATAGCGACTGGGGTATTCCTCAACTCGAATTCCAGCGCAACCTGCTCAATCTGGTGGAAATCAATGAAAACGATGTTCCTGTTTACAGATTAAATACCGTTTCCGGCACCAATGAATTCCCAACCGAGACTTTCAGAAAGTCAACTTCTAACATTCTCAGCAATACTTGGCGAATGCAGGTTGGTGTACGATACATTTTCGGTAGATAATAATATGAGGATTTACCAAATTCAGTGAAAGGGCTTGCAGTATCTGCAGGCCCTTTTTGCTGTAATACACAAAAAATACCATAAATTCTTTGGTTTGCCAATGTAAAACACCTAACTTTAAGCCCGAGCAAGAACCTGTAAAAATGCCTCTTTTGATATTTTCCAAATTGGTCCTGTGCATTGCGATCTGTACACTGATGGCTTGCGACTTTAATAGCGAACAGCAGACCAACTTCAACCCCTCTGAAACGGTATTTGCAAAAGGAGACCCAAATCACTACTACCACACCGAAAATATTTACCAATTCTTTTCTCCCGTTCATGCGTTGGAAAACATGGTAAGCGCCCATCGTGGTTCCCGGTACTACGACGGTTGGCCGGAGAATTGTCTGGAATCCTTTGAATTCATACTTGAAAATCTACCCGCGGTTCTGGAAATGGACCTGAGACTTTCGTCTGATTCGATTGTATTTCTGCTTCACGATGAAACCCTGGACAGAACAACAACGGGATCAGGTCATGCCAACCAAAAGAGCTTTGAAAATATATCAAGCTTACAACTTTTGGATCACTTTGGCGACACCACGGATTACAACCCACCAATGCTTAGAGAGGTACTCGGATGGTCTGAGGGCAAGGCAATTTTGAAGTTGGATATCAAGCGTAATGTACCCTTTGAACTCGTGATTGATGAAATCCGGAAAGCAGATGCAGTTCACCGCGTAATGGTCATTGTTTACAGCCTCAATGCCGCACGGGTTTTTCACAGGCTTGCACCGGATATGGTGATGTCTATCCCCATCAGAAATATGGAAGAACTTGAGGCTGTAAGGGACTCTGGCATTCCTCCAGATGTGATTGTAGCTTTTACCGGAACCCGGGAAACAGCCCCTAACCTCTTTGAAGAACTCAACGAAATGGGCATTATCGCTATCCAGGGAACCCTGGGTAACCTGGACAGAAGGGCTAAGTCAAAGGGCTTTGATGCAATAGCCAAATACTTCCGAAAAGGGGCCCATATCATCGCCACGGATTACCCTATTGAATTGTATTCATTCATCAATAACTGATTTTTCTCAAAAAAAACATTTTATGAAAATGACCACAAATTCCGATGAATAGCGCCTTTTGAAGATTTGCCATGAAATCTTTGTTGAACTTATCCATGTAGAAGTCAAAAAAGTACAACTAATCTAATTTATTTAATCACGTCAAAAATTAAAGTCATGAAAAAACTAATCCATTTGGGCTCTATAGCCGTCTTTTACCTCCTTGCATTGGGCATCGGAGCTCAGAACATTCATGAGGTTACGGTAGAATCCAATTCCTTTAATCCGCAGCACCTGGAAATTTACACAGGTGATACCGTAAGCTGGTTTAACACAGGCGGACTACACAATGTAAATGGAAGTACAGACGAATTTCCTGATAACCCTGAATCATTTTTCAGTGGAGACCCCGAAAGTGGTAATTGGGAATACCTGTTTATCTTCAACACACCGGGCTACTATGATTACCAATGTGATATCCATGCCGGAGGTGGCATGACGGGAACCATTACCGTCAGTGACCCCTCTGCATATATGGAAGTTTCTATGCAGGATATCAGAGAAAATAATGCTGATGGGGTTCCGGTTTTGATTGATGAATTAGTCACTGTTACTGCGGTGGTGTACGGCGGTAATTTAAGAACCCAGGGGCTCCAATTTACTATGATAGACAGCACCAATACCGGTGTAGTTATTTTCAGTCCTTCTGACGATTTTGGATACGAGGTGAATGAAGGAGATATGATTCAGCTTTGGGGCGAAGTGTCTTTCTTTAATGGTTTGACACAAATTAACCCTGACAGCATTGAGCTTATTTCCGGGGACAATCTCCTGGTCGATCCTACTGTAGTCACTGAACTCGGAGAAGACACCGAATCCAGCCTCATAATGATTGAGTCCGTTTATATCACCAATCCTGAAGACTGGCCCAGCCCGGGAGACAATGCCAATATTTATGTCTCCAACCAGCAAGACACCTTTTTGATGCGAATCCAGCGCGAAGTTGATCTGGGGAACGATCCGCCTGCTGACACTTTTGATCTTGTGGGAATCGGTGGTCAATTTACAACCAATATTCCCGCAGATGATGGCTACCAAATCATTCCAAGATACGCCGACGACCTTGGAATAGAATTAGATGACGGCCCGGATTACCTGCCAGTTACCATACCCGAAGTGCGGGAAAACGATTCAGATTTCTTCCCGGTACTCATGGGTGAAAGAGTTGAAGTGTCAGGGGTTGTTTACGGTGGAAATCTAAGACCACAAGGACTTCAGTTTACCATTATCGACGATGACAATGTAGGGGTTTCCGTTTTCAATGCATCGGCAGATCTGGATTACTCTGTAACCGAGGGTGACTTGATTACCATTTGGGGTGAAGTCGATCAATTCAATGGGTTGGCTCAGGTGGTGCCCGACAGTATAGAACTAATTTCTCAAGACAATCCATTGGTTGATCCCAGAGTGGTAACAGAATTAGGAGAAGACACCGAGTCCAGTCTTATTTTGATAGAGTCTGTATATATCACAAACCCCGAAGATTGGCCAAGTCCCGGTGACAATGCAAATATCTTTGTCTCCAATCTGCAGGATACCTTCCTTATGCGCATTCAACGAGAAGTAGATCTGGGCGATGAGGCCCCTACCGACACTTTTGATTTGGTTGGAATTGGCGGTCAGTTCACCAACAATATTCCAGCGGACGATGGATATCAGATTATTCCACGATATGCCGATGACCTCGGAATTTTGCTGGATGAAGATCTTGATTACCTGCCTGTTACCATTCCCGAAGTGCGGGAAAATGATACAGACTTCTTCCCGGTACTCATGGGTGAAAGAGTTGAAGTGACAGGGATTGTTTACGGTGGAAATCTAAGACCACAAGGACTTCAGTTTACCATTATCGACGATGATAATGTAGGGGTTTCCGTTTTCAATGCATCGGGAGATCTGGATTACTCTGTAACCGAGGGTGACATGATTACCATTTGGGGTGAAGTCGATCAATTCAATGGCCTGGCCCAAATCGCCCCCGACAGTATAGAACTAATTTCTCAAGACAATCCACTTGTTGATCCCAGGGTTGTGACAGAATTTGGTGAGGACACAGAATCCAGTTTGATCATGTTGGAGGATGTGGAAATTACCAATCCTGAAGATTGGCCAAGTCCGGGAAGTGCTGCAAATATTTTTGTTGAAAATCAGCATGGTACTTTTCTTATGCGCATCCAGAGAGAAGTTAATCTTGGAGCCAATCCACCGGTTGGAGTATTTGATCTAATCGGTATTGGAAGTCAGTTTACAACCAATGTGCCAGCCGATGACGGTTATCAAATTATTCCTCGCTACGCCGATGATGTTGGAGCGGACCCAAGTGATCAGTACATGCCCGTTACTATGCCAGAATTGAGAGAAAATGATCTGGATGGCATTCCTGTGCTCATTGGAGAATTAGTGGAGGCAACAGCTGTAGTTTACGGAATCAATTACAGACCCCAGGGCTTGCAGTTTACCATCATTGATGAAAATAATGTCGGAGTCGGTATTTTCAGACCAAGCGGAAATCTGGATTATGAAGTAACTGAAGGTGACCTCATCACGGTCAGAGGTGAAGTAAGTGAATTCAGGGGGCTAACCCAGATTAATGCACATGAAATTGACCTCATTGATACAAATCAGGAATTGGTAGAGCCGATGGTAGTGGACGAACTGGATGAGAGCACAGAGTCCAGCCTGGTCCAATTGCAAAATGTGGTGATTCAAGATCCAACTGAATGGCCACAGGAAGGTGAAGAGGGCAATGTGGTACTCGAAAGAAATGGTGAGACCTTTATACTTCGTGTACAACGAGAGAGCAGATTGGGTGCCGCCTTAGAGGACGTTGGATTGAACGTAACAGGTATAGGAACACAGTTTACAACCAACATCCCTGCCAATGACGGTTACCAGATTGTTCCACGGTACGAGGAGGATATTGAACCTGTTGTTTCTGTTTACAATATCCAGGAGGAAGTATTTATTGACCTTTGGCCCAATCCCGTTCAGGACCGTTTAAATATCACCTCGGATTATCCGGTGGAATCTATTTCGATCTTCTCTACCGATGGAAGATTGATAGAGGAATTCAAAACTGACAGCGGATCGATTCAACTCGATATCAGTGGTTATCAAAGTGGTACATACATCGTCAAGGTAGAAACTGTTCGAGGTGCGGCGATTTCCATGATTTTGGTTAGCCGTTGAGTTTCCACTTTTTGATTTGACATCCAAAATCCCGGTAGTGCGGCCGAAAATGGCATTAACGCGCCGGGATTTTGGTATTTTGGTGTACATTTGTCAATTATTTTTCATCAAAAAAAGCTTTGATATGGGAAAGAAAAAGGGACTGGCACTTTCCGGGGGAGGCAGTAGGGCAGTGGCACACCTTGGAGCTCTCAAGGCTTTTAAAGAGGCCGGCATCCAATTCGACATGTACAGTGGAACCAGTGCAGGAAGCATGGTGGCTGTATTGGCTGCCAATGAGGTTGATCCCGAAACCATACTGGAGGAAATCAAATCGCTTTCCATATTTCACCTGGTGAATTTCAGTTATTCGCTCTCTGGCTTGAGTAGTTTGAAAAAAATTGAAAAACTGCTCAAAAACCTCCTCAATTGCGAGCAGTTTGAGGACTTGAAATACCCCGTTAGAATTGTAGCTACAAATCTGAATACCGGTAAAGTAAGAGTTTTTAAAAAGGGCAATATCGTCGATGCGGTGATCGCTTCATCAAGCATTCCCATCCTTTTTCCTCCCAAAAAAATCGATGGACAGTATTTTGTAGATGGTGGGATATTGATGAATCTCCCGGTTGAACCGCTTTTGGAAGAGTGTGATTTTGTAGCAGCCATAAATATTACACCCGTGGTAGAGAAAAACGATGACGACTACGATAAACTCGGCGCCATTGGTTTCAGAACCTTTGAATTGTCCGTAATGGCCAATGTGAGAAACTCCCGCTCCGAATGCGACCTTTTTATAGAACCCGGGGATTTGAGCAATTACGGTATTTTTTCCTTCAACAAAATGGATAAAATGTTTGAGATCGGTTATGAACAAGGGAAAAAGTACGCCGACAAAGTCAAGGAACAGGGAGGGGCGGAAGCCAATTCATAAATTTACAGCATGGCTGAAATCCACGAGATAAGTTTGAAAAAAGGCAGGGAAAAAATGCTGTCCAGAAAACACCCCTGGATATTTTCAGGTGCCATTGCAGGGGGAATAAAAGCCGCAGAAAATGGGGCATTGGTGAGAGTGGTGTCCTCTAGCGGAAAATACCTGGCCACCGGGCATTTTCAACAATCTTCCATCGCAGTCAGGCTGTTGACTTTTTCAGACCAAACCATCGATCAGGCTTTTTACAAAAAGCGCATCGAATCTGCCCTCAGTTATAGAAAAATCCAGGGTTTGAATCCCGAAGGTGAAGACACAAATTGCTTTCGTCTGATAAACGGTGAGGGAGATAGACTTTCAGGCCTTATTGCAGATTTTTACAATGGCCTTATAGTTCTGCAATACCATTCTTACGGAATGTGCCACCAGCGATCATCCATAAAGACTGCTATGGCTGAAGTGATGGTTAATAATGCACGCGAGATGATTGGATTTGTGCAGGGATTGGACCTCAAGAAAGTTGATGAAAACCCTTCCACAAACCATTTTGCCCAGGACGGTGGACAAGAAGTAATAGAGGCGGGCATTAAATACCTTATCAATCCCTTCAAAGGACAAAAAACCGGATTTTTCCTCGACCAGCGTGATAACAGAGTTTTATTGCGACAAATGAGTCAAGGTATGCGCGTACTCAATACCTTCTCCTACACAGGTGGTTTTTCTTTAAATGCCCTAAAAGGCGGAGCAATGGAGGTAGTGAGTGTAGATTCTTCTTCGTATGCAAGTGAAATGTGCAGAAAGAACGAACAGCTCAACGGTCTTTCCGGTGATAACCATGAGATAGTCACCGGCGATGTCTTTGAATTCTTTAAAGAGGACTCCCGGGAATTTGATGTGGTCATTCTCGACCCTCCGGCTTTTGCAAAGAGCAGAAAAAAGTCCCACAATGCAGTTCAAGCCTACAAACGCATCAATCGTGAAGGGCTGAAAAAGGTGAAGAAAGGAGGCTTTCTATTGACCTTTTCCTGTTCACAGGTTATTTCCAGTCAACTTTTCGAGGACACGATAAGAGCAGCTGCCATAGAAGGCGGTCGCCCGGCAAAAATCATAAAACGACTCGGGCCCGGTACCGATCACCCGGTTAGTGTATTCCACCCCGAAGGGCACTACCTGAAAGGTTTGCTGATTCATCTGGATGGTTAGAAGGATTTGGGCTGGGATTATGTAATAAAATCCGCAGTGCCGACCAAATTTACAGACAGCACCTCGCCACGTCAGAACCAAAATCCCAGACATAGAATCACCACAATAATCATTATTTCATATCAAAACCATGGAATTCTCACCCAAAAAAATCATTGTCCAATAGCCTGCCCCCTAAGCTTTGGAGGTCAATTAAAAAAACCAATTCGTAATTGATTCATTCTCCTTCAAAACTGAACATCGGTCTTTCACCCATGAATGCCACAACCTTTTTCTCTATTTCGCCTATCAACCTTCCGTTATCAGGGGCGGAAATAATCTCATCCATCCAGTTGGTGATCTGAATAAAGTCTTCCTCATTCAATCCGCGGGTGGTGAGTGCGGCGGCGCCCAATCTCATTCCGCTGGTTATCATAGGAGATTCAGTGTCAAAGGGCACCATATTTTTGTTGATGGTGATGGCCGCTTTTTGCAGAGCGTCTTCCGCTGCAGCTCCGGTAATATTTTTGCTTCTTAGGTCAATTAACATCAGGTGGTTATCTGTTCCACCGGAAATGATTTTGTATCCGAGATTTTCAAACTCCGCGGCCATGGCTTTGGCGTTTTTTATGACCTGCCGAATGTAGTTCTTAAAGCCGGAAGATTGCGCTTGTTTAAATGCAACAGCTTTGGCAGCAATTACGTGTTCCAGTGGTCCTCCCTGACTACCCGGGAAAACTGCACTATTGAGTATTGTGCTCATCCGGCGTATTTTGCCTTTGGAAGTTTTGATTCCAAGTGGATTGCCATCGGTGCGACTGCTCATTATCACACCTCCCCTTGGTCCTCTGAGGGTCTTGTGTGTGGTACTGGTCACTGCATCACACCAGGGCAGGGGATCGTTCAAAAATCCTGTGGCAATGATGCCAGCGGGATGGGCTATATCAGCTAGCAAAGCCGCCCCCACATTGTCGGCTATTTCTCTGAAAGCCTTATAATCCCAATCTCTGGAATAAGCAGAAGCTCCGCAAATTATAAGTTTTGGTTTTTCGCGTTCGGCTGTTTTTGCAACCTCCTCCATGTTTATTCTGCCAGTCTCCGGATTCACTCCGTAAAAAACCGCTCTGTAAAGTTTTCCGGAAAAATTAACTGGGGATCCATGGGTCAAATGTCCCCCGTGGGCCAAGTTGAACCCGAGTACTGTATCACCCGGTTTCAAAAGCCCCAAATAGACTGCTGAATTAGCCTGTGAACCACTGTGGGGTTGGACATTGGCATACTTTGCACCAAACAACTCTTTAAGCCGGTCAATAGCCAGTTGCTCAATTTCATCTACTATCTCACAGCCACCGTAGTATCGCCTGCCCGGATATCCCTCAGCGTATTTGTTTGTCAGGCAGCTTCCGGCAACCTGCAAAACCTCCTGCGAAACAAAGTTCTCGGAGGCTATGAGTTCTATTCCAACTCTTTGCCTGATCATCTCTTTCTCAATCAGGTCAAAAACCCGGCTATCCATATATTTTTTCGTCATACTGCTAGAATTTCCCGCTAAGCTAATAAAGGATTTTATAATTGGTGTTGATTTATGGTTTTTACCGATGAAATAATCATATCAACATCATTGTTAAAAACCATCGAGGAAGAATGTGGAAAAGAGCAGGGGAAAAGGACCTCTGGCCTCTTTCCTTAAATAAAAACAACTTATTTATACCAAAATAAACAAGATTTTGGTTTGTATCACCGCGATATAACAAAATGAGAAGACCTAAGGCCGTCTTCAGCTGAAATCCAGATATGGTAACTTCCTGCCTCCAGAAAGCTGACATCCTGTTGTATGTAATTGGTTCCTTCTCCAGTCAACTTTTCGTGAATGACTGCCTTACCGGTAACATTAAATACAGTGATTACCAATTCTCCGGGAGTATCCATTTAAAACTCGATATTTAGTATGTAATTGGTTCGATTTGGATAGACATGCATTGGTTCAACAAGGCGAATATCGCTTTCAGTAGAACTAATTACCACATCATAAACATGCATTCTCAATATAGGACCATTTATGTTCTCTTATCCTGGAGAGTATTCCTTTTGTCCATCTTCATTCTTAGCATAGAGCAAACCAACGCCGGGGTTTTATACCTGGCTCCTTCTGTATAGGGAATCTTATAATCTTCACCCTTGACATGAAGACCCACAGCGTAAAGCTTACCGGGGTTTAATTCTAATGCAGTGTTATTCATAGGGTCCCAGGTTTCTACATCCAATAATTGATCAAAGGAGATTTTAATCGTTTCACCTGACTTATCACGAATCATTTCCGGCTTGATAAACGAATATGCAATGGGTTGAAAATCGGGATGGGATTTGGGATTGCTGGACCTGTGTATATTCAAACCATCGTAAAACATTAAAGGACCATCTGACTGATATTCAAGTATGCTCAGGAGCACATCTCCACCATCATTACCCTCCCTGGGAATGAGTGAAGTTTCAATCGCCATTAAAGTGCTGGAAGTGTTGGGGCTTATGTAATATAAGTTTCCCCAATACTACTCATCATTTTAATTGATTTTGTCATCGGTAAATTCAGTATAGTAGGGATTGTTTTTTGAAAACATACCGTTTGAATGCAAGTATTCACTGTAACCAACATCAAAGGGTAGTGTTAGTGTTAATTCCCCGTCACCTTCATAGTATTCTTCTTCACCGGGCACCTCAATTTTGTATATGACCTGGTACCCAGGCCAGGGAGATAATTAGGTATGGAACTAACTATTAAACACAATAAGACTGTCTTATCACCGGCTTAAAAAATCAACAATTTTCACATCCTGGTATAATAGTTCTTCATTTCTGCTTTTTATCGAAACAGTAACCTGGATACCCTGTCGGTCTATACCCTCTGCATTGAGTACTGTACAACTAAAATGGAATGTATCGCCAGTCATTTGATAAGGTGGGGTAGAGCAATTTAACAGGGGATTGACGGCATCCTGAATTACGAGATAATTGTCAGGAAGACTGAGCAATTCAACATCATCTACAGCCCAGAAAGTACCGTGCAGGTAATGATCGTCGAAATAATAAAACTGGATCAACACTTCAGATTCACCTGCTGCCACATCTGAAATAGCAATGGCATGAACCTTGGGGTTGGGGCAGAATTGACAAGCGTGTGAACATTCGTTTTAGGTGATATTATAGATGGCCCAGCTCTCACCATTGTTTGGAGAAAACCTCACTGCTCTGCTCTTATTAAAAAACATATAGAAGCTTTCGAACCTCATTATTACATTGTCCTGCTCCCTTAGGTCAATGGGAGTGGCATTGGCAATTCCTCCGGCAACTCTTCCCTCGCCGTCTCCTTGCCAGGGTGAATCCAATGAATTGATTAGTACGTGACCATTTTCTGCTTTAGAACTGGCAAAAGAGAAGTGACCACTGGGAGTAACGGGCATGTCTTCAGGATCATCGGTGATTATCCAACCATATGGTTCCGGGCTGTTGTCTGACATAATCCAGATAGATTCATCAGAAAAATCGTCAGTCAGAATAACCTCAGCGTCCTGCAGTGGTGAAAGATCGCCGACATCCTTAGCTTCAATACAATTTTGGCTGAGGACAAAATGGGGACTAATAAAAAGCGCGAATAAAATAATGACCTTAAGGAGTGAAGCATTTATCATCTCATTTGGATAAATCATTGACTAATAGATTGTTAACAATCAGTTAATTAAAGATATAGAAAATAAAGGCGGTTTCAAAATACTTCCATAAAAAAACGGACAGCCCTTGTACAAGAACTGTCCGTTTGTAAAATTTATCGGTTTGGTTAGAGTTTAACGTGCAATTATGAATCGCGAAACTCTAAGACCATCTTCTGCTGCAATTTGGATGTAATAATTTCCTGTTTCCAGCGAGCTGACGTCGTATTGAATATTATTGGTTTGGTGTCCATCCACTTTACTGTGCATTACGACTTTTCCAGTAATATCATAGACAGTGATATCCAACTGACTCGGAGCATCCATTTCAAAATCAATATTGAGGATATCCGCGGTCGGATTTGGATAAACATCAAGGGGAATGGCTTCTCTAAGTACTGAGCCGGTTGTATTCTCGATGTCACCCACTCTCATTCTTACAATGGGAGCACTGACATCTGTGAATCCACCGAAGTACTGGAAAGATCCCTGAGAACCAACAGTGTGCAATATTCCCACAGAAATCCCATATTGAGCATCCACGGTATAAGCCTGGAAAAGCGCGTTACCTTCATGTTGAACAATTGCCCCGTATAGTTTCCCCGGATTCATTACCACTACATCGTCCAGGGGCTGAAAGGTGTTGGGATCCACGAGATTTTCACCGCCAATACTGAATAATTGACCGGCACCGGCATTTTGAAGTTCTTCAGTCTGGATAAAATAAGCGGCCACCGGTTCAAAATCATCGTGGAAAGTAGGTGGCGTCTCATTGTCCGCATTTAACGAGCCAAAATCCATAACCGGTCCCTCTGGCACATACTCAAGGATATAAAGCAGAGCGCCATCGCCTGGTTGATAGTCCGCATTACTAGGGAAAAAAGCAAGATCTATTGAATGCAGAGTTCTATCTTCTTCTGATGCATCCGGACTAATATAATACATATTACCCCAGTACCAGTTATCATCTTCACGCGTAAGACCTAATGTAAAATCAGTGACATCCGGTGGACCTTTTGCGAAGAGATCTTCTGTCACAACAAAGCTGTGCTGCTCAAATGTATTGGATGGATTTAACTCCCTTTCATCAGGTACACCAACAGAGTATTCAATTAGGTAGTTACCTACTTCTAAGTCAGGCGAAAAGAGATCGGGAAATGCAACTAAACTGTCAGTGCCTGCCTGAAAAGTGTCTAGAACAACCAATTGCTGATGAACAATAGTGGGTGGATCTGTATCGATATTTGCTATTAAGACATTTACCTCCACACCTGTTCTGGCGGCACCCCCATTATTTTCTATAATACAGGAGAATCCAAAAGTATCAACAGGAAGGTGAACCTGAGGCGTGGCATAGCTCAAAGGAGGATAAAATGTAGCTTCCATTTCCAGATTATTCGCCGGAGTTTCAAGAATGGCCACATCGTCAATAAACCATCCATAGCTGACATAAAACAGATCAGGATTGGGGTGATCGGGGTCATTGTCCCAAATAAATCGAATCATGATTTCATCCGTATCCTGACCAATATGTGGGAAAATGTCGTAAGATCTCAGCATGGGATTTGGAAATGCAGAACCACCGGCTCCAGTCAAGGGTTCAATATCATAGTTATCTCCTATTGTGGTCCAGGTATTACCACCATCTTCACTTACTTGAGCTGCCTGAAGTTCAAAAAAGCGGGCACCGAATTGATTAAACTGAAGTGCTGGAGCACCTATTTCAGAAATATCAATAGACTCGGAATAAGTAAGTGTATGTGGCCCAGCTTGAAGAACGGTTGCCGGATTATTGGGATCTCCATTTTGAAATACTGCATAATTACCTCCTGATTCAGACATTATTGGAGTGTCCCAAAACCAGGTAATATTACCGCTTGTTTGATCTGTGATAGAGAAACCATTTTCTGGACCAAATCCATCGGGTCCATCAATAATCCATAGATCTGGATCTTCAAATCCATCCTCCCAAACGGGCTCAGGATCATCATCACGGGTACTTTGCATAGACCCGGGATTGTTGAGCAACCTGTGTATCCCAAACATCTCATATGGTGTTTGAACATCCTGGTAACTCCAGTCTTCACCAAAGTGGGTTAACTCTTTGTCCAGCTCAAGACGTTCACCCTGGCTCTGATCTGCTTCGGTAATTTGTGCGTATAAGCTGGGTGCACCTACGATCATCGCAATTGCAATTGGTAAAAATTTACATAAATTTGTAATGCCTTTCATCATACTATGATTTTAATGAATAAAATGTTGAGTTGTAAATCTACGACTATTTTGGGTACTGCCAAAATATCCTGCCGTTAAAGTCGCGGAATTTTGACATTTTTTGACTTGCTTAAGACTTTTTTAAAACTTCTTTAGGTCAGGGCTGTATAAAAAAAGGGAACGATTGCTCATTCCCCCACATATTTATCAATTCATAATGACTCGGATTAATCAGATTCTCACCGATTACCTCGCGATAATAACAGGCTGAGACTGAACTCCCCGGTCAGTTTTAATCCTTATAATGTAATTGCCGCTTTGTTTGGTTCGGACATCACTTTGGATGACTTCATTCCCCACATTCTCATAATTTCTATGCATCAACAAACGACCCTGCATATCGAATAACTCGACCCGAACATCAGTTGGTTGTTCATGGTCAAAGTTCAAGTACAGCTCATTGGCTGTTGGATTGGGATAGATCTGAACAGACCTTGGCGTAAAAGGGGCTATATCTTCTGTGGATACAAATACCGAAGTGATCATTCGAGCTACAGGACCACCAAGAGAAGTGTACCCTGAATAATATTGCTTTATGCCATCGGGATTATCCACATACAAAATGCCAACAACCGTGTTATAGAGAATAGATGAACTGGCAGGTAACCTAAGTGCATCTCCCTCCATTTGTAAAACCACTGCATAAAGTTTATCCTCATTGAGCTCTAGGTAGTCACCTTCTATTGAGACGAAATTCGGATCTAAAAACTGGGAAACATCCATCCTGACAATACCACCCGGACCGGCCTCATTCAACATAAGGGAATCAATTATACCAATTGCCACCGGCTCAAATAATGTATGAAATTGTGGAGGCAAATCGCTATTGGCATTAAGATCTGAAATGCTAATATCGGGACCACTCGGCACATACTCTAGCAAGTGTACTGCCGCATTCTCCCCGCCAAACTCTCCTGCAGTTGGAACAAAGGAAAGTTCCACGCCATTGAAAACAGGTGTTCCATCAAGCCCATCGGGGATGTAGTAAACATTACCCCAATACCAGCTATCATCCGGATTTGTTACACCGCCTCCAAAGGAATTCACAGCAGGATCTTCTTTGGCAAAAATATCATCTGTGACCACAAATCGCCTCTCCAGGGTATTGTCTTCGGGAATTTCGTCATCGACACCAAGGGTTTCAACATGGTATCTAATGGAGTAATTACCAACAATACCTGGCATTGAGAAATTCTGAGTAAATTGAATCGTATCCAATTGTCCACGGGAAATAAGGGAGCGCTGCACAATTTCCTCATGAAGAATTTCATCAGTATCGGTATTATATACCTGAACCGACACCTCTACATTCTCCTGATCGCTGAACCCCTCATTGGATACGAAGCAAAAGAAACCGAATGTATCAGCGGAAATATAATCTGCTGGAGTGGCAAAACTCCTCAATGGGTAAAAAGCATCCTGCATGACAAGGTCATTCTCCGGTGGTTCAATCAACCGAACATCATCCACAGTCCAAACGTAAAAACTACCATCATGGACAAACTTCATGCGGAATTCCGGTTCGTTGGCAGCTTCAGGAACAATAACCACTACGCGCTCGGGGTTGGTGATGGATGATCCGGCTGTGCTTTGGAAATTATTGGTATTTATAACCACGCGATCCCCCCATGTTTGGCCACCATCCGTGCTAAACTGCATGTAAGTCCTTTCTCTTAAACTTTCGGGGGTAGGATTCTGAGAAATATTCAGATTAAATTGCCAAAATTCTACCGCAACGGCATCGAACTCAGAACAATCAATAACCGGGCTAATTAATTCTCCATGTATGGCCACTTCACTGCCACCACATCCAATTCCTCCCTGATCTTCTGGTCCACCAGTGATATAAAAGTCTGCATCAAACACCATTGCACCGTTGAAAGCAGAAGGTGATGCAATTCTGAAGGAACCACAGCCACCGTTACTTTGTGCATCGGGTTTGTACTCCCAAACGTGCTCAGGTTCACTTATTCCTTGAGTGGTCCAATCATTGAGTCCTCCGTCAAAATCTCCCTGCCCGGGTTCTAGCCCCCAAAGCACATTCTCTGTGGTAAAACCGCTAAAGTAAAACTCTCCTATTACGGGTTCATCACCTTCAATCGCAGCCTTAATACTTATACAGTCCGAAGCGGTCAACATGATGACAGGAATGTTCACCAAATCACCAAAATCACCCGGCGCCATATTGATTACTCCGGCTTCATTGTTGCAAATGATTAGAGCGGCAGCGCCAGCCTCTTGAGCGTGATAGGCCTTCAAACTGAAGTTGCATGCTCCGCGATCCAGAATTGCTATCTGATCGGTCATATCCGTTACAAGTGGTTCACAACCCAGGCTAGGATCGTCAGAGTCGTCAAATGCAAGGGCCAATTCCCCCTCTTCTTCATAGTAATTACCAAAATTTGCCACACCGTAATCGTATTGTCCGGCTACACTCTGCGGCGAAGTGATTTCAAAAATCCACTGCGCATGTATTGTGCCGGCACCCAATACCACAACAAACAGCGACAAAATAAATTTTTGGACGAATTTTGTAAACGTCTGTTTCATAATTTAGTAGGTTTAAAAAGTCTTAAAAAGTTATTTCAGCGGTGGTAAAGATACGCTGTTTTAAAATTGCTTGTATGTGGCAAATAAAAATTTTTTAACCGGAAGCTGATTCGCCTGATGTCAGAAATGTCCTCATTCTCTCAATAAGCTGATTCTCTCTAATACTTACCACACCAGCCTTACTGCAAACCTCAGCCGCAGCAAAATTACACAGTTCAGTTATTCGTGATAACTCCATGCCGGCGCATAAGCCGAGGGTAGCTACTGCCAACACAGTATCACCGGCACCACTCACATCTTCTATTTCCGTCTCCACTGCCGGTCGTATGAATTGTCCATCAGCATTTGACACAAATATTCCCTTCTCTCCCAGGGTGACCATCAATATACCCACATCCATTTTATCGGCAAATTCATATGCACCGCTCTTAAGTTCCTCAATAGTGGCATTCAGATCCCTTCCTAGCGCAGTTGCAAATTCATTTAGATTGGGCTTGAAAAAATCTACACCTTGATACTGATAGAAATTCTCAAATTTTGGATCTACTGCAGTGAATACTCCCTTTTTCCGGCAAAGGGTAAGCATCTTATCAATCGTGGTTTTGTTTAGTAGTCCCTTGTTATAATCCTGGAAAATAACTACTTCGGGTCCAAATGAGTCCAACTTATATGCCACAGCAGAAATCATCTCTTCCACCTCCTGTTGATTGAGGAGATCAGTGTGTTCCTTATCCACTCTGAGCAACTGCTTTCCGTTGCCCAATATCCTTATTTTTTCCGTGCTGTTTCGGCTTTCACTAAAAATCACTCCTTCTACATCTACACCATTTCCTATCATCTGCGCAGTGATAAGTTTACCGGATTTATCCTTTCCACAAATTCCACAAAGGGCTACCTCCGCTCCCAGATTTTTCAGATTGAGGGCCACATTAGCAGCGCCTCCAGGACGGGCGTATTCATTTTCAAAATCTACTACAGGTACAGGGGCTTCCGGACTCATCCTTTCATATTTCCCGCATATGTACCTGTCCAACATGACATCACCTATCACCAAAACTTTAATAGATCGGGGGAATAAGTTCCCAGACAAAGAATCGTTATCCACAAGGAATTTTGGGTTAAAATCTGACATGCTGTAATTTAATTTGCTTTAATTTTTCCATCATCAATGTGATGAGTCAATTGCTCGAGCATTTTTTCAGAGCGTCCGGACCACTTCTTCAATTGATCGATCACCGCTTTGCCCGACAGATATTTCTCACCGGCCAAGGCATCAGACACAAATTTCTGAAAGTCCTCTGGATTTCTAACATCTTGTCCAATGTTATTTTCGACAAACTGAACAGCCTCCGGAAACCGCCGGTGTTGTGGTCCGAATGCCACAGGGCTGCCATAAGCTGCAGGTTCCAGTATATTGTGAAGACCACTCCCAAATCCCCCTCCAACATAAGCTGCAAACCCATGGCGGTATGCAGCAGCCAGCTTTCCAATACAATCCAGTATTAACACATTTTTATACTTATCTCCGGATACCACCGTGTCCGAGCTGTAGAAAAGGTAATTTTCTTTCCTTCGCCCCATGGTTTTCACAATCTTTTCAGGCTCAATCTCATGAGGTGCCAAAATCCAGCCAATATTACTATTTCCTTCAACTGCCTCTTTAATCACTTCCCAATCCGCCTTCCAAATGCTCCCACAGACAAACACACGGTCAAAGTTTCTTGAGAATAGGTTCAATTTTTCATCGTCTTTATCTCGCTTTGCCCGCTGCAATACATTGTTAAAACGACTGTCACCACCAACTTCGAGATCTAGATCTGGTTTTTGCGACAACAAGTCGTAGCCAAGCTGATTTAGAGTGTATATTTTACTAAACCTTTCCAGAGATCTCAATAATTTCACTCCGTAAAACGGTCGGTTGAGGGAAGCGGGGGAGGGGTGAAAATTAAAGAGGTAAAGGGGGACCTTTCTGCTATGCGCTTCTTCAATTAAATTGAACCACAAATCATATTTTACAAAAATGAGGGCTCCGGGCTGGAGTTTATCCATACAGTACTTTGCATTGGCGGTTGTATCGGGAGGCAGGTAAAACTTCTCAACCCCATCCCGCAGCCGGGCATGTTCAAATCCGGAAGGGGAAAAAAAGGACAGAACTAACTTCCCGCGGGGCTTGCAATCCAAAATTTTATCGATAAGCGGCCTGGCCATTTCGTATTCTCCCAGCGAAGCGCAGTGAATCCAAACACCACCTTTATACCTTTCACCGATTTGAGCCACCCGGTTTTTCCACCCCTTCCTCCCATCCACCCATTTCTTGGCTTTCGGCTTAAATAATCCGGCTAAACGAATTCCAAAAATATACAAACGAACGAACAAGCTGTACAATGGTGGCGGAGTTGAGGTTTTACCTTAAAGCATTAATAATAAATGATTACGTCCGGTTCTGAGAAAAAGATGGGTAAAATCCAACTCATCTCAAATCCATTCATAAGGTCAATACGGCTTCTGGTATCGGTTTCCTTGGTATCAAAATCCACCGCTCGAACACTCTCAGTGAATCCCTGGTGGAAAGTAAAACCAGCCCTGAAATTGATTCTTCTATCAGCAGACATATACTGAATTCCAGCAAACTGATGCAAGTAACCACCTACGGTTTTACGATTGTACCCCTTTCCGTAATTGTCCCGGATTTGATTTGCAGTATCGTTTTCGTCCTTAAGGGCGATTCTATGGAGCATGACTCCGGTACCGAGCGAAAGTCTAATTCCCCATTTTGATTCATCGGAAGATGCGAATGGAAACAATTTACCGACATGGCCTCCAAATGTAAGGCCTCGCATTCTGGGGTCAATCAATGCATAGTTTTGGTCGCGGCCTATAATTTCACCCTGCGAGTCTCTAATAGCTGCCAGTGGGTCTTCCTTCACATTCTGTCCGAATAAGAAGTTGAATTGAAACCCGGCAAAAAGATTGCGTCCTCCGTGGTAAAACTCCGGATCAATACCCGCAGAAAAAAAGGTAGAAAACCGGTCACTAAGGTCGCCACCGGGCACTTGAACACCGTATTTAACATTAAAAAACAGGGCTCTTTCCTCGTTTTGCGAGTTAAGCGAACTGCTGAGAAACAAAAACACTGAAATAAATCCAATTACTTTCATGTATTGTATTTTCCATTGTATAACGAACCAATCCCGAGGATTGCTTGCCGCGAAACAAATTAACTGAATTATCAGTCAATCAAAAGACCTTTCATCTTCAGCAAATAAGCTCTTAGAACAAAAATAAGGATCCAAAAAATACTTTTTACAATAAAAAGACTTTTCCCTGTTGACAGCATGAAACATCACGGAAGGCAAAATATGATACATGCCAACGCATTGATAGTCGGAAGTATTTGAAAAGCAGCCCGAATCGGATTATATTTGCAGCAAAAATTATACATGAGCGAAATTCGAATGGTTGACCTCAAAGGTCAATTTGATGAGATACGGGAAGAAGTGCTGCAGTCCTTTGACGAAATTCTTGACTCCACCCAATTTATCAATGGTCCGCATGTACACAAATTTGCCTACGAACTCAGTAATTATATTGGAGTTAAACACCTAATTCCCTGTGCTAATGGCACAGATGCATTGCAAATTGCATTAATCGCATTGGACTTGAAACCGGGTGATGAAGTCATTACCACGCCCTTTACCTTTGTATCCACCGCGGAGATGATTGCTATACTGGGTCTAAAGCCTGTTTTCGTCGATATAAGGGAAGACACCTTTAATATAGATCCTGAAAAAATAAAGAAGAAGATCAGTGAGCGGACCAAAGTGATAATTCCCGTACACCTCTTTGGTCAAAGTGCCGATATGGAGGCAATAAATTCAATTGCGGAAGAAAACAATATATATGTCATTGAAGACAATGCCCAGGCAATTGGGTCCACCTTCAGGTTTGACAACGGAATAGAGAAGAAAACCGGAAATCTCGGGCACATTGGTACGACTTCCTTTTTCCCTTCAAAAAACCTGGGTTGTTATGGTGATGGGGGAGCAATCTCCACTGATTCAGATGAACTTGCTGAAAAGATGAAATCCATAGCAAACCACGGTTCTCACAGGCGCTACTACCATGACAGAGTTGGAGTCAATAGTCGGTTAGACTCTTTGCAGGCCGCAGTTCTGTTGGCAAAGTTACCGAAACTTGACTCTTACAATCAAAGCAGGATAGAGGCAGCCAATCGCTACGATCAGCTTTTTGAAGGGGTAAGTGAATTGACTGTACCCATTAGAGACCCACGGTCCAAACACGTATTTCATCAATACACTCTTAAGGCTGGTTCTCAAAGAGATAAGATTCAAAATCATCTTGCAGAAGCGGGTATTCCATTTGGTGTCTATTACCCGGTTCCCCTTCACCTGCAGAAGGCCTACAGCCACTACGGATACCGAGAAGGGGACATGCCTGTATCGGAAGCAATGTCAGCTGAGGTGCTTTCCTTACCCATGCACACCACGCTAACTTCTGAACAACAACAAACCATTGCTGATGCAGTAAAAAAGGCCCTTGCGTGATTTTTGGTAAAAGGGTTATCAGGGATGTTTCAAATTTGGGGGGAGTGTAGGAAAGATGATTAAATCTGTCCTCTAGACAAGGTATGATAAACTGGCTTGAAAATATTATCGCATATTGACAGCCATCTCTAGTATTTATAAAATTTAGCTAATGAAAACAGTGCTGATAACAGGAGCCGCCGGATTTTTGGGATCCCACCTCTGTGACAGGTTCATCGATGAAGGCTACCGGGTGATTGGAATGGACAACCTGATTACGGGCTCTTTGCAAAACATAAGCCACCTATTCCATCTGGAGCACTTTGTTTTTTATCATCACGATGTCAGCAGGTTCGTGCATGTTCCGGGAAAGCTGGATTACATTCTACACTTTGCATCACCTGCAAGTCCCATCGACTACCTGGAAATGCCCATTCAAACGCTGAAAGTGGGATCTCTGGGTACACATAATTTGTTGGGTCTTGCTCGTGAAAAGAAATCCCGCCTGCTCATAGCCTCGACTTCCGAAGTGTACGGAGACCCACTTCAGCACCCTCAAACTGAAGAATACTGGGGAAATGTCAATCCCATTGGCCCCAGGGGAGTTTATGATGAGGCCAAGCGGTTCCAGGAGGCAATGACCATGGCATACCATCGATATCATGGACTCGAAACGCGTATCGTTCGTATTTTTAACACCTACGGTCCCCGTATGAGATTGAGAGATGGAAGAGCCCTGCCTGCTTTTATTTCTCAAGCTCTAAAAGGTGAGGACCTCACAGTTTTCGGAGATGGTTCTCAAACCCGGTCTTTTTGCTATGTCGATGACCAGGTAGAAGGCATCTACAGACTGCTTTTTAGCGATTACGACCTTCCTGTCAACATTGGCAATCCGGAGGAAATAAGCATTCTGGATTTTGCCCGTGAAATTATTGACCTGGTTGGGAATCATCAATCGAACATCAAGTTTTTACCCCTGCCAAAAGACGACCCAAAACAACGCCGACCTGATATCAAACTTGCAGGAGATATTCTCAATTGGAAACCTGTGGTCGATCGGAAGACAGGATTGAAAACCACACTGGATTATTTTAAAGAACATTTGAAACAGCAAACATAATTCTGTTGTGAGATACAAGACATTTTAAAACGCTAACAACCCAAACCCGGAAAGAATAATGGAAGCAAGAAAAACTGTTTTGGTTACTGGAGGCGCAGGATTCATAGGTTCACATCTCTGCATCCAATTGGTGCAGAAATACCCCGATTATCACATCATCAACCTGGACAATCTGACCTATGCCGGCAACCTTGAAAACCTAAAACCCATAGAGAAAGCCAAAAATTATACCTTCATAAAAGGCGATATTGCCAATGCAGGCGAGGTGGACCAATTATTTGATAAATACGAGGTTGATGGGGTAATTCACCTCGCTGCAGAATCCCATGTGGACCGCTCCATCGATTCCCCCAATGAATTTGCCCTCACCAATGTAATCGGTACTCTAAATTTACTCAATGCAGCAAAAAAATCCTGGGAGGGAAAATTTGACCAAAAGATGTTTTATCACGTATCCACAGATGAGGTTTACGGAAGCCTGGGAGATACCGGGCTATTTCGGGAGGACACTCCCTATGATCCAAGGTCACCATATTCTGCATCCAAGGCGAGTTCTGATCATTTTGTACGCGCCTTCTACCACACTTACGGCTTCCCCATTTTAATCAGCAATTGCTCCAACAACTACGGTCCACTGCAATTTCCCGAAAAGCTCATTCCCCTGGTAATCAATAATATTCTGCACCGTAAACCACTACCGGTTTACGGTGATGGAACCAATGTCAGAGACTGGTTGTACGTACTAGACCACGTCTCAGCTATGGATGTAATTCTTCATAAAGGTAAAACCGGAGAAACCTACAATATCGGTGGCAATAACGAGATGAAGAACATCGATTTGGTCGAGCTGCTCTGCGACATTTGCGATGACGAACTTGGACGTCCTGTCGGCGATAGCAGAAAGCGCATCACTTTTGTAAAGGACCGGCCCGGACACGACAAGCGCTATGCTATTGACGCAGGTAAGATCAAACGAGAACTAGGCTGGGAGCCCCAAACCACCGCAGAACTGGGATTTAAAAACACAGTTAAGTGGTACCTTGATAATCAAGAGTGGTTAAAGCGAGTGACCAGCGGTGCTTATCAGGATTATTACAAAAAATTCTACGGACAGAATTGATTGCCTGCCGGCTTTTATGAGTATTGCGATGTAATATTTTTCTGCTTAGATTCCAACAAAATGCACCTTAACTGGTTAGGCATTTTGAAAAATGAACTGAGAAAAAGTTATTAACTTTGCAGGCAGGTGGAAGAAAGTTTTTCGCCTGAATATACAGTACAATATTATTTAACACTCCAATGGCAGTGTGCGGGGTGCCGGTGGTGCGAAACCACGGGCTGAGATTAAACCCATAGAACCTGGCCGGGTAATTCCGGGGAGGGAAGTCACCATAAAATAGTGTTGCACCATCCTGCAGCACCCTGTTCACTCATGTTGGAATAAAATCATGAGTATGAACAGTTTAAAACTACTTTTTACATTACTTATTTTTTTCATTGTATCGGCCGTTTCACTACATGCACAGTACGATTTGACAGTCAATGCGATTGATTCTGAAAAAAATCCAATCGCAGGAGCTGAAGTCCTACTGCAACCTGGAAATGTGTCATCCACCACAGGTGAAAATGGCAGAAGTAACTTTGAAAATCTGTCACCCGGCACCTACGACATACTAATCAGTTACGGTTTTTCTTTTGGCCGGAAAACGGTGGTGCTGGAAGAAAATCTCGTGGTGAATGTTCAGGTAAAAGGCAGAGTTGAAATCGATGAAATCCAGGTGTTGGCTACCCGTGCGCAAGAAGCGGGACCATTGAGCTTCACCAATATCGATGCTGAGGAAATCCAAAGTCGAAATTACGGCCAGGACGTTCCTTTCTTGCTCAAGCAACTTCCATCTGTCAACGTGACCTCCGATGCAGGAACGGGAATTGGTTACACAGGCATCAGAATTCGCGGTGTAGATCCCACACGAATCAATGTGCTGATGAACGGCGTACCGGTCAATGACTCTGAATCCCAAAATGTGTTTTGGGTAAATATGCCGGACCTGCTGAGTTCTGTAAATGATATTCAGGTGCAAAGGGGAGTGGGTACCTCTGCAATGGGAGGTAATTCATTCGGTGGAATCGTTAGCATCAACACCAACAAGGTCCATACAGAACCGTATCTGAGATCCGATTTTTCTTATGGATCATTCAACAGCAGAAGGGCATCATTCAGCTTTGGTACTGGTCTCGGAGAGGATGGCTTCTATGCGGATGGCCGGGTTTCTAGAATACTTGCCGACGGATTCATCGATAGAGCTACTGCAGACTTGCGAAGTTTATACCTGGCTGTAGGTAAAGTAGGTGACCGGTCCTCTTTCAGGGTCAATCTCATTCACGGAGAGGAGGTCACCTATCAAGCATGGTACGGGGTGCCGGCAGATTTTTTAGATGATCCCGATTTAAGAACATTCAATCCTGCGGGACTGGACAGACCGGACAAACCCCACCCGAATGAGGTGGACGATTATCAGCAAACTCACCTGCAGGTATTTTATAACTACACCCACAATGCAAATTGGGAAAGTGGTCTTACCCTGCACTATACACGAGGTAAAGGATTTTTTGAACAGTATCGCAGCAACCAGGCCTTCGAGAGTTATGGAGTGAGTCCGGTGGCAATTGGAGGTGAAGAAATAAACAGAACCGATCTCATTAGAAGGCGGTGGCTGGACAATGATTTTTACGGGATAATACTCAATTCAACCTATCGCTTCTCTCCGGCAACCAGTCTTGTACTTGGTGGTGGATGGAATCACTACACCGGAGATCATTTCGGCGAGGTAATTTGGGCACGATTTGCCGGAGAAATGGAGAACGACCACCGATATTACGAGAACGATGCCGACAAATACGACTTCAATCTGTTTGCTAAAGTAGAACATCAATTCGGAGACTTTCTCGCATGGGGTGATATGCAGCTTCGAACCGTGGATTATCGATTCCTCGGTTTTGACCAACGATTGGAAAATGTAGATCAGGACCAAACCTACACCTTCCTCAACCCAAAACTCGGACTCACCTGGTTTGCTAGTGAAAGAACCAATATCTACGCATCTCTGGCTGTGTCCAATCGCGAGCCAAACAGACGGGACTTTACCGAATCAAGCCCGGACAGCAGACCAAAACCTGAGCGAATGTTCAATGTGGAAACAGGAGTGAGAACCGTAGGAGACAGTTGGAATTTGCAAGCAAATCTTTATTACATGGGATATCGCGACCAACTTGTAGTTACCGGAAGAATAAATGATGTGGGAGCGCAGGTCAGAGAAAATGTAAGGGACAGCTACAGAACCGGACTGGAAGTCAGTGGAAGCTATTATATTAAAACCAATTTAAAGCTTTTTGCCAATGCAACCATGGCATACAACCGAATTCAGAACTACGACTTTTTTGTAGATAAGTACGATGAGAATTTTGGTTTTGAAGGGCAGGAAAAACTGGAGTTTGACAGAACACCAATGACCCTTTCACCGGAACAGTTGATTTCAGGTGGAATAAACTACAGGGTATTTGACATTAGCGGAAGACTGGGCAAATTGCGTCTTGACACTGATCTGTTTTCCCAGTATGTGAGCAGACAGTACCTCGACAATACAGGAAACCGGGATAACTCCCTGGATCCCTACCATTTTACAGACCTCAACTTCGTGTTTAACTTTAGCCGTGATAACTGGCCGGACATTCAGTTCAAATTCATGGTGCGCAACCTCACGGATGAGAAGTACGAAACCAATGGATGGAGTTACTCGTATTACTTTGTAGATGACTTTTTAATCGACCAGGGATTCTTTCCACAGGCAGGGAGGAATTTCTTTACCGGACTCAGCATCCGCTTCTGAAAATCTGCACTAGATTAGATAAAAAAATCCCCTTGTAATTTGGCATAACATCCAAAGCAAGGGGATTTTTTAAGAGTGGGTTTTTAGGAATGTGCTATCAACACATATTCCATAGGCATAAAGGAAAAAGCAGCTACTATATTTATCTTATACGGAGAGTTGACCCACCAACTTTCCAACCGGTCCTCTGCAAAGTTCCGGGGTGATGCTTTCAAAAGAATAACCCTCTCCGGCCAATCGCTCTAAAACTATCGGCAGCGCATGTTTAAGGTTTTTCTCAGCCTTCAAGCTATCGTGAAACACCACAATAGAGCCCGGCTTTACACTTCGCAAGACGTTTTTGGCACACTGTTCACCACTTAGGTCAGAATCGAAATCTGCACTTAATACATCCCACATTACAATATTGTAGTGTCTCTGGAGAAACTGAACCTGGCTCGGTCTCAATTTCCCGTAAGGTGGCCGGAACAATTCACTCTTAACTAATTGCGCACACTTTCGAATATTTAGAAAGTAGGGAAGACGATCTGTAGCCCAGCCCGATAAATGGTTGTAGGTGTGATTTCCAACAGCGTGACCCTGTTCAACAACAGTTTCGAAAACCTCCGGGTATCTTTCAATGTTCTCACCAACACAGAAAAAAGTGGCTTTGGCTTTGTATTCATTCAACAAATCCAAAACCCAGTGGGTGACCTCAGGTATAGGACCATCGTCAAATGTTAGAAACACGCGTTTTTCATCTCCTGGTAACCTCCAGGTGAAACTCGGGAACAGGCTTTGAATAAAGCCGGGTGTTTTAATTAAGTACATGGGATAATATTAAATATGTTCATGGATTATAATAACTACTCGGGATTACATAGCTTTTTTGTATCTATGCATTTTATAAACGCCTGATACATCTGTTTTGCTGCGTAAAAGTACAACCTTTTTTAAAATATTATAATTTTTAGTCAATTGATTTACTGGAATTTATTGAAATAAAATTTAACATATATATCCCGACATTAATATGAGTAATATCAGAGTGAGATTTGCACCCAGTCCAACAGGGCCTTTACATGTGGGAGGATTGCGCACGGCCCTTTATAACTATTTGTTTGTCAGGAGCAAAGGTGGCAAAATGATTTTGAGGCTGGAGGATACGGACAGAAACAGATATGTAGAAGGCGCTGAGGACTATATAATTAATGCTCTTGAATGGGCCGGTGTAGTTTGGGACGAAGGTCCCGACAAAGGGGGCATGCTAGGACCTTACAAACAGTCAGAAAGGAGAAATCTCTACAAAAAATACGCCCTCAACATGGTGCAAAATGGATGGGCCTATTACGCCTTTGATACTTCGGAAGAACTCGAAGCCATGCGGCAGAAAAAAGAAGCTGAGGGTATTCATTCACCCAAATATGATTCTTCCATAAGGGATGAGATGAATAACAGCCTGATGCTGACAGAGGAAGAAACAAAGCGGAGAATAGAGGAGGGGGCTCCGCATGTCATCCGCTTCAAAATTCCGGCTGAGGGTGAAGTGGTAGTAAATGATGAAGTCAGAGGGACCATGACCTTTGATTGCAAAGAATTGGACGATAAAGTACTTATAAAAGCCGATGGTTGGCCCACATACCACCTGGCCAATGTTGTGGACGACTACCTTATGCAAATAACTCATGTGATCAGAGGAGAGGAGTGGATCAGCAGTACGGGCTTGCATGTACTTTTGTATAAGGCGCTTGGCTTGGAGAGGGACCAACCTTCCTTCGCTCACCTCCCTCTCATTTTAAAGCCCTCCGGAAAAGGTAAGTTGAGCAAAAGGGATGGCGCTAAATTCGGACTCCCGGTTTTTCCTCTTGAATGGAAGGACCCAGAATCCAAAGAGGTCTATCCGGGTTTTAAAGAAATAGGATTCGATCCACGTGCAATGGTCAACTTTATCGCTTTTCTCGGCTGGAACCCCGGAGGAGAACAGGAAATTTACAGCATGGAAGGTCTGGTCAAAGAATTTACCTTAGATAGAGTAAGTAAGGGTGGAGCGCGTTTTGACTTCGACAAGGCAAAGTGGGTAAATCAGCAATACCTGCTTGATACTCCGGATAATGAACTCGCGATACAGGCCATTCCATTTTTGAACAAAGCGGGATATCACACAGGTCGGGACAAAAGACTTGAGCGCATATGCAGTATTATGAAAGAGCGGATCCAACTCATTTCTGAATTGCCCGAGGCTGCCGCATTCTTCTTTTCGGATGTTTTTCCCATGGATGAAAAAACGCTGGAAAAAAGGTGGAAACCGGAATCTGAGGAAATATTGATGGGGTTGATAGATTTGTTGGATTCAGTGGAAGCCTTTGAGAAAAAAGTCCTCGAAGAGCGAATCAAAGCCTGGATACCGGAAAAAAGCCTTAACTTTGGCAAGGTTTTACCTCTGTTGAGGCTCAGTGTCACAGGAACCATGAAGGGCCCGGACATTTTTGAAACCATGGCCATTCTCGGAAAGGAAAAATGTCTGGAGAGGACAAAACGTTTATTGGATTTAAAGGCTTAAAATTTTAAGGATATGCCCAAGAAAATGAAGGACAAGAAAAAACCCGATCTGCATAAAGATCTGGAAGGCCTGGATATCAGCATCAATGAATTTGGTGAAATAGAAGGCAACTTTAATGTGGATGAACTCAATGAATTTCTGAATGAAAATGTCGAGGACAGAAAGCTTCAAGAACTTAAAGATAAGTTGAAGAAGAAAATAAAGGGTTCGAAGAAGAAAAAGTAAGATACCAAATTATGCATCCTACTTATAACATCCTTCCTTAAAAGCCTCAATTAGATTTTATCAGTTGAAAAGCCGGCAAAAAATTTGAGGTGAGAAAAAATAGTCCTATCTTGCAGTCCCGAATCAAGGTTGTCCGGTTCGGGATTTCCCATGATCGTCCGTAAATTATCAGTTAATTAAAAACTAACAGCGATTGGTATGTCCAACGGGTATCGATTTATTGTTGCAGGTATATTCCTGCTATTTTGTTCCGGCCATTTTTCTCCGCTATGGGGCAAAAATGCAACTCCCGCTTCCCTAAACCCAATTACCTGCCAATTCCTGGGCCCAGATACCATTTATGTGGATAGCAATTGTGTCGCACCTCTATTTTGGGATGAAACCAACAATCCTGAATGTGAGAACTCAAGCGCAGGGGGTGTCATTATTTCCCGCACACTTACGAATATCAGTGGTGGATATGAAATTGGAGACCTGGTGCCCGGAGGAACTGAGGTCGAGATTACCTACCGGGTCACGGACAACCAGGGCAACACCCTCTTCTTTACCTTTTCGATATTTTTCGTCGATACCATAGCTCCTGTTTTTGATCCTGCCACACTGCCGACCGATACTACAATACACGGCCAGCCCGACCTTCCCACTGCAGATATTTTTGCATACGACAATTGCGACACCACGGGGCAGAATACTACAATCTCCTTTGAGGACAGCCCACTTCCCGACCTCTGCGAGGGAGGCGACTGGACGAGAACCTACACGGCCACTGACCAGTTTGGCAACCAAATCTCCTATGTGCAAACCATCACCCAACTACCGGATACCAGTGCACCGGTTTTTCTAACCGACCCCGTGGACACCCTTGTTAATTGTGAAGACCTACCAGAAGCTTACAGTCAGTGGTTAGAAAACCAATACAGACTCATCGAGATTGAAAATCCGGACGGTAGTCCTATTGAATTGGCAGACAATGGCCCCCTTCCAGGTGAAATAATCGACCTGTGTGGCCCACTTGAAATTGAATTCACTGCCATTGACAGTTGTGGAAATTTTTCAACCACAACCGCTATTTTTGAAATACTGGATACCATTGCCCCCAATATTACCTCCCCTCCGATTCCTCTTGTAATTGATTGCAGCACGGTAGATGGAGACTCTGTACTGCAAAACTGGATAGACAATCACGGTTTTGCTTTAGTATCAAACAACTGCAGCGCGGTTGAGTGGCATGTAGAACCGATGCCCGGCGACAGTGATTTTTTTTGCAATGATACCGCAACGGTAACCTGGTACGCCCAGGATGCATGTGGAAACACGACAACTGCAGAAACTTATATTTATATCCAGGACACCCTTTCTCTTGAGTTTGATGTTGCTCCGGTGGATGAACTGGTTGCTTGTGATGCTGAAAACCTGGATTCCACCCTCCATTCCTGGCTGCAAAATTTCGGGGGAGCGGAAGTTTCTTCTGCCTGTTGGTCTGCGGAAAGGGTCGAAATGAACTTTTTGTTGAATGGTGTGGAGGCGGACAGCTCCCAGATAATGATGGCTCTGCAAAATAGCCTTGAAGCCGAATGTAGGGCGGTGGAACTAAGTACCGGTGACAGCATTCATAAAGCTCTGGGGGTGGTAGAAATCGGATTTTTGGCAACTGACTTTTGCGGCAATCAAGCGGTTTCTCATGCGAAATTTGTTGTCATTGACACCATCGGTCCGGAAATCACCCAACAACCACGGGACACCATCATTCAATGTGAAGGGGCTGCGGAAATAGAGGCGGCACTACAGGAGTGGTATCTATCAGGTGGTGGTATGGAAGCAGAGGACAATTGCAGTGATTGGAGTGCTAATGCTGATATTGAATTCACGGAATTGCTGGACCTCTTTTGGGCCTCTTCTGATACCTCCTGTGGGCTGACCGGCAGGGTAGAAGTGCTCTTTTTCGCTGGAGACAAATGCGGAAACCTAAACCCGGCAACAGAATCGGTCTCCTTCCAGGTAATTGACACACTGTCGCCTGTGCTAATTGACACTCCCCAGGTGGCCACCTTCCATTGCAATCAGGAAATTGACGTGGAAATTCAGGATTGGATTGTGCAACTTGGAATGGCCGATATTTCAGACCCCTGTAGCCCAATTGTACCCGGAAATTTTTCCTGGACCACTTCCGATGGCAGAAATGGATCGGGTAGCATAAGCGACGGACCCTATCCCGAAGTCAAATCCGAACTCTGCGAATTGGAGCTTACGGTTGAATTTGAGGTTGAGGACGGATGTGGCAACATATTGACTTTTCAAGGCATGGCAGTGGTCATCGATGAAACTGCACCTTCATTTTTCGGAACACCTGACACAGCCTGGTACAATTGCGACGAGCCTATCGACTCTCTCCAGGTCGTTGTCTCGGACCCCTGTTCGGATTTCACCATTTCATTTAAAGACAGTCTCCTGGCTGACAGTTGGAGTGGATGCGGCAATTTTGAACAACTTGGGCAAAGGACCATTACCGCGGAGGATGTTTGTGGCAATACCGCAATATTTACTCAAACCCTCATTGTTAGCGATTTTAAACCACCCATTTTTACCGTACCCCAAGATGTCACAGTGGATTGCAGGTTCGTGCAAGATACTGTTATCACCGGATCTCCAACCAATATTTCGGACAACTGCTTTGAATTGCCGGAAATAACCATCCAGTTTGAAGACGAGATCAGCCCGGATGATTGCGAGCCAACCATTTTGCGTATTTGGAGCGCAACCGACGGATGTGAAAACACAGCGGTGGATACCCAGTTTATCTTCACTGTGGATACGCTTCCACCTGGGATCAATGAACCTTCTGAAGAACTGATATTGCAATGTGGACAACCGGACAATACAGAGTTATTTGCAAACTGGTTGGAAAGTGCAGGTTTTGCAGAAATTGATTCCCCATGCGGTGAATGGTCGTTTTTCGCTGCTATTTCCGGAAGTTACGATTCGGATGATGAATCGACTTTTCCCGGTACCATGCCTGAGATGCCGCAGTTACTGAGTTGTGATTCCCTACCAGGCCCCATCCATTACTCTGAGGAGGTTGACTTTATTTTTATCGATGGCTGCGGAAATACAAGTATTTCAACCGCACTGTTGGAACTGAGGGACGATGATCCACCGGTTTTTTCCCACTGTCCTGATGATGTGGTTGTCTCTACATCAGGGGACACCTGTACCGGCATATTTACAACCCCAGGATTTTCAGTTTACGACCTATGCGGCATGACCATAGAACAGGGCATTGTTTCAGATACTGCTTCACTTGTGGCCTCTATACCAGGGAATGCAAATTCAGTTGTTGAAGATGTGATTTTTGTATTCAGTGATTTGTACGACCCACTAAAGCCATTCCTTTCAATGGAACTTGAAATTGAGCTTGTGGGTGTTGATGCTGAACAGCCTACCGAGTATTTCTTAATCTACGATCAGGATGGTGAGCTATTGGGCACAACGGAAAACAGCCCGGAGCAATGTGGCAATTCCACTGCTACGATCAGCATTCAGGATGAGCAGCGCATAAACAGATGGATTGCGAATGACAGCCTCGCTTTTCACCTTCAACCCTATTACAATGACAGTCTTTCCGGTTCCTTTTTCATCAATGACATTTGCCAACCCGGAATAGTAATGGCCAACATAGTGTTTTCCAGGGCGACATCGAGTGAACTGAATATAAAAATATACCCCGGTTATTTCCCTCCGGTTGCTCTCACAGAATTTCCGGTTGATGGCTTTGAATTTTCAGTAGGCAACCATCCCGTCCTCATAAAGGCTGAAGATTGCTCCGGCAATACCAGTATTTGCAACTTTGATTTGATTGTAGAACACAAAGCAGAGGCAGATGTTACATGTCCGGAAAATGCACAGTTGTATGCACCAGACACCGTTTGTTACGCTCAATTTGAACTGCCCCAGGTCAATTACCAGGCTGAATGCGATAACTTTGGAACAAATATTTACAGCCATCCTCCGAACGAATTTGGATTTATTTATTTTTTCGAACATCCGGACCTGGGTGATCTCAATGCAACTGAAAAGACCCTCCATTTTGGGCCCTTCACGGGCGGCCATTTTACGGATGCAGGTTTATATATTCAGTACCTTGTTAACATTGACAGCCAATATGCATTTTTTGAAGTAATGACGGGTGGTGGTTATCCCCTCGGAACCATAGGCGGTCCTGAGGACACTAACACACTGGAACACGGAAACTGTCAAAATGCCGGATTGGCCTATTTCACCATTCCGGATAGTATCTTCAATGAAGAGGCCGAAGGTGGTTTTATAGAGATCGTACTCAGCCCCAATGAAAATCTACCACCATTTCCGGACGGAATTGGAACCGGCATTAATCCGTGTGACAGCTTGTTTGATATGGTCGGTCAAACGGATAGTATCAGTTTTGTCAGGGGATTCATTTCCTATCACCCGGTTCAGATTAACATTGCGATCAGTGGCAGCACCCAAACATCTGAGGGCCCTTTATATTCTGGTGAAAATTTGCCGGTTGTGGAACTCAATACCGGAGAAAATCTAATAGAATATATGCTGATGGATCCATCAGGAAATCAGAGCGGATGTTACTTTTCAGTAGAGGTGATAGATACGGTCCCACCCAATGCAATTTGTAAAAATGCGAGAATTGAGGTCTTGCCATCTGCCCTGGATACCTTTGTACTGGGCCCGAATCTGGTGGATGGTGGAAGTTGGGACAATTGCGAATTGACCCAAATGGTGGTTGAACCCAACAAATTCACCTGTAACGAAACAGAAGAAGAAATACAGGTTACCCTTACCGTGGAGGACGAATCGGGCAACATTTCGAGTTGTCAAAGCACCGTTAGAATCGATTCCTATCGATTGGAACCCGATTTTTCGATCGATCTGTGTGAACCAGATACGCTGAATTTATTCTCAAACGCACCGGGCGACCCAACTCAATACTCTTATGAGTGGAGTGGCCCACAGGGATTCAGCAGCAACAGCCCCAATCCCGTAATTAGCGGAACCGGCCCTCAAAATTCCGGGAATTATAGTGTGACGTTAACAGGTTTTGGAGGATGTACTGCCAGTGGATCAGTGGATGTAAACATATCTACGATTGCCACCCCGGAGATCAATGCCTCATCCAATGTCGTTTGTGAAGGGGGCCCCATTGAATTGACTTCTTCTGTTTACACTGGAAATATTACCTACCGGTGGTACAGTGGAACACCGCCCTCCGGAGTTTTGCTGGGTACCACTTCGCAGCCCTCATTTTCCATTGACCTCCCACTTGGAACCCACCGTTTTTATGTCCAGGTAGAAAACCCTGATTGCAGTTCTAATCCCTCAGCAACCCAAACCGTGGAAGTGGTGGAAGACCCCGTGGCGGTAATAGACCCTGCATTTGTGAGGGTATGCCAGGGAGATCAGCTTTCACTTTCATCACCACTCGGACCGGCATTTGAATACAATTGGAGTGGTCCGGCAGGATTTGTTTCGGACATGCAATCTCCGATTGTTACTCCAAATGCAGGACCTGAAAATGAGGGAATTTACAACCTGGTAGTCACTCTGGGAACCTGTACTTCAAATGCTGTGCAGGCAGAAGTGTTAGTGGATGCGAGTCCTCCGAAGCCCATTGTGCAGGGGAACAACCTCCTCTGTATTGGTGACACCCTTCAACTTCGCGTAAGCAACATACCGCTTGCAACCCGTTACACCTGGACGCTTCCCGATGGTTCCGAACAAATAACCTCCACCAATCAATTGATCATTGAAAATGTGGGAACGGACCTTTCAGGGGATTGGCTGGTCAAAGCGGATTTTGGGCAATGCCCCTCTGTGGCATCTGATCCTTTTACTTTAGTAGTGGAAGAAAACCCCATTATAAATGCACAATCCAACAGCCCCGTTTGCGAGGGTGATACTGCGGTAATGATCGCAGATCCAATACCTGATGCTGTTTATGAATGGAGCGGGCCTGGGGGATTTTCAGCCATAGGAGACACCATCAGGGGATTATTTAACCCGGGTGAATATGAGGTTTTTGTGGTGACCCAGAGTGGATGTACTGCTTCAGCAATGACAGACCTCCAGGTGAAAACCACCCCTGAAATTGACGCCATTGTAAACCAGGGGCAAACATGCGTAGATGGCACTTCAGACCTTTGCTTCCAACCTTTTTTAACACCGGCTGATAACGGCAACGATTATACCTACCACTGGACGGGACCCAATAATTTCAGTTCAGATTTGCAGTCTCCCTGCCTCAACAATGTGACAGAATTCAACAACGGAACCTACTATTTAGAAGTTGAACTGGACGGATGTCGTTCCAGAATAGATTCCACGGTGGTAATGGTCAACAACATTGGCCGCCAGCCGATTATTTTTTCGGACCAAACGAACTACTGCGAGGGCGACAGCATCCAGTTGCATACCGATTACTCACCAAATGAAGGAGTTCGCTTCCATTGGGTTGGTCCAACTGGAATTTCAATCACTTCGGATTCTTTGTTTTCCATACCGGATGGTCAGACAGGTGATGGAGGTCAATATTCCATTTTTATAACAGTTGACCAATGCACCACATCCGTTTCTGAAGAGATAGAAATAGAGGTAAATCCACTACCTGACAGACCCACTCTGACCGGTGGCGGACAGTACTGCAAAGGGGACAGCATAGTATTGCAAACCGATGTTAATCCCGATGTTAATTATATTTGGACTGGTCCTATTCCATTGGATCAGGGAGTGGATTTCCATGTACTTTGGCCCGCTGAAATTGGCCAGTCAGGTGCTTACCGGGTGATTGCCAGACAAAATGGTTGCAACTCGGAGCCTTCTCAGCCAGAAACTGTGGTTGTAAACCCAACGCCACCCACCCCATCGCTTTCCCTCAGCGATGATGCGATCTGCCTGGATGACACGGACCATTATCTGGAACTTTGCATTGCGGCAGATTCTTTGCCGGGTGGTGCTACCTATCGCTTTTTCCTAAATGACGAACTGGGTACCAATGTCCTGACAACCCATTCTATTTGCACCGAACTTTTCAGTTCACAATTGGACAAAGCAGGAAGCAATACCATTCAGGTGAGAACCGAAATAAACGGTTGTCTTTCCGGTTTTTCCTCCCCTTTGCAGTTCAAAGCCGATACCATACCGGACGAAGCCTCATTTGCCGGGGAGGATTTTAACAGTTGCGGAAGAAACGGAGTAGTTTTGATGGCGGATTTTCCATCAGTTGCTTCGGGCGCATGGTCCTCACCGGATCCAACACTTTCTTTTGAGAATGTCAACCTTCCTGTCAGTGAGGTGGATGGATTAAGGCCGGGCGATAACCTGCTGGTTTGGACCCTTTCAAATGGCAGTTGTAAAAACTTTTCCTCTGATACGGTAACAGTTGAATATTTCGAGCCCCCAACTGCCAGGGATGTCACGGAGCAAGTACTCCCGGGTGACATGGTGACAAGCGAAGTTCTGCTAAACGACGATCTGCCGGGCGAGGTCAATTTAGAGATAATTTCCGGCGAGGGCCAGGGAGCCTGGTCTTTGGCTCAAGGCGGAGAGGCAATCTCATTTCAATCCTCCGAAAGATGGGCCGGAACGGTTCGAATCACCTACGAAATCTGCCTGGTAAATTGCCCTGATAAATGCGATCGAGCTGTTTTATACATTGTAGCAGGCGATGATGAGGATTGTAAAATTCCCAATATTTTCACGCCCAACGGCGATGGAATTAACGATGCTTTTATTATATCGTGTCTGGCTTCTGACCGCTTTTCGGATAGTGAATTGAGGATTTACGATAGATGGGGTTCTGAACTCTTCAGAGCCGCCCCCTACGAAAACGACTGGGAGGGAACCTACAACGGCAGACCGCTGCCCGAAGGAACCTACTTTTATGTGATAGATTTTGGAGACGGCAGATCACCTGCCAATGGTTTTGTGGTAATAAAACGATGATACCGGCAGGGGTTAGGATTTGCTGCTTAAAAGAATGATCGATTATGGAAAATCTAAACTGATGGAGAGATTAACGCTGATCATCTTTGTATTTTTTCTTGCTCTGAGTGGTCTCAAAGCTCAGGAAAATGCGCTGTACACTCAGTTTTTCTATAACAAACTGGCCTATAACGGTGCCTTTTCCGGTGCAGTACCAGAGGTGGAATTAACTGCCAGTGTGCGAGAGCAGTGGATGGGTCTGGATGGAAGTCCATCCGTTCAGTCGCTTCAGGCCAATATACCGCTTACCCCACAACGCGTGGGGCTTGGGGTTTTTCTGAGAAGGGAAAAAATCGGTCTGACAGAACACCTCACTACCAATTTGAGTTACGCCTACCACTTGAGATATGGCGACTATCTGATTGGACTGGGTGTCAATGCCAGGGTGGGAAGATTGACTCACGATTTCTCAGAACAAAATATCAGGACGACCCGGCCTTTTGGACAGGATCCATTGCTGCAGGGGAATATGGAAAATGCTACCTATTTCAATGCCGGGGCATCCCTGCTCATCCGCTCAGACAGACTTTACGCAGGATTTTCAGTGCCGACCATTGCAAAAAAGCACATTGAATTGGATGACCCGGATGATATTTTAAGCAGTGGTCGGGGAAGGTACTGGCACCTTATGGCCGGATACAGCATACCAATGGGCGCTCACATGATTTTAAACCCCCAATTTATGTTGAGTTATTCATCGGGCGTTCCGATTAACCTGGATGTCAATCTACTGCTGGATATAGGAGACGAATTTATTGCCGGAATGGGCTATCGGTCCATGTCGGGGTCCACCGGCAATATCGGAGAGTCCATTCACTTGCTTGGAGGGATAAAAGTATCGGATAATTGGTTTATGACGGTTTCATACGACATTGGGCTGTCTTCATTTAGGCGCCACCACAATGGCAGCCTGGAGTTCTCGATGAGTATTTATTTTGGAGACAGGGCAAAAACAGGGGAAATGAGGTCTCCTCGCTTCTTTTAAAATCATAGACTATGATTAGAATGGAATTGCTAAAATATTACTTTACACTTCTGCCGGCCTTGCTGTTATTTGCTGGATTAAAGGCACAGCCGCCTATTCTTTTAGACGAAGAAAACGCAATCCACGTCATAGAGTTTGAAGAATTTAAAGATGTCAACCACCACGGACCATCTTTCTCCCTGGTGGAATACGGTGAAAAACTACTCTGGGTTTCCTACGACAAAAACACAAGCACTTCTGTCCCTTATGTAATGGGCAATCAAGACCGTTTTTTTCTGCTTTATTCACATCCTGATAAATTGGCTGAGGAACCGACGAGGTTGAAATTATCAAAGGAGGAAAAACAAGCAGTTGCTGGTCCTGCCAGTTATTGCGAAGAAAGTGGTTGGCTTTTTTTCACTGCAAATCAAAAGAGGAGATGGCAGGGCCGCAGCCAGTTGGGGCTTTTTCTAATAAGGGGTGAGGGAGAAAAACCGGAACAACTGCCATTTGTCCACCCGAGGTACAATTTTCTGCACCCTGCCTGGGACGCAGACAACAATCGCCTTTACTTTTCATCTGATTATGAGGATCCTGGAAAACCCATGAGTTTGTACTATTCGGATAAAACCGAGGGTGGGTGGACCAGCCCGTTGCCCTTAAGTGACAGAATCAATTCAAAATCCAATGAAGTCTTCCCGCACATAGTGCCGGAGGGTCTTTTCTTCTCTTCAGATCGCCCCGGTGGAATTGGTGGACTAGACATTTATTTCGCAGCTTTTGAAAACGGCCAGTTGTCTAACCCTATGCGACTTCCGGCCCCTTTTAACAGCAGTGGCGACGACTTTGGAATTCACTTTAACAGCGAGGGTACACGGGGATTCCTCAGTTCTGACCGAGATGAAAATGGCAAAATGGATCGGAACTATCAATTTGATTGCGGACTAAGTTGCTTTCTACCCGCAACAGTCATCAAATCCCTCGAGCTTCGAATTATTGCTGCAGGAGACGGGCGGGACCTGCGTGATGTTGAGGTGAAATTAATTCCGGAAAAAGTCCTGTTAGGTCAATTTTCCGGTCACAACATAAAGTTTGACCCGCTTCAGAACAACCTTAGCCTGAACCTTTCAGATATGGATCCCGACAGGGCGGGGGTTGTTCGGTGCTCCACAGATCGAGAGGGTCGATGCCTTATGGAGAGTAGAACCAATGAAACCAATTTCTTTGTTTTTGCTTCAAAAAAAGGCGCTCAATCCGTATTGCAAAACCTCGAGTTCGACACCGGATTTGATCACAAAGTAATTGAAATTGAAATGGACAGAGACTGCAGACCCACATCGATTTCTCTCGTGTGCCCGGAGGACAAGGAGATCATCGATCCACGGCTTTGGATAGAAAATATGCGAACAGGAGATGTTGACACCCTTTGGGCTGAGGAAAATATTTACACAAAATGTATGAACCTCAATGGGCAATATCGGGTTTTTGCAATGGCTGAAGATAGGCATCCTGCACGGGAAGCTGTTTATGTTCAAAATACCAGCCCGGAAGATATTCGCTTGAGGATCGAACCAAAGGAGGTCGAGGTGGTCAGAGAAGGAACAGTGCTGGAACTGCAAAACATCTACTACGAGTACAATTCTCACCTTATTGGGGAAGGGGCTGCCAGTGAATTGGACGAACTCGCTTCCATCATGAAAAGAGACACGGTCATGGTGGTCGAATTACGTGCTCATACGGACAGTCGGGGAAGTGAACTTTACAACCTCCAACTCTCCCAGCGACGCGCCAATTCGGCAATGGAGTACCTGGTGACCGCCGGTATTGAACCCCATAGAATCAGAACTGTGGGCTTTGGGGAAACTCAATTGCGCAACCACTGCCGGGAAGGGGTGCAATGCACCGAGGAAGAACACGCCTACAACAGACGGACAGAAGTTGCTGTAATAGAAGCCGGTGAAGGGGTCAGGGCAGTCAGGGAAGAAGATGGATACCTGAGATTCACCATTTACGAGTAATCTTTGGGCTGTTTTGTTGTGGTGTATTTTTGACTGTTAAAAAAACACATTCACACATCTGTATCAACCATTTGGTTTGGCATAGGGTTTTTATTTTGAAACCAATGACGACAGGGTATGGACATCTCATTGATGCAAAACATTGAAAAGGCTCTTAAGGATTCACTCCCGGGACACAAGGCCCATATGGAAATGGCTGTAGTGGGTCACCATCGTAAGGCCGAAGCTCCTGGAAAAGCAAATAAAGCAGGTGTCCTTGCTTTGTTCATACCGGGTGAAAACGGTTGCACAGAACTGGTATTTATCAGGAGGAGCAGCCACTACCACGACGACAGACACAAGGGACAAATCGGCTTTCCTGGAGGAAAAAAAGAGCGTGTTGACAGCGACATTAGAGAAACTGCTCTCCGGGAAACCTACGAAGAGATTGGAGTTGACCCCGTTGAAGTTGAAGTGCTGGGTAAACTGTCAAATCTCTATATCCCGGTCAGCAATTTTTTGGTATATCCCTTTGTCGGTTTTGTAAGATCCAGGCCAAAATTTTCTCTACAGGAAACCGAAATAGCTGAGGTCATCACCTGCGATTATAAAAGGCTCTTGAATTACGATTGCAGAAATACCACCAAAATTGAACTCTCAAATGGGATTCACCTTGAAAATGTGCCCTATTTTGACCTGAAGGGAAAAATCCTCTGGGGCGCCACTGCAATGATGATGGCTGAATTGGTCCACGTTTTGAAAAGGGTTTAAACTCTCCTGACAACAAAATTAGGTGAAACCCTAGTCCGATATCAAATAGACGGCTCCTATTGTGTTTTCCTTTAACGGGACTCTTTCTGAGGGGGCCTTGATGATTTCCGAAGGCACAGTATCCCAGTTAATATTACTGTGATAGGCTGTCATTCCATTGGATATAAAATACACAGGTTTTTTAACTGGTTCCTCCAACCCGGCATATGCCGCAAAACTCAGAAACACCAAATCATTCTCATTGTATCCTGCGTAAAACCGACCAATTCGCGCGTTCGACGGGTCTGTTACCACAATAATTGGAGTCTCTTGCTCAAGGACATATTCCAGCAATTCTTTTTGCGCCGAAAAATTCAGAACCTGATGATATCGGGCTGATGAGAGGTAGGGATAAAAAAGTCCCGCTGCAACCAACAGCCCCCAGGGCAATTTGGAATTGAACTTCCCCCAAAACAATACTCCAGCCGCAATGGGCAGGTAAATGTAGGTGTAATTCTCAAGGAAAAAGCTTGTCGTTAAATACCACTGAAATACCATCGTGAAAGCAATAAACAATCTGGGCCAGAAATGGCAATGTTCCAATCGGGAAAAACCAATGATCAAAACTGCAGCGGCGATGGGATATACAAAAAGGAAATGCCGGACATCGTCACAAAGTGGTACATAGCTACTGTAGGAGATAGTCATAAAGTTGGACAATAGCAAAACCCCTGCATAAGAGACCAGAATGAATTTTTCAGCTGCAGGAAGCCGGTAGCTTTTGTGCAGCAATATCAAAAACCCCAGGGAAATCAAAGCTCCAAATCTTATGAAGCTCAACCACATTTCGTAAAGAACTCGCCTGAGTAATACCTCAATCGGCTGGTATTCGTAGGTGCACTCACTGATATACCGATCGTGAAAAAGTGCATCCACACGTATGATGGGATTACCCGTGCTGAACCAGAAGTACAAAAAATACAGACATAGAAAAGCCAGTAACCCGCCGATAGTCAGTGCCCAGAATTTCTTCTTCTTACCTGCTCGCAAATCATAGATTAACAATGCGAGAAAAAAAGGGTAGAGGATTAGAAAACTCTCTTTCGCCAGAAAAATAAATATTCCTCCTCCGACCAACGAAAGAGAAGAATTGATTGCGGACTTTCCCCTGTAATTGTGTCCGTACCAGCCCAGAAAACAAATGAGGAAACCGAGTTCCACCAATAAATCTGGCATTGGCTTGACCAGGTACATCAGATGAATGGCACTGCATACCAAAAACAATACTGCCAGAATCCGAAATCCAACCCCATACTGCTTCATCAGATCGAGTACCAAAAACACAATGAGCAAAAGAGCTATCATGGAGGGGAGCATATTGGCAAAGTCACCTATGCCAAAAAGGGAGTAGAACAGAGCGAGAGGTAGGATTATGGACCAGCGATAGGCAAATAGATTGAGCTCGTGACTAAAATCCCCACTCAGCACTTGTGCAGCCAATTCGGTATATTGCAATTCATCGTATCCAAAATAGCCACTGTGAAAAAATTGATAGTGTATCCACAGCAACAATGCAGCAAAACCGGTGAGCCCGATGTTTTGAATATTGGAATGAGTCATTGAATCCATTTTTGTGCCGGTGCCATACCCTAGTCTCTAAAATGCTCCGGCTTCACAATGGTAAAAACACGGGCAATGTTAAAGCCAAAGTGGATGTCTCCGGTTGACCAGTCACCGGTGGACTGCGTAATAAAACCATTTTCGCTCATTGGCAGAGAATTGGTGAAGTGCAATTGAAACACATGGCCTCCGGTATCAATATCCAGTCCAATTGAAAGTGAGTTGCGATACTGGTCGTCGATTTGATCGGGCAGTACAAAAATCCACTCAGTATTCAGGGTGACCCTCCGACTAAGGCGAAAACGCATTCCGATTCCCACATTGAAAACCGAATTGGACAAATCGGGAGTTTCGACCATATTGCGATGTACCAGACCGGGGCTCAACTGAACTGTAAAAAAATCGGAAACTTTTCGACCTGCTATCAGTTGCAAGGTGTAAAACCACCGGAACTTATTGGGCACTTTTACATCATTGACAGTCCAGGGGTCCGTCCTGACGGCACCAAAAGCGACAGCGGACAGTGTCAAAGGCATTTCAACAGCACCGGTGCTTTGACGGAGGAAGCGGTATTTCACATAACCATCTACCGTTTTTTGAAAGGTACTGCGGCCAAGGCCTATTTGTACATTATTCATCAATCCGTAATCAGCTCCAATTCGGGTAACTGCATTGTCGAGACCGAAAAAATTGTCGATTCCCCCTGTTATAAGACCAAAGCGATGGCCGATTTTTATGTCCAAAATGCCCGGGTGGGTGTTTTCCAGTGAGTGGAGGTTAATTACGCGGTTGGTTTTAAATGAGGTAGTGGTGTATTCCACCTCTTCCTCCTCTTCACCAATTAAATCCAATAAACTCTCCTGTCCCTGAATCCAAAAGGGCAGTAACGCAAAACCAAGTAAAAAAAAGTAAGCCGGAAATAACTTTGTCAACAATCTATTTTTCATCAAAAGTATTGGTTTTCGGTGGGTTATTCACAGGTTAGCGGTCGAGTTTTTGATAATTAGCTTCGATTCTCACATCGATCGCCCTTGCTATATTGTCACTGACAAGTGCGGGAATACGAATGTTATAATCAGTTACTTTCACAGTGAATTCAGCTTTTCCGCTAATCTGTCCGTTTTCAACCACAATTTCTCCTTCGGCGATTACATCCCCCGTAATTTCCCTCATTTCAAGTTCGCCTTCCACAGTAAAGGGATAAGTTCCATCCGAATCAATAGTAATTTCTTCGCAATTGACAAATGTACCTTTGAAGGTGGCCCTGGGATATTTATGGGACTCCATATAGTTTTCGTTAAAATGCTCCTGCATCAGGCTTTTTTCAAACATAAACCCACGAATGAGCACTGAGGATTCAATCCTGCAATTGTCAAAATCAATGACGGATGAGCCTCGATTGTTGTGGGCCTCAATGTCCTCCAACGGAGCTTTGGAATAGAAGGAAATTCGTGCCTCTCTTGAGTAGTAAATATTCTGCGACTGAAGGGCGAAAGAGCCGATCATTAAAAAGGTAAAAGTCAGGTAGAATAGCTTCACGGTTGTCGGCTTTAGTTATTCGAGTTCTATTATTCCACATCTATTTAGTATTACATCTTCCAGGTATCCTGTACATACCCCCTGCAGGGTAATTTCATCTCCTGGCTGAATTTCGCCAGTCTCGCGCAAATAGACCCTGTCCATTTCGCAGACCACTCCGTCTAATATTTCTCCCACATCCAATCTAATGGCACTTATTTCACCACCATTTTCCAACTCAACATCCATCACAGTACCAGAGATTCGGATTATTTTTCCAAGGTAGGTATCATTGGTCGAGAGTTCATCTTCCTGAAAGGCACTGTACAAATCCTCTGCAGTTATGGTAATATCGGGTTCTGCAGTGTAAATATCCTCATGTGCTTTGTGATAGATAAAAAAGTACACATATGCACCCAGAGCCAGTACGATGAGGAAAAAAACAGCGATAAGATTTCGAATTTTCATAATTATACAGTTTTAGTTATCCGGAGCACCGCTTTGTATCCAGGCCTCAATTTGATCAATAGAGCAATCGTCCAGCATCGAACCGATCTGCGGCATGGGGCTGAAACCGGGGAGGTGTTTTATGGAACCCAACAGACGGTCGTTATGGACATAAAGCAAAACATCCTCATAAGCATCTAAGATAATTCCTCCCAATTGTGCGGTTGAATTGTGGCAATCATTGCAATGAGAATCTAAAATGGGTCTGACATCAGCATGAAAACTGACATTGTCTGTGGGGCATTCCACATCTGCGAAATATTCCTCAATATTCTCGGATTCACAACCTATTACAAGGATGCAGATGGCACCAAGCAGGAAAGGACCTATTCGCATGTTATTTAGATTTGATATCAATCCAATATTTTAATTATGAAACTGACTTAATCACTTTGATCAATATCAGGAAGCAACCACAATCAAAGTTAAGGAAAAATTGGGATTTTCTATATTTTATTCTCGTTACTGATGTTTTTAAATGCGATGCCTTATAACTTATTCTGCCAATACCATGGCATTGATGATCCAGCCTGGTAAAACTCAGATAAAAATTACAGGTCATAATTACTTTCGAAAAAACCAATTTGAATGTGCATCTCATTTGATATCCGGGGATGGAAGATTTAGTCACACTTCATAGCCCTACTACACTTAAAATCCTTCAAATTCATAATTTTTGAGAATTTCTTACTATCTTGCACATCTAAATTCAGGTCCAATGAAACTCAACATTTCACAATTGCTCATTACAGGTGTTATCTTCTTATCCGTATTTCTCCTCGGAAATGCTTCTTTCCCACCGGCTGCTCATACCGGTGCTCCCGGTGAGGGGCTTTGCAGCGACTGTCACCTGGGCAACAATCCACTGGGTCTGGATGGTGATATAATCATTAGTGGCATTCCAACCAATCCAATTGACGGGGAGCGGTATGAACTGGAAGTGATTCTCCGAAATCCCAATGGCCTGGCTGCAAGGGGAGGGTTTCAACTGGTGGTGCTTGATGGGGATAATAACAATTTGGGATCGTTGGAAAATTCCTCCGCCAGCTCGAGGACCAGAAATTTTGCTGGAAAACTATACTTTGAACACAGTCCGGCCTCCAATTTTCCCGGTGATAACGAATTGATTTGGACCGTGGATTGGTTAGTTCCGGAGGACCCGGAAAACCGGGAAGTCATCATCTACGCAGCGGGAAATATTGCCGATGGGGATGGTTCCTCAGCCAATGACTTTATCGTAACAAATGTGCTGGAAGCTACCATTGAGATGCCTTCTTCCATTGCTGATTTGCAAAGGGAATCCCTGGAACTTTATCCCAACCCAACCACTGACCGGCTATACGTCAAGGGTCTTACACAGGGAGATAAATTTGATGTGAAGGTGTTTGACATGATGGGTCGCAGGGTGCATAATGGTAAAATTTCTGCCGGCCAACCACTGTCTGTCAGTCAACTGGAAAGTGGCACCTACCTGATAAACATATCTGACGGCAAAAATGCCGTGAGCGGAAAGTTTATTAAGCAATAATCCCACAGTTTAATGAGTGAAAAGATTGCCTCTCAATTCCGGTGGAAAGCAATTACCATTTTGATTCTGTTACTTGTACTGTCTGATCAAATCCTGAAAATTTGGGTAAAACTGAATTTTCAACTGGGGGAAGAAATGCCCATTTTAGGGATGGATTGGGCAAGGCTTCGATTTGCGGAAAACAAGGGCATGGCTTTTGGATGGTTGATTGGTGATGAATGGGGCCAGACCTTCCTGGCTATTATCCGGGCATTGGCAGTTGCATTTGTAATATTCACTATAAAGTATTTCTCAAAAATCCGCGCTCCGTTTTCTCTCCTGGTTTTTCTCTGCATACTTCTGGCGGGCGCTATAGGCAATACCATCGATAGTGTTTTTTACGGTTTTCTGTTTTCAGCCAGCCCCTTTCACGGTGGACTTGCTGAGTGGTGGCCGGATGGGGGAGGATACGCACCATTGTTTCAGGGGAGGGTAGTGGACATGCTGTATTTTCCTGTGGTTGATACGCACTGGCCGGATTGGTTTTTGTGGCTGGGAGGTCGCGAATTAAAATTCTTTGAAGCCGTTTTCAATCTGGCGGATATTTATGTACTTACTGGAATTGCCGGACTACTGATAGTCGGCAGGAGGTACCTTTTTTGTGGTCACAAAGGTGGATAATCAACCGTAAACAATGGTGCGAAGTTGGCTTGCCAGCACCTTTTCAAGCTCTTTTAATTCCAGGTAGATTTCCAACATGTCATTGACTTCATTGGGCTTCTCTTGTTGAACAGCTTTTATCTCCGCTGCTTGACGCTGAATCACTGAGCGAACTTTTCTGAGTTTGAGGGAAATCACCACTTCCTCGGCTTCTTTGGCAAAATTTTGCTCTGGCGGGGGTTGATTTTGGAGGACTATATTCCACCGCTCCTCCCAATTTTCACTGTAAGTGTATTCATCTGTTAGGAGATTGACAACCAGTTGCCCTACCTCTTTAGACGGATGGGCAATCAGCCCCTGCATATCAATTTTACCCATGTCTGCAATCGATTCCCTCATGTGGTTAAGAACCTTTAAAACAAGGGGATCACTCAACTCTTCATACACATCCTCCAGGTTTGAGAATACAAACTCGTAAACAGGGGAGTGGTCTTCCATCAATTCATTGCCGTAGCGCAACAACAACTCTACCAAAGCGAGTTCCTGGTGATAGTCCTTTTGGACCACACTGTCTTTGGGTGAGGTGGCTTCCTCAATCCCGGATATTGCCGAAGAGGATGTATCTGTTTCCTGAGTATTCAGGTTCTTCCTCCTGGCTTGTCGCTGCTGGCGGCCTTTCTCTTTCCAGACTTTATCCTTAATTACCTTATTTACCTCACTGACCACAATGGATTCGTCAAGCTTGAATATATCGGCTGTTTTGCGAATGTAGTAACTCCTGTTCATTTGATCCCGGATCAGGCCGAGAGAGCTAACTATTTCGCGAACGGCTTTGGTGCGCTGAAAAGGGTCGTCAGATTGGGCACCCGGGGTAGATTGTATTTTAAAATCAAGGAAATCCATGGCTTTCTCATCCACATAGGTCAGGAAATCCTCCTTACCGAGGGACTTTACGGCTGAATCAGGATCTTCACCTTCTTCCAGCAAAACAATGTAGGCGTTTACTTCCTGTTCCAGCAAAAGATCCACAGAGCGGCTGGCTGCTTTAATTCCGGCGGTATCTCCATCAAAGATCAGGGTAACGTGATTGGCAAAGCGCTTGATAAGAGCAATTTGGCCGGGAGTCAGACTGGTACCTGAAACCGCTACTGTGTTTTCAATGCCCGCCTGATGCATACTTATCACATCCGTATATCCCTCCACCAGGAAACACCTCTCCTCCCTTCGCATGGCTTTTCTCGCCTGGTAAATACCGTAGAGAATGCGGCTTTTGTTGTAGATATCCGATTCGGGAGAGTTAATGTACTTCGGGGATTTTTTATCTACCCCCAGTATCCTTCCGGCAAAACCGACAGCCTTACCACTGAGGTTGTGAATCGTAAACATAACCCTCCTACGAAAAAAATCAGATTCCCTGCTGTTCAGAAGTCCCAGTTTTTTCAGGCGCTCGGCTTCGTGCCCCGCCCGAAGTGCAGCCCGTTTTAATCCGCTTCCGGATCTGGGAGCATAACCCAGATCAAATTTATCAATAATTTCTTTGGTGTAGCCGCGATTTTTAAAGTAATCCAGGCCCACAGATTGTCCCTCCCCTGTATCGAATAGTTGCTCAGAAAAAAAACGCTTGGCAAACTCACTGACAATATAAAGACTTTGACGCTCCTTTTCTACCTCTTGCTGCTCCTCACTAAGAGTCTCTTCTTCAATGTGGATGTTATATCTGGCAGCTACATATTTCAGCGCTTCGGGGTAAGTGAAGTTCTCGTGTTCCATCAGAAAGTGAATAGCATTGCCACCCTTGCCACATCCAAAGCACTTAAATATCCCTTTAGAGGGGCTAACAGAAAAAGAAGGAGTCTTCTCATCGTGAAAAGGACAAAGACCTATCAGGTTCGATCCACGCTTTTTCAGGGTGACAAAGTCACTTATAATGTCCTCAATATCAAGAACATCATATATTTTTTCGACATTTTTTGAAGAAATCATCAAAAATATTTGGTGGATTGATGTTGTAGGTTTTACCTTTGTATCATAGACATAATATATGAATTATGTTCAAAATTTAGGGTGTTCTCATAGTGTGTTCGGCCTCGTTGTCATCTTCGGCAACGAGGTT
>REEO01000002.1 GCA_007695035.1 Saprospirales bacterium | reverse complement strand
TTTCTCTTGCATATAGACCTTTATCTAAATGCAAATATAACATATAATTATTTGAAGGCCAATATTATATATATTACTTTATATTTTTTAGTAGCCCCTATATAATTTCCTGCAACTTAGGTAGAATTCCCGGGTTTTGTGAATGTGATGTGGGCCGGGGTTTTTTCTCACCGCGGAGTTCGCAATGGCCGCAAAGAGATAGGTGTTTCAGTAACTACATTGCCTGGGGGCGTAGCCTCTTCCAGGCCATCAAGGGGTTAGATATAATTGAGCTTATCTTTTTTTCTGCCTCTTCCCATTGCATCTGCAGCCACCATGGCACACAATACTTTTTCAGGAGTAATCTGCCCTGCTTCGTGATGTATGGATTCCTCCGGCAGACACGATTTATTGGCGACCTTTGTCAATTGACTTTTGTCTATTGAAGCCAGGCCAATGTCTTCAAATGTGGTTGGAAGGCCAATCTTTTCACAAAAAGAGTAAACTGTTTCCATTTCGGCGGGTGGAGCGTCCGTGAGGTGAAGTCCTGCTAAAACGCCAAAGGCGACTTTTTCTCCGTGGTAGAAGGAATGAGTTTCATCCAGTGCTGATAATCCATTGTGTATTGCGTGGGCAGAGGCCAGGCCCGAACTTTCGAAACCGATGCCACTCAAAAGGGTATTGGCCTCTACGATATGGTGCAAAGCAGGGGTGATGATTTTATGACCATTTGCCCTTTTTGCGGCAGGGCCGTATTCTAAAATGGTATCGTAGCAGAGTTTTGCAAGATTTAATCCCGCTAAAGTGCTGTATCCACCGCAGGCGTTCATGGAGTGGGTTCGCTTGCAGGATCTGGCTTCAAACCAGGTGGAAAGTGCATCACCCATCCCAGCGACCAGAAAACGGGTAGGGGCATTTGACATTACATTCATATCTACAAGCACCACCTGAGGATTCATTTTTTGATAGTAAACAGATTCAAAATGGCCGTTTTCAGAATATATTACGGCACATCCACTGCACGGCGCATCAGTTGAAGCTATGGTCGGTACAACAATCACGGGAATTTCAGCGCGGTCAGCAACTATTTTAGCGGTGTCAATGGCTTTACCTCCTCCCACGCCTACCAGGACGTTAATTTCATTGCTGATCACCATATCGGAGATTCGCATTATTTCACTCGCACAGCATTCACCTTTAAACTCAATCACCTCTATCCCATCCTCTGCAAAGCGTTTTGAATGCTTGTCAAGGCAAACTTTTTTTGCTGTGGGCGAGGATAGAATCAGTCCTTTGTCACCAAAGGATTTGATTGTATCCGGCAATTCTTCAATGAGTCCCTCTCCCTGGATATACTTACCTGGAAATACGGATTTAAATGGCTTGTCATACTTAGTGCCGGCGCTTTCTAATTTCTGGGCACTCTTGCTTTCGCTTTGTAGTTTCTCACTTGAATTTTTCATGCTAATTTCCACGATTAATTATCTATTGATCTAGTCTGGTTTTCCTGTCACAATCTCTGTTTACCTGCGTTATCAAAAAAACATGGCGCTGTTTTAGCTATGTCAGATTGTTGACATTGGATATTGTAACCAAAGTTAAGGACTTTTTTATGAAGCCGGGGAGTTTTACAACACTTTATTGCCTACGTCCGGGATATGGGGATAAATCCCGGAAGTTTTCGGTGGAGATGGAAATCGTCATCGGAATGGGTGGGGTGATGGTATCTAGTATCAACATATCCACTTCGCGCATTCTTCGCGTGTACCGCGACCTTTGCGGTGAACCCTTTCTACCAAAGCTCAATATTTTTTTTCAATTTGCCAAAAAAGCACCATTTAAACCTTGATTAGGGAAATGCGCAAGTGGTTTAAGCCTGTTCCTGACCTCCTCAGTCCTTTGGAGTGGAGCTGGTGTCGAACAATTTACTCACTGCTTCCCTGATTTGCACCACAGATTCCTCAGATTATCACAGATTATTTTAGTGGAGGTGGATGGTTCTCCAGTTCGGAGCCGGAGTTTTGCTTCTGCCCCCTCAGACATACCTCAATTTCTCGCTCTCTAGTTTATCCTCTCCGTCAAAAGAATAGGCCACGAGTTTTCCGCCCTTTGCAACGCTGTAGTCCAGGCAACAGATGTTGTGTCTGTAAAATATGGGGTCTCCTTTGAGCCAGTAGTGACCAAAAAACACGGGCCTGGTGGTTTCCCTGTACCAGGATTTGGTTGTTAAGTCCTCAGGGTTGATCTTGCGGTCGGGTAAGTGGTCTATGGGCTGGACGCTGATGCTCTTGTAGGTCATGTTTTCGGGATTTTCCCACCACTTTATTCTCATAGCGGTCCGTTCGATGCCCAGTATGTCCCTGAAGGTTTGTCCATCGGGCAGGGTGATCTCTTTTCCCTTGAGGGTCTCGTCTATTGAGTGGTAAAGGGGATCTTCCATATCGATGGATCTGCGGATCAACTCATCTGTCAACTTGTTGTCGACCAGGGTTTTTCTGAGAAAATTAATGTGGTTCTTGTCCCAACAGGCGTGCACAGCCCGGAAGGTGTCGGTTTCATAAAATAGCGGAAGGGTCTTGAACCACTCCAGATAGTCCTCGTACTCACCCTGCCGGTTTTTAAACTGCCTGAGGGTTTCGTAATGCTGCATTATGTTCTTTATGGAGTGTGGCCTGAGATGTCCTCCGGTTTCGAGATCGCGGTAGTGGAAGCAAAGGGCGTTGTACTCGTGATTTCCCATGAGGGCAATGGCATTCCCGCTCTCCACCATAG
>REEO01000095.1 GCA_007695035.1 Saprospirales bacterium | reverse complement strand
CGGATTTGTTGTTTTTCACCACCAGGCTGCATTTGTCCTATTTCACATCCACGGATTGAACAGCACTGTTGGCCATGACTAGCATGCCTTGTAATTTGAAGACTTTTCCGAGTTCTTTTGAAACATCAGCATCCTCCCGGGGCACTACGCCTTGCTCCATGTATTCCACGATGGTGACTTTGGTGCCGATGGAGTTGTAAAAATAGGCAAACTCGGAGCCAATTGCACCTGCTCCAACCACGACCATGGATTTGGGTTGTTCGTCGAGGCTCATGGCCTTGCGGTATTCGATGATCGACTTTCCGTCAATGGGTATGTTGGGAAGTTCCTTAGCTCTTGCACCGGTGGCGACAATGATGTTTTTGGCAGAGTAGGTCTTCGTTTTGCCGTCTTCGCCCTTTACTTCCACCTTTTTGCCCCGCACCAGTTTCCCGTTTCCGTTCAGTACCTTTATTTTATTTTTTCTCATCAAAAACTCAATGCCCTTACTCATCCCGTTAGCCACTGTCCGGCTCCGCTTTATCATTTTACCAAAATCGGCCCGGGCGTCTGAAATACTTATTCCATAATCCTCAGCGTGGTTGATGTAATTGAAGACCTGAGCACTTTTGAGAAGCGCCTTGGTCGGAATACAGCCCCAGTTGAGACAAATACCTCCCAGCGACTCCCTCTCTACCACTGCAGTTTTCAGTCCCAGTTGTGAAGCCCTGATGGCGGCCACGTATCCTCCGGGCCCACTTCCTATAACTATGATGTCAAAATCCATACTCCTTGATTTTTTGTTGAAAAACAGCGCAAAGATAGGATTTTTTGGATCAATTCAGTAGGGCAGGGTGGTTGGCTTTTTGGGAATTATTGTGAGAGGTAGAGAAATTAAATATTTTTAAGAATATTCACTGGTGCACTAATAAATTATTCGATCTTCTCCTTCTCCTCCAGAATTTTCTTCACCTCTTCCACCGAAAGTTTTGAGACTTTGGCGATGCGCTCCGAATGCCAGGGCTATTTTTTTTCAGAATAAAAAACACGCCTCAAAATACCTACAGTTCAACACGGCAAACAATTCTTTGTGAGATTATGTATAGAAAAAAATCACTTTTTAGTTTGTTTTTCCAAAAACGTTTACTATCTTTGGCGTGATAAATTTTTCTATTCACCTTAAAACACTTGTTATGAAAGCAAATGTAAATGTTACTAATTTGAATGTGAGTACACACACACACACACACACACAGGGCGCCAGGCTCTATTATCCACCCTTCAATCCTTCTCTGAGGTCCTTTCGGCTTCGTGTTGTAAACGCTTATTAAAAGCATTTACAATGGCCCTGTTGTTGATGATTTCGCACCCTTTTTCATTGTTTTCTCAGCCTTCTGCGAGTTGCCCTGAATACTCTTTTTGTCTGGAAGTCGATCCTCTTAACTGCAATGAGATATCGGTTAGCATCAATGGTCTGGTAGGAGATTCGATAGCGGGATTGACTTTTTTAATTGAAGCACCTGTTGGTTTGACCATAAATGTTAGTGAAACAAGAGCCTCATTTGGAAATTCATCAATTGGAACCCACTTCAATGCCTTGTTTGGTAATTCATTGCAGGTGGATAGTAATTCGGTAAGGATAGGATATTCAGCTGCATTTGTCCCTGCTTTTATACCAACTGAGGAGTGCGAGCACATCGGGAATATTGTATTCAATCCTGTAGAAGTTGATTGCATCGATTTTGACAGCCTGCATCATCTTTTTACTCCTCTTTTTGATGGCCCACTATATATTGGGTCTAGTTTTTCCAATAGGACACCTTGTCCGATTTTTGATTTTGATTGCCCTTGCACCGGCGAATGTCCAATCGATGACTGGCAGTTTTGCTTTGTCCAGGATAGTTGCGGTAAAGTGAATGTTTTTTTGTTGGGTCTTAATGGAGTCGATGATGTTTCCGGGATTCGGTTCAGTTTTGCTTTTGATCCGGCACTTGAAATAGACCAACAAATGACTAAAGCCTCTATTGATAATAGCCAATTTCTTGGTGGCAATACCTGGGAAGTTGAAGACCTAAACATAACCGGAAATACTATTTCTTTCTTTTACAGAAATGAGGTCGGCATAGGTTCGAATGTCGATTTTATTGAAAACGCAGAATTGTTCTTCGATATTTACTTCAAGCCCCAGCCTGGAGTTTGCTACGATTTTGGAACTGCTGGGGTGGATTTTGCGCCTCAATCCGGGTTATTTATAGGAGATCATTTATCCGATCCCGAGGTTGTATTTTGTGACAATTTCACCAATGATGCCTGTGCAGGTGAGATTTGCTCCGATGGTTTAACCCTGGCAGGAAACATATTGCGACCTACCATTACAGGGAGTTGTGATGAAGCAATTGATTTTGGATTTCCCTATGGAGAGGTAAAGATATCAGCTACATACTGCGGCTACGAGTATGAATTCGAGGTCTTTACAGATGAGGCCGGGTACTTCGAACTTGAAGTTTTTCCCAGCACAGACTATACCATTATTCCTGCCTATACGGAAGAACACGAATATGCCTGTGGGGTTAATTCTACCGACACGGACATCATTCGAGATGTAATACTTGGAATTAATAGTTGTTTTCCGGAATCTTTTTCCAATATTGCAGCCGATATGAATCTGAATGATTTTATCACTACTTATGATATCGCATTGATTCAAAGATACATTCAAGAGTTGGAATATCCCTCGGCTGGTAAATGGAGGTTTCTCCCTTCCACTCAGTATCAGTCTGACTTTGATGGGGTGAGTTGCCCGTGGTTAAATGTCCCCTCCTATGACACGATGATCGTTGCCAATGTGGGAATCGTTAATTATCTAAATGCAAATTTCAGGGCTATCAAAATGGGTGATGTAGATGGGTCTTGTCAACAATGTTTAGAAGCAGATAGCTTAATCCAGAATCCGCCCAGTTTATTAGTTTCCCTTGAGTATGATCCAATGGAAAAAACTTTGAACGTATATTTCAGAGATTCCGAGGTGAGGGATGTTACAGTAATTAATTTAGCTCTGGATGGAGGCCCCGATGTGTTGATGGAAGAAATTGATGTAGTGGAAACTACCACTTCTAATGAAATGATACTGACTGGAAGTGATCGCAGTACAGGTATATATGGATGGGTTTCTCTTGAAAAAAATGGAAAAGCCTTTCAGTATGGTGATCACATTGCGTCTTTTGAAGTAAAAGATTTTATAAATCCGAGCTCTCTGAGTATTAGACTGGGTGAATTAGTTTCCGACAGAGAACTTTATCACCTGGAGTTGGACGGTAAAGGAGTGGAAATCCTCGATTATAAGGAAGAAAACCGTGTAGAAAGCCAAATAACTTTGATACCCAATCCGGGCAGGGATTACTTTGAGATAAATATCCCCTCTGAATACACAGGTCCTTTTGATGTGAGGATTATCGACATGATGGGAAGAGCACACGGATATTATAAAACAGATAGTCGACAATTTACTGTATCTGATTTAGCTCTTCCGTCGGGAACTTATCCAATTTTGATCACAGGCCCCAATTTTTCTGAGTCAGTGAAGTGGGTAAAAATTGATTGAAATGAGATTTTTATTTCTGTTATTATCTTTGATATTTCTATTGCCATCCTGGATAATAAGTCAGGAGATAATAACCTATCATTCTGGTGGGCTAAATCAATCAGGCGATGCCTTTGTGCATGTGTTTTTAGAAATTGATCTTGCTACCTGTGGATCTGAGGAATTGCTGGTGATAGAGACTCCATTGGGACAAAGACCTTTAAGTTTAGCTGATATAGGAATTGCACCAAATGGTTTTATATATGGAATGGATTCCTTTGAAGGATTGTACAAAATTGATCTGGAGGAGGGAGAGGTGGTGAATTCGTGGCCATTGCCGTTTGGTATTCAGTACGGAGGAATGGCAATAGATGCAGATGGACTTATCCTTTTGTCAGGTCAGGATGGAAGATTGGCTACTTTTGATATTGAAAGTGAGGAATTTACCGATTTGGGTAAATTGGATGATGATTTTCCAGTTAGATTAACCCTATCGGGGATAGCATTTTATCGGGATCGTTTATTTGGCAGCTTGGTCAGCGGACATCTTGTCGAGATTTTTCTGGACGAGATGCGGGCAGAGTACATCATGGAATCGATGAATGTAGAGCAATCTCTTTATATTTACGAAGAGGAGTGTGATGATCCTGTATTTATTACGGGAACCAACAGGGGGACAGTGAGACTGCTTGATCCGGATTTGGATACTTTTTACAACCTGTGTCAATTTGATATTGGCAGTGCTATCTTTACCGGAATTACCTCCTACACTGAGTATCAGGGTTATCCGGATTGCCGCGACACAATAGACCTAAACGCTACAGAGTCCGGTTTTGATCACTTCTTTGAAGATATATGCGGAACTGGCAGAGCCTACATAGCCCACGACTCCGTAAAGGTGTACGGTGATTACCCCCTGGACAGCATCCGCCTCGTCATTGTGGAAGACCCGGATGGAGTGGAAGGTACCCTTGAGGCAGTGGAAAATCTGGGTATGACTGTTAGCGGATCGGGCACGGACGAGGTGTTTGCAGAGGGATTTTTAGATTATGCGGACTGGGAAGTCTGGCTGCGGCAGGTGGAGTACGTGAGTACAGCCGATCCCCCTACTCCTGGTTTGAGACGGATAGCCGTAGTGGGTTACTTCAATGAGGGGGAGACAACCGACACCGCCTGGGCTGAGATTGAGGTGTTGCAACCTGATTTCAGTGCGGGAGAAGGAGCCGTGGTGGAAGAGTGTCCTTCGGGAAATGAAGTCTCGCTGTTTGACTACCTGAGCGGAGCAGACCCGGATGGCAACTGGGTGCCGGATGTACCCGGAGGAAGCCTTGAACTGCTTCCCGATAACAGCGGTACCTACTTCTATACAGTGGACCATCCTGACTGCGGCAGCGATACGGCAGTGCTTGAGTTGTTTGTCTGGCCGGGCCCCGAAGTGAGTGTTGAAGGAGCCGGATCGCTCTGTGCAGGACAGACTGCTACACTGGAGCTTACCGGAGACCTGGATGATGTCGTTTCCTTTTTGTGGAACACCGGATCGACGGAATCAGAGATAGAGGTATCGGAAAGCGGCACCTACTGGGTACGCATGGCGTATGGAGAGGATTGCATTTGGTCGGATACCGTGGAGGTGACCGTGGAAGAGCTGCTGACCATAGAAGAGGAAATAAGTCTGTGCCCCGGCCAAAGTCTTGACTGGCATGGGCAAACCATAGAAGAAGCAGGCCAGTACGAGACCGTATTGACCGGACAGGCGGGCGAATGCGACACCGCGCTGGTGCTGACGGTGGAAGAAGGGGAGTGGATAGTGACAGAACTCTCTGCGGAAATCTGCCCCGGAGAGGTCTTTGAGTTCCAGGGAGAGGAGCTGTCAGAGCCCGGCGAGTACGAGTTTTTCCTTACAGCAGAAACGGGCTGCGATACCTTGCTGAGTTTGCAGTTGAGCTGGACCGATCCTCCTGAGCTAATTGAAGAGATAAGTATCTGCCCCGGAGAGGTCTATGAGTTCCAGGGAGAGGAACTTACTGAGCCCGGGGAGTACGAGTTTGTCCTTTCGGCAGAGACTGGCTGCGACACCTTGCTGAGCTTGCAGATTAACTGGGCAGATTCTCCTGAGCTAATTGAAGAGATAAGTATCTGCCCCGGAGAGGTCTATGAAATACAGGGAGAAGAACTGACAGAACCCGGGGAGTATGAATTCGTCCTGTCATCAGAATCAGGCTGTGACACCCTTTTGCGCATCTATCTGGAGGAAGCAATTGTTCCCGAAGCAAGCATACTCGGTCCCGATCGGGTGTGCGAAGGAGAAGCTTTTGAACTTATCGCATCCCCGGCGGAAGAGCTTGATCAGATCTTTTGGAATACCGGTCAAAGCAGCCCCACCATTGAGGTGGTTGAACCCGGCATTTACAGTTTTGAAGCGCGAACGGCTGCAAATTGCGAAGTCATGGCCGAAAAACGGATAGAAGACTGCCCCTCGCGCCAGATCTACATTCCCAATGCATTTTCTCCCAACGGGGACGGTGTAAACGATGAGTGGCAGATATACACGGCCTCAGAAGTGGAGCGAATGGAGCTGAAGATATACGATCGCTGGGGATCCCGGGTGTATGAAGAAATATCGACAGAGGTGAGTTGGGACGGCAGGTTCAGGGGCGAAGACCTGCCCGTGGGGGTATACGTTTACCAACTGGTGGTTGAATTTGACAGCGAATATGTGGAGACTTTTTCTGGGGAGGTGGTGTTGATGCGGTGATACGGTGAGGGCATTTCCAAAAAGTTATTGCCGGTCTCTTTTAGCCCCGCAGTATTAAAAAATATAGCACCAAAAGAATAACAACAGGTTTGAGTGGATCAAATGCTCCCAGATGGCATTAATGCTGCGTTAAAGTGGCTCACCACGGAGCGATGTGTTGAACGACAGTCGAAATAGAACAGAGAACACTGAGACACCTACAAACCAGGATAGTTTTGGAAGTTGGAAACCCCATTGTATTCTCTTCTTAAGAAGAATACGACATCGCACGAAATTAAATAGGACCAACTTCTCCGTGCCCTCCGTTCCGTGGTTAACCATTTTCAAAAAACACCCTTTATGGGGACAATACCATAATTTGTTACATAAGAGTGGAATAGGGCTAGATTTCGGTTTTTGTTCTCTGCCTGGTGAGTTGGTATAAAGCGCAAAGTTTTGGCTGCCAAAGTTGCGGTAAGCAAGCTATTTCTCAAGCTCTCAATCTGGGTTGGTTATTCCTCTCTAAACATCCCGACCCCATTTCCCGTTGATAATCGATGTTGGAGTAGACGCATGTTCTAGCCTTTTCATAAAATACATAGCTCCCATGGCATTTGACCCGGAATCGATTGCAGAAGAATTTCACGAAAAGTATCCAAATGAAGGAGAGTTCCTTCAGGTGGTGGATTCTTTTCTCAATAAAGTCAGTCCCTTTATCAGCGCAAATCCCGATTATCAGGACAAAGGTGTGATAATGAGAATGCTGGAGCCCGACCAGATCATTAGTTTCCGCGTTAGTTGGGTGGACAGCGAGGGGAAAGAGCGGTTAAACCGCGGGTACCGGGTCCAATTCAACCGCGCTCTGGGACCGTACAAGGGTGGACTGCGGTTTCACCCATCCGTCAACATCAGTATATTGAAATTTCTCGGGTTTGAGCAGTCGCTGAAGAACAGCTTGACCGGTTTGCAGTTGGGTGCGGGAAAGGGGGGAGCCGATTTTGATTCAGGCCGGCACAGCGATTTGGATGTCATGCGATTTTGTCAGGCCTTTGCAGCGGAATTTTTTCACATCGCCAACTCAGAGGCCGACGTGCCCGCAGGGGATATTGGGGTCAGTGAGCGCGAGATCGGTTATATATTTGGATATACCAATAAACTCAAGCGAAAGTTCTCAGGGTCTTTCACCGGTAAAAGTCTGGAGTCGGGTGGGAGCTGTCTCAGACCTCAGGCCACAGGTTACGGCTGCCTGTACTTTTTGGAACAAATGCTCAAAGACAACCAACTGAAACCGGAAGAAATGACCGCCAATATCTCAGGGGCTGGAAATGTCGCCATCTATGCCTGTGAAAAAGCACTTGAACTTGGGATCAGGGTACAGACCCTTTCCGATAGTAAGGGAGTGATTTACGATGAAGAGGGATTGAATGAAGAAAAACTGGCCTTTGTAAAAAAGGTCAAATTGGAAGAAAGGGGGCGGATTGAGGAAGTGGCGGATAAGTTCGGTCTTGAATACTCCGCCGATAAAAAACCCTGGGATTTTCCCTGTACTGTGGCTCTTCCTTGTGCCACGCAGAATGAACTGGACGAAACCGATGCCCAAAAGCTCATTGACAATGGCTGCAAGGCAGTAGCTGAAGGTGCCAATATGCCCTGTACCAATGGTGCAGTGGATCTGTTTTTGGAAAGCGGCCTTCTGTACGCCCCGGGAAAAGCTTCCAATGCTGGTGGGGTGAGTGTTTCTGCTTTTGAGATGGCTCAAAACAAAATGGGTTTGCGCTGGACTGCGGAGGAAGTAGATAAAAAGCTCAAACACACCATGAAACACATTTATAGTCAGTGTCTGGAATACGGCGGAAAGGTCAACGGAGTGCCCAATTACGTCTCGGGAGCCAATGCAGCAGGTTTTGCCCGGCTATACCGCGCTATGAAAAATCAGGGGGTTTTTTAAGCTGACCTTTGACTGCCTCTTCATCCTCTATGCCACAAGGTCTTTCGGTAGCCCCTGAAGACCCAACATCTATTGATGTTTTCGCCGCTCTTGTAGAAATTTTCAATAGTACTTCACAATGTGTCCGAAGTTAAGAAAAAAGCGTACCTTTGCGCCGCTAAAATGATTTCTTAACCTTTTAAAACCATTCTTCGAATATGTCAGAAGAAAAAAAGAATGAAGAGGGGACCGCAGAAACTCCTGAAAATCAACCTGCTGATGATGATAAGAAAGTCAGTGACGTAAAGGTTGGTGACTCTGCAGAGAAAAAAGAATCCGCCAGGGATGAAAAAACCGAAGAGGTAAAGGCCGAAAGCGGTGAGAAGGACCAAAAAGTGGAAGAAAAATCCACTGAAAAGTCCGCTGAAGAAAAAACCAGGGCCGAATCAGCGCCTGAGGCGAAAGCTTTTGCTGAAGAAAAAGCCGAAACAGAGGAAAAGCCAAAAGCTGAAGTAAAAGCCGAGGCAAAGCCGGAGGCCAAAGTTGATGAAGAGCCAAAATCTGAGGAAAAAGCCGAAGAAAAGACAGAACCTAAGGCAGAGGATGACGCTGTCAAAGAGGAAGCCGGAGATGACGATGGAGATGCCGAAGCCACCAAAGAGGAAGAAGAGGAATTTCCCGATGATAAAGGCCCCCACGATGAATTTGACTGGGACCTCGGAAATGACTACAAACTCCCATATTCCGACAGCGAAGTTGAATCCATGTTGGAAACCTACGACGATACCCTGACTCTCCTTGGTGAAGGTGAAGTTGTAAAGGGAAAGGTGAAGACCATTCACGATGGGGATGTGATTCTCGATTTGAATTACAAATCGGATGGATTGGTTTCCCTGTCTGAATTCAGAGACAATCCGGATCTGGCGCAAGGCGACGAGGTGGATGTTTATGTCGAGAAAAAAGAAGATGAACGCGGTCAGCTCGTTTTGTCAAGGCGAAAAGCCAAGTTGCTTAAAGCCTGGGAAGCCATTGTGGATTCTTACAAAAATGGCACGGTCATCCGTGGAAAAGTGGTGAGCAAAACCAAAGGTGGTCTGATTGCGGATTGCAGCGGATTGGAAACTTTCCTCCCGGGTTCGCAAATTGATATCAAACCAATCATTGATTACGATTCCTACGTGGGTAAAACTATGGACTTCAAAGTGGTCAAGATCAATGAGATGATCAAGAACGCTGTGGTTTCGCACAAAGCCCTCATCGAGAGCGATCTCGCAGAACAAAGAGAGCAGATTATCGCCGGACTGGAAAAAGGTCAGGTGCTGGAAGGGACCGTCAAAAACCTCACCGACTTTGGTGCCTTTATGGACCTCGGTGGTGTCGATGGACTCCTTTATATCACCGATATCAGTTGGGGACGTATCAATCACCCGTCTGAGGTGTTGAGCCTCAACGATCAGGTCAATGTGGTGGTACTTGATTTTGATGAAAACAAAAAGAGGATATCTCTCGGTCTCAAGCAACTCCAACCCCATCCGTGGGATGTCGTTGGTGAATCGATCAAGGAAGAGTCCGTGGTTAAAGGTAAGATTGTAAATATCGAAGACTACGGTGCATTCCTCGAAATCAAACCCGGAGTTGAGGGTTTGATCCACGTTTCGGAGGTGTCCTGGAGCAACCAGCCGGTCAACGCCCGCGAGTTTTTCAAACTGGGTGAGGAAATGGAGGCCATGGTCGTTACTATTGATCACGATGAGCGCAAAATGTCGCTCAGTATTAAGAAACTCACCGAAGACCCATGGTCTAAAATTGAGGATAAATACCCGGTCGGCAGCCGCCACTCGGGCGAGGTGAAAAACCTCACGCCCTACGGTGTATTTGTCGAACTGGATGACGGAATAGGCGGGATGGTTCACATCTCTGACCTCTCCTGGACGAAGCGATTCTCTCACCCTTCTGAGTTTACTAAAGTGGGCGAAAACATTGAGATCGTGATACTCGAAATCGATAAAGATGGTAGAAAACTGTCCCTGGGTCACAAGCAAATTGAAGAAAATCCATGGGATACTTTCCAAACGGTTTTCCCCGTTGGAAGCTATCACGAGGCAACCATCATCCGCAAGGACGACAGAGGTGCGATAGTGCAGTTGCCATACGGACTGGAGGCTTTTGCCCCGATCAAGCATATCCGTAAAGAAGACGGAACCATGGCTGAGGTCGAGGAAGTATTGACAGTGAAAGTGATTGAATTCAATGCCGATGATAAGCGAATTCTGGTCTCTCACCGCAGATACCTCGAGGATATACAGAGAGAAGCCAAGGATGAGGTTCGCAAGGAGAAGATGAAAGAGGAAAAGCAGACCCGGAAGGCTGTTCAGCAGACGCAGAAAAAAGTGGAGCGAACTACACTGGGTGAACTCGGTGTATTGAGCCAACTTAAAGAGAGTCTGGAAGACGATAAACCCGATTCCACTGAAAAGGTGGCAGAAAAAGAGGAAACTGCCAGTGAGGAGAAAGCAAAAAAAACCGAAGAAAAGGCGCACGATGTGGGAGCTGAGGCAGATGATGCCAAAGCCAAAGCAGATGATGCTTCTGGTGAGAATGAGGCTGGTGATGCGAAAACGGAAGAGGGATCCGAGAAACCGGATGATGTGGATAAGACTGAAGTCGAAAAAGACGGAAACGACAGTGATGACAAGGACAAGGAGGAGAAATAATCGCAGCGATTTTTCTTCAACCAGATAGAAGAATAGCCCGGGCAGCACCTGTTGTCCGGGTTTTTTTACCTCCGCTCCTACAATGTTTAACCTTTTTTGTAAAAGTAGTGCTATTTGTTAAACAAACATTCTCAAAAATGAGTTTGAACTCACATAATTGAGAAGTTTATGAAATCCAAAGTATGTGTAATTGGCAGTGGTTTTTCCGGTCTGGTGGCAGCGGCTACTCTTGCAAAGGAGGGCTGCAAGGTAACCATACTGGAGAAAAACGACACCATCGGAGGCAGGGCCAGGCAGTTTAAGGAGCAGGGCTATACTTTCGACATGGGGCCGAGTTGGTACTGGATGCCCGATGTTTTTGAGGATACCTTCAATCACTTTGGCTACAAAAGCTCCGATTTTTACGAACTGACCAGATTGGACCCCTCCTACACCGTTTTTTTTGAAGACAGTGAATTTCCCGTTCCGGCTGATCTTGCTGAACTGAAAAGCGCTTTTGAAAAAATTGAAGGTGGCAGTGCGGAAAAACTGCAGCGGTTTTTGGATGAAGCTGCATATAAGTACAAAGTAGGCATGGAGGAGTTCGTTTGGAAGCCCTCCCACTCGGTGACAGAATTTGCCGACCCGCGCATAGTTTCGAGCCTGTTTAAACTCGAGATGTTGAAATCCCTGTCCTCCGTGGTCCACCGAAACTTTAAGGATCAAAGGCTCAGGCAGTTACTGGAGTTTCCCGTTTTGTTTCTTGGCGCCACTCCCTGGAAGATTCCCGCGCTCTACAGCCTGATGAATCACGCAGATCTGAGCCTCGGCACCTGGTATCCGAAAGGTGGGATGTTCGAGGTCGTCCGCGCGTTGGAGAAGATCAACCGGGACCTGGGCGTCGAGATCCTCACCGGAGAGGAAGTACTAGCCGTTCAAATGGACGGAAAAAAACTGGCAAAACTCAGGACTTCCCGGGGTGAATACCAGCCCGATTTTGTAATCAATTCAGCGGATTATCAGCATTTTGAGCAAAATATTTTGCCCTCCTCCCACCGCAAGTACAGCCCGAGATACTGGGAAAAAAGGACAATGGCGCCTTCGAGTTTGCTTTTTTATGTGGGATTGGACAAAAAAATCCCCGGCATTCACCACCACTCCCTGTTTTTTGACGAGGATTTCAGAAAACACGCTGTGGAGATATACGAAAAACCCGCCTGGCCTGAAAAGCCGCTTTTTTACATGTGCGCACCCTCTGTGACGGATTCGAGCGTGGCACCGCAGGGCAGTGAAAACCTGTTTTTCCTCATTCCCCTCGCACCGGGACTTAAGGACGACAAAGAAAAACACCGTCGCTATTTCGACATTATTTTGGATCGAGCGGAGGAGCGGACGGGATTTCCAATTCGCAAACATATAGTTTACAGGAGAGATTTCTCCATATCAGATTTTAAGAGAGCCTATCACGCATACAAAGGCAATGCATACGGATTAGCCAACACACTCACACAAACCGCATTTCTCAAACCAAAGATGCGGAACTCCAGGGTAAGCAATTTGCTCAACTGTGGCCAGTTGACGGTGCCGGGTCCGGGGGTTCCGCCCTCTCTTATTTCTGGTCGGTTAGTCGGCCTTGAAACCCTTAAAATCCTCAAATCGTAAATTCATGCCATGGATCACTTGAATTTATACCACCGCGTCTGTGAGGAGTGCAGCCAAATAGTCACCAAAAGGTACAGCACTTCATTTACACTGGGAATCCGGATGCTGGACAGAACCATCCGCAGTCCCATTTACTCCATCTACGGATTTGTGCGCTTCGGGGATGAGATTGTGGATACCTTTCACCACTATCCCAAAGAGGAGTTGTTTGACAAATTTTGCGTGGATACCTGGGATGCCGTACGCACCGGTATAAGTTTAAATCCAGTTTTGCACTCCTTTCAGCTCGTGGTCAACAAATACGGGATCGAAGACGAATTGATAGCGGCCTTTTTGAAAAGCATGGAAGTCGATCTCCATCAGTCCTCTCATGGTTCCAATTCCTATGAGGAATACATTTACGGCTCCGCCGAAGTGGTTGGGCTTATGACCTTGCGCGTTTTTTGCGAGGGCGATGACGAGACCTACCAGCGTTTGAAACCCTACGCCAAAAGCCTGGGCGCGGCCTTTCAAAAAGTCAATTTTTTGCGGGACATCAAGAGCGATTACCAGGAACGGGGAAGAGTATATTTCCCCAATGTAGATTTCAGCAATTTTTCCAATGGTGACAAAAAAATCATAGAGCAGGATATCAGAAGAGATTTTGAGCACGCGCACATCGGCATTCTTCAACTACCGCACAAGGCGCGTTTTGGAGTGTACCTCGCTTACAAATATTACTACAATCTGTTTAAAAAAATTTGCTGTACTGATGCCAGTAAAGTGGCCGATAAAAGAATTCGGATAAATGATGCGAGCAAAATGTTTCTTTTGCTTAAATTGGCCATTTCAGGAAAATTCAGGGGTCTGTAATGAATGTAAATTTTTTCAGTAAAAAGACCATGTGGGAGTTTTTGACCCTTTGGGTACTCTTCGGAGTACTCGTAACCGGGGGGCTTGTGATTCATGGGTTCACCACTTTCGAATATAAGTATGACGTCCCGCGAGTGGTCCGCTTTGATTCCCTCGAGACGAACTACCTCTATGCCTGGATTCACCTCTGGGTGTTTTTGCCCGTCTTCCTATTGAGTTTTGACAAAAAGGTTTACTACGCCAGCCGTTTTCGCTACTTGTTTCCGGCCATTTTTGCAGTGGCGGTTCCCTTTCTGATCTGGGATTATTTTTTTACAGCCGGCGGTGTTTGGGAATTCAACGAAAGCTACCTCACGGGTTTTCGCATACTGGGATTGCCCTGGGAGGAGTACATGTTTTTCTTCACTGTGCCCTTCGCCTGCGTATTTATATACGACTGCCTGAACGCCTATTTTCCAAAAAACAGGATTATTTTGTGGGAGCGGCCTGCCACCATTTTGATTGGTATTGCGCTGATAGTGCTCGCGGTGGTATTCATTTCAGAGATTTACACCCTGACAGCTTGTGCAATCGCCTTCATGAGCCTTGTTTGGATCAGGAGAAAAGGAGAGATATCCTTCCTGGCCAACTTTTACCGGGCCTTCCTCGTGACCGTCATCCCTTTTTTGCTCGTAGATGGTATTTTGACCGGCGGCTACACAAACGCACCCATCGTACTGTACAATGAAGCCCACTTCAGCGGCTTCCGGTTCGTGAGCATACCCATAGAGGACATGATCTACGGATTCGCCCTCCTCCTGCAATTAAATTATCTCTATGTAAAATGGTCCCGCCGTCGGGCCTGAATTGGGGAACCTGCTAAAGCCTGCTACCCTTGATTTATACCCAAGTGTACGTTTATGGCGGCAAATGGTAGATTTTGCGGTTTTTGTTACAGTGCGGATGGCGTTGCAAAACAGAACCGGATACCTTCAGCAAGCCAGAAAAATTTTCCCCATAAATCACTGACAATGTTTCAACTGTTTCCTCCCAAAAAAATGTTTAAAAAAATATCGGGGGAATATTTGTGGTAATAGAAACTCGGTATATCTTTGCAGTCCCTTTGAAAGAAAAGGGGTGAAAAGTAAAGAAACAGCCGCTGGAAACCTTGCCTTAGGCATTGTATAATGAAGGTGGCAAAAGATCTTTGACAGAGGGAGAGAGTAAAACAGGATAAGGAGCCTTGGAGAGATCATCTCATAGAACAAGCGGCGAGAGTCGCTTAAAGATTTTACTATGGAGAGTTTGATCCTGGCTCAGGATGAACGCTAGCGGGAGG
>REEO01000089.1 GCA_007695035.1 Saprospirales bacterium | reverse complement strand
ATAGTAGTGAATGCGACTTGTACCCCGGAAAGTAGTTCCGGAGCTAATGATGGTACAGCGAGTTCCAACGCTTCAGGAGGATGTCCTCCATTGTCGTACTTATGGAGTACCGGCGAAACGACTCCAGATATCAGTGGACTATCACCCGGGTGGTATGTGGTTACGGTAACCGATGACGAGGGATGTACAGTAGTGGATTCCTGTGAGGTGTTGGCTGCCAGTTGTCCACCACTTACAATAAGTATAGATTGCGATACGATCTGTCCGGGAGCAAACAATGGAACGGCGACAGCAACGGTTTCAGGAGGATGTCCCCCATATGATTTTATTTGGAGTAATGGTTCTACGGGAAATACAGCCACAGGTTTGTCAGCAGGACTGATCGAAGTGACGGTAACCGATTCTTCAGGCCAAGCGATAACTGCTGCGTGTACAGTGGATGAGTGCCCACCAATAGTAGTGAATGCGACTTGTACCCCGGAAAGTAGTTCCGGAGCTAATGATGGTACAGCGAGTTCCAACGCTTCAGGAGGATGTCCTCCATTGTCGTACTTATGGAGTACCGGCGAAACGACTCCAGATATCAGTGGACTATCACCCGGGTGGTATGTGGTTACGGTAACCGATGACGAGGGATGTACAGTAGTGGATTCCTGTGAGGTGTTGGCTGCCAGTTGTCCACCACTTACAATAAGTATAGATTGCGATACGATCTGTCCGGGAGCAAACAATGGAACGGCGACAGCAACGGTTTCAGGAGGATGTCCCCCATATGATTTTATTTGGAGTAATGGTTCTACGGGAAATACAGCCACAGGTTTGTCAGCAGGACTGGTCGAAGTGACGGTAACCGATGCTTCAGGCCAAGCGATAACTGCTACGTGCACAGTGGATGAATGCCCACCAATAGTAGTGAATGCGACCTGCACCCCGGAAAGTAGTCCCGGAGCGAATGATGGTACAGCGAGTTCCAACGCTTCAGGAGGCTGTCCTCCATTGTCGTACTTATGGAGTAACGGCGAAACGACTCCAGATATCAGTGGACTATCGCCCGGGTGGTATGTGGTTACGGTAACCGATGACGAGGGATGTACAGCAGTGGATTCCTGTGAAGTGTTGGCTGCCAGTTGTCCACCACTTACAATAAGTGTAGATTGCGATACGATCTGTCCGGGAGCAAGCAATGGAACGGCGACTGCAACTGCTTCAGGAGGATGTGCACCATACAGTTATGCATGGAGCAATGGAGGTACAGGGGCTACGGTCACCGGTTTATCTGCGGGCCAGATTTGTGTAACGGTTACAGATAATGATGGAAATACAGCTACAAGTTGCTGTACAGTGGATGAGTGCCCATCGATAGTAGTGAATGCGACCTGCACCCCGGAAAGTAGTCCCGGAGCGAATGATGGTACAGCGAGTTCCAACGCTTCAGGAGGCTGTCCTCCATTGTCGTACTTATGGAGTACCGGGGCAACGACTGCAGACATCTCCGGATTGTCCCCCGGGTGGTATGTGGTTACGGTAACCGATGGAGAGGGATGTACAGCAGTGGATTCCTGTGAAGTGTTGGCTGCCAGTTGTCCACCGCTAACAATAAGTGTAGATTGCGATACGATCTGTCCGGGAGCAAACAATGGAACGGCGACTGCAACTGCTTCAGGAGGATGTGCACCTTACAGTTATGCCTGGAGTAATGGAGGTACAGGGGCTACGGTCACCGGTTTATCTGCGGGTCAGATTTGTGTGACGGTAACAGATTCCGATGGCAGCAGTGCGACTGCATGTTGCGATATAATTGAATTGGATGATCAGGCACCAGTTATTAGTTGTCCACCAGATGAAACAGTAATTATTCCACCGGGCTCAAGTCAGGGATTTGTCCAACTGGACAGCGCTGAGGCTGTGGACAATTGTCCACCTGTAACCATTGTCAACGACTACAACACTGGTGGACCGGATGCGAGCGATGTGTTTCCGGTGGGAACCACTGTGGTTGAATTCACGGCCACAGATCCATCCAGCAATGCATCGACTTGTACTACAGAGTTAACAGTGATCATTACTCCTATTCATACCATTTCAGGGGAAATAAGCACGGAAGTGGGCACCCCTGTCAATGAGGCCATATTCAACGTCACCGATACAGCCGGGAACCTAATGCCCGGGGATACCTCAAGCAGTACCGGGGAATACCAATTCTCAGTCCCCGGGGGCAGTACTTTTATTGTGACCCCTGAGAAGGACAACAATCCACTCGATGGAGTTACCACTGCCGATTTGATTAATATTCAAAGGCATATCCTTTTTATTCAATTGCTGGGTTCTCCGTACAAGATAATAGCCGCGGATATAAATGACGACGGGGTGGTCTCAACGGCTGATTTGGTTGAATTGCAGAGTATTATCATTGGAATTTTTCCCACCTTTCTAAATAATAGTTCCTACAGATTTACTCTTGAAGATTACATTTTTGCCAACCCAACCAATCCACTTGCTGAGAATTGGCCTGAGGAGAAAACTTATGTAGATATCAGCCAGGATTCTCTGAATGAGGACTGGATAGCTATAAAAATAGGAGATGTGACAGATGCCACTTCAGGCTTAAGATACATAAGTGGAGAGGTTGAATTTTTAGCGAAAGTGATGAGCAATGAAGACGGTTCCTTTGATTTGGTATTTGGTCCCGGTGAGGAATTCTATTTGTCGGGCTACCAATTGGAATTGAAGATCGACCAGGATCAGGCAAAACTGATGGAGATAGATTTTGACCGCTCAAATCTACCCGGAATTAACCACAACCATTTCTACTTCGATAGGGGTGAGGGATTGTTGAGAACCAATTGGTGGCATCAGGAAGACATATTGCTCAATATGGAGGACGAGTTTTTTAGACTGAGGCTAAAACCGGGAGTCGAGGACCTTGACTGGACTTCAGCGATTGAACTTGTGGTTCACGGCTCGAGATGGGAAAGTGAAGCATATGCAGGAAACGGTACCCAGTGGCTAAGACCAAATCTAATTTGGAAAGTAGAGATTGAAACAGAGCCATATAAACTCTATCAAAATCGGCCCAATCCATTCTCCAGGGAGACGATTATTCCTTTCCTGCTTCCCCACGATATGGAGGTAACCCTGGAATTAACAGATGTGGAGGGTCGTCTGCTGAAAACCACTAAAATTGACGGTGTGGAGGGTCTCAACGAATGGAAATTGTCGAATGACCAATTTGCTGATGGAGTGATTTTCTACCGGATCATAACCGATCAGTGGACAGCGAGCAAGAGGATGTTAAAACTGAGATAGTGTCAATAATGTCATTCTTGGTTTCCATTTCAGGAATGTTTGAAGGAGGGGGTGAATTTTGCCCCCTTTTTTCATTCATTCATAGAACAGCCTTGCTCTTGAATATCGGTCCTTTTTGAAAATAATTAGGACATTCATGTGACCGGTTAATCGTTTCGGTTTCGGGATATTGATGGATAGTTGGATGTTGAAAACTTGTTAAAAGGTCTTTAGTGTATCTTTGAGCATTTTCAATTAATCGCCTGCCGGATTGTTTTTCGTGGACTGCTTAAAACATAAGTCTCTGAACAATAAGGCATGTTGCTATGCCCACCAGAAAAAATCAATCCCACTCCATATCTAAATTACAGTAAGATAGTTATAAAATAGTGGTCCAGGCAGCTAAATTTAGCCATTTGTCGCTAAAGTGCAACAGATTGTCGCATATGTGTTACAAAGTGTGACCTCTTCCTGCGGAAATTTAAGGTGTAAAATTGCCCCGGCGTGATGCCGGGCTTCAATCATTATTCATCTTAAATATTCTTACTATGGAAACCAAAAGAAATTACACTAAAACATTACCCAAAACCAATTTTTTGTGCAGATGGCTGTGGGTATTGCTCTTGCCAATGACAATGGTGTCGATGGCATTCGGGGAAGGTCCGGAGGATGCGTCTTTGTTGCTTCCACCTCAGGTTGAGGTTGTGGAAATTCAGGACATGGTCTGCCCGAATGTGGACAATGGATTTCTCCATCTCGTGGTAACAGGAGGAGATCCCCCTTATTCTGTTGAATGGGATTTTGACGGAGCTGAGGATCCTTTTTCCAGTTTCAATCCCCCTTCAAACGATACGCTCATGTTTTTTTTCATTGGAGTTGGCACCCTGACTGTTACCATTTCTGATAACTCAGGGGATGAGAGTACGTTTGAGTACGAATTTTTTGAAGCTCCGGATTTTCCCGAGGTTATAGTTCATCCTTCAGTTGTGGGGTGTATCAGTGGGGCGGTGGAATTGGATTACGATTCCAACCTGGTCGAAATACTTGGTGGAGGTCTGACCGATATTGATGGGCCTGTAGCAGATTGGCACGAAATGGATAGTCTTCCTTCAGGTGAGTATTTTTTATTTCTAGATTACGATGTGACAGCACCCTCTGGTTTCCCGGGACAGAGTACGGAGGTAAATTGCCAGGTAGAAATGCCCATTACTATCCCTGAGGAGGTAATAGAAATGTCGATTGAATCACCTGACCCATTTTGCTTAAGTGATCTCGAACCATTGCTTTTTGAATTGGATTTGTCAGGAGGTGCGGCACCCTATACTGTTTCCATAACTGCGGTTATTGGGGATAGTGTGATAACAATGGAGGAGAGTGGTTTGCCTGAAGGGACTTCTACCATAGAGTTGGAATTGTGCGATCCGGGAATTGACCCATATACATGTGATGGGTGGGGTTTAGGTGCAGATCATTTTGTGGTATTTGAGGTTACGGATGACAACGGTTGTGTAGGTTCAACTGACACCGTAGATATCCCTGTGGAAATAATTGAGATGTCAGTTACCGGTCCTGATAATATTTGTTTTGGAACTATATGTTCAGAACCGCTGGTTTTGGAGGTTGATCTGGCGGGTGGTACAGCTCCCTATACACTACTTTTTGAGATATTACTGGGTGATTCAGTCATAATCGTGATTGAAGACAGTGTAGATAATGGAATTGTAACAATTGATATTGAACTTTGCGACCCAGGAATAGACCCATTTTACACTCAGTGGCTTGATTTACAGTCAGGAGATAATCTTCTAATAGAAGTAGAGGCTACGGGTGACAATGGCTGTGAAGGCAATCCTGAAAGCCTGGAGATTCCTGTTGAAATTATCCATCTCGACCTGGTTTCCATTGAGCCAATATGCATAAGGACAGCTGATTCAGTTTGTATGGAAATTTTTATTTCCGGTGGTCAGGCGCCGTTTAAGCTGGAAGGGAGTATTTCAATATGTGGAGAAGATATTGAAGTCAATAAACCAGGTCTGTCCGCAGGATCCAATCAAATTTGCCTTCCAATGCCCACCTTACCGGAAATGTGCCTTGATTACGATTGTTCACCTTGTCCATGCGGATTCCCGGATTTGTGTGATCCGGGCACTGTATGTTTGCCACCTTGTGCGGATATATGTGTAACAGACGACACCGAATGTATCGGCCCCTGCATTGACATTGAAATACCGTTTTCCGACACCATAGGAGTGAATGCCGGAGTTTCACATCCCACTGATTCCACTCAAAACGACTCCACAATTACTGCAGGTTTAACCGGACTGGACGACCCTTCCAATGTGTGCCTTGAGAAGTTGGATACAGCTTCTGGAGAATGGGTTAAAGTGGATAGCATAATTGGCCTTGAACCGGATAGTCTTCGACAGGCCACAGCTATTTTTGAAGCAGTGCAACCGGGCACCTACAGGGTTGTCGCAGATGATGGAGGAGTATGCGGAAGCGGTGTTTCCGGTGAAGTACAGATCGATGTTCCGACTCCTTCAATACAATTTGACCTGGAGGGCATAGCTCCTACAGACACCAATCAATCGGATGGACAAATCAAGATAACAGTCCAGGATGGGGCCAATGACACATTTTATGTAGTAGTGCAGGCTGATTCAGTTCATTTACCACCACCTTGGGCTGATACTACTTTTGCAGGGACCGTTGTAGCTGATTCGATGGGCTGCATATTTATTAGCGGGCTTAATCCTTTTTCGTATACAATAATAATATCGGATCCTTCTGGTGAGAAGTCAGATGGTTCGGGATCTGTAATCGTCCCACCGTATGAAGAACCGGAGGTAATCGATTTTGACCTGGAAGGGATAGCCCCCACAGACACCAATCAATCGGATGGCCAAATAAAGATAACAATTGCAGACGGGGCCAATGACACTTTTGACATAGTGGTGGTTCAAATTGATTCATTGACCGGGGATACGATATCGATAGATACGTTAATTGGTGTGGCAGCAGATTCAATGGGGTGTATAGTTGTCTCTGGGCTTGCACCGGGCACCTATGAGGTGGAGGTATCGGATCCATCCGGGGAGAAAAGTCCGGGAACTGGAACTGTGGAAGTTCCACCCTATGTAGAGCCAATTGAAATAGAGTTGGAGGGCATTTCCCCCACGGACACGAGTCAGTCGGATGGGCAGATAAAAATAACAGTAGCGGAAGGTGCGAATGACACTTTTGACATAGTAGTGGTCCGGATAGATTCCCTGACCGGGGATACCATCTCCATAGATACCTTGATCGGTGTGGCAGCGGATTCAATGGGGTGCATAATTATTTCTGATTTGGAACCAGGTACTTATGAAATTGAAGTTTTGGACCCCTCGGGTGAAAAGACCTCAGGTAGCGGTTCCACAGAGGTGCCACCCTTTGAACCCTTTGTGTGCGATATTTCAGTTGAAATAGATTGTCCATCTGCACTGATATGTCCCGATGATGAAATTTCCCTGACGCTGACTGCAAATGTTTCGGGGGGCAGTGGCAATTACACCCTTGTCTGGAGTACCAATGAGAGTACCCACGATATTGAAATTGATGAGGACGGAAACTACTGTGTTACTGTTACAGATGATGCCGATCCGAATTGTCAGGACACGGATTGTTGCGAGCCTGTAATCGATGAATGTCCTGAGATCATTGCGTCAATTGCCAACGACACCATTTGCCCCGGAGACAGCGATGGTGAACTAACGGCTTTAGCTTCAGGTGGATGTGGCAATCTGACTTATTCCTGGGACAACGGCGAAACTACACCTACAATCAGCGGGCTGGATGCGGGTAATTACTGCGTGACCATTACCGATGACGAAGGTTGCGAATGGACTGGCTGCGGGGAGGTGATCGAGGCAGATACCGAACCCCCGGTTGCAATCTGTAAAGACATTACCGTTGATCTCGACAACTCAGGAGAAGCGTCAATTGATCCGTCTGACATTAATGATGGTTCTACCGACAATTGTGAGATAGTCAGTTATGATTTAGATAAGTCCGATTTTGATTGCGATGATTTAGGAACCCAAACCGTAACACTCACTGTAACGGATATAGTTGGTCTTACTGATGAATGCACTGCCAATGTAGAGGTGGAAGACAATATAGCACCCACCATAATTTGCCCGGATGACATTGAAGTGCCCACCGATCCGGGTGAATGCGATGCATTTGTAAATTTTGTAGCTACCGCAGATGACAATTGCGAGGTAGCTAGTATTACGTACAATCCCGATATCTTTTTCTACGAGGTGGGAACCACTGTAGTTACAGTAACAGCCACGGATGGGAGTGGCAATACGGCAACTTGCCAGGTCAGTGTTACTGTTAATGATGAAGAGGATCCTGTTATCACCTGTCCTCCCAATCAAACAGTAAATACCGATCCGGGAGTCTGTCAGGCCATGGTTGCGATTCCACCAGCAACGGCAATAGACAACTGTCCTGGAGTTGTAGTAACGAATGACTTTAATGTAGGAGCCAATGCATCGGGTAATTATTCGGCTGGTACAACCAATGTATTATTCACTGCAATAGATGCCAGTGGGAATACTGATAATTGCATGATAATGATAACGGTTTTGGACAATGAAGATCCGATGGCAGTTTGTCAGAATATTACAGTTAATTTGAATCCCTTTGGTTGGATAATGGTAGATGCCATGCAAGTTGATGGTGGCTCCACTGACAATTGTGGAATTACCAGTTGGGTTTTAGATGAGGATTTCTTTGCCTGTGTTGATATTGGGCCCAATCTGGTGACCCTCACGGTTTCAGATGCAGCGGGCAATGAAGATGATTGTATAGCATTAATAACAGTTGAGGACAATACCAATCCTCTTGCCTTTTGTGTGCCGAGTCCTCTTGTGTTGGATTTGGGTGGGCTGGATGCCATTACGCTGCTTCCCGATGATATTGATGCCGGTTCGACAGATAATTGCGGAATTGATGCCATGACGATTAGTCCAGAGAGCTTTGACTGTGATTCTCTGGAGGTGCTTGTCGGTGGAATTGATGTGACTCTGACTGTCACTGACGAAAGTGGCAATTCAAGCCAGTGTGTAACGGAAGTACACATCACAGATGTAACCCCACCAGTAGCCAATTGTCGCAGTGCGGAAGTTTATCTCGATGAGGATGGGGAGGCTGTATTAAGCCCGAATGCAGTGGATAATGGCTCAACTGACAACTGCGATTTTAGCCTGTCCGTATGGCCCAGTTCCTTCGATTGCGACAATGAAGGCGACACCATATTGGTAACTCTTACCGCCATCGATAGCTCCGGTAACGACGACCAGTGTTTAACCTTTGTATCTGTTTGGGATACCCTCCCACCGGAAATCCTGTGCCCTGGGGATGAATTTATTAGCGTTCCCGCCGGCCAGACAAGTGCTTTTGTGGATCTGGATAATGCCACTGCTACTGACAACTGCGGCGTTGCTGGAATTGTCAACGATTTTAATGCCGGCGGTGCGGATGCAAGCGATGATTATCCGTTGGGCACCACTTCGGTGGTTTTCACTGCCACTGACGAGGCCGGCAATACCGGCAGCTGTAATGCCTTGATTACTGTATCAGACCAGCCGATTTACTCCATCTCCGGGGAGGTCGCGACAGAGGACGGCACACCGGTGAATGAGGTTTTCATGAATGTGACAGGTACATCTGACTTTACTGATACCACAAACATGGATGGTGAATATGAGATTAGTGTTTTTCCCGGAGACTCGGTCACGGTGACTCCTGTGAAGGACACCAATTATTCCGATGGGGTTACCACCCTGAGTTTAATTAACATACAGAGGCATATTTTGCTTATTCAAGCCTTAGGGTCCCCCTATAGGATTATTGCAGCAGATGTCAATAATAACGGAGTTATAGCCACCAGTGACCTCATCAGTTTGCAGAGAGTAATATTGAATATTGACAGCCAATTTGTCAATTCGTCCTGGAGATTTATCAAGGCCGATTATCAGTTTACAGATCCGACCAATCCACTGGCTGAAGACTGGCCGGACTATTTTACTTATCCCAATGTTATGCAGGATTACCCTGATGAAGATTGGATTGGGATTAAAATTGGCGATGTGGTGGGGAATGCTTCGGGAATAAGACAGATCAGCGGGAAATGCGATATTAAAGTGCAGGTAGAGGATCGAAAGGACGGAACAATGGACCTGGTGTTTAGGCCGCAAAGCGACCTGAGTTTTACTGGATACCAGTTTGAATTTAAGTTTGACAATACAAAAATGGAGCTGCTGGATGTGGTTACAGATTACTCCGGACTGCCCAATCTCAACAGGGACAGATTCAATATGAAACCGGAAGAAGGACAGTTGCGAGCCATTTGGTATCATTATCAGGATGTGTCAAATGGAGGTGATTTGGAATTATTCAGGCTTAGATTTAGAGTGAACGAAAATGTGAGACCGGAAGACCACTTTGGCCTGAAATATGCCGGAGAGAGTTGGTTTAGTGAAGTTTATTCTGAAAATGGTGGGAAGATACTGGAGCCCTCGCTGGTTTGGAGTAAACAAGAGGTTGAAGAGCAATTTGCGCTTTATCAAAATCGACCCAACCCGTTCTCCCGGGAGACCATAATCCCGTTCCTGCTTCCAAATGATATGGCAGTAACCCTGGAATTAACGGACGTAGAGGGACGGCTATTGAAAACCATAGTAATTGTCGGTTTGAAGGGTATGAATGAGTGGAGGTTGTCCAATGACCAACTTCCTGAAGGAGTGATATTTTACCGGCTCATAACCGACCAGTGGACGGCGAGCAGGAAGATGTTGAAACTCAGATAGTGCCTATTATTTCATTCTTGGTTTCCATAAGTTCAGGAATGTGAGAGGGGGTGGTTTGTCCACCCCCTTTTGGTTGGTGGGATTTGGTGGGTTTTTGTGTCCACTTTTCCATCTAAAGAGTCAGGAATATTGAGTTTTCGAGGTTTTCACTGCAACTCAATTCTCCATGAAAAATAGGTCTGTAGTTTTTCCAGGGTTCTTTCATTGGAGTAAATATCTTTAACTACTTTCCCCTCGTCCAGTATTACGATCCTTTTACAAAATGCTGAAATGTGGGTCAGGTCGTGGCTGGAGACGACGATGGTGGTATCGGATTCCGTGTCGATGACGCTCAAAATTCGCCTGAGTTGGAGCTGGGAGGAGGGGTCCAGATTGGAGAATGGTTCATCCAGTATAATTAGATCCGGATTCCCTAAAAAGGCCGCAGCAACGCCCACCTTCTTTTGGTTTCCGCGTGAGAGATCTCTGATGTACTTCCCTTTACCGAGTATCTGCCCGTTGAAAAATTGCTCAAAACCGGCCAATTGGCGATCCATTTCTCCCTGACTTATTCCCCGGGTTTTTGCCACAAAGGCGAAGTACTCCTCGGGTAGAAGATAGGGGATGACAAAGCCTTCGTCCAGATAGGCCCCGGTTGTATTTTTCCAATCCTCACTGAGCGCGCTGTCCATGCCATTGATGGTGACCCTTCCTCTTTTGGGTTTCACAAGGTCCAGTATCACTCTGAAGAAGGTAGTTTTTCCGGCGCCGTTGTTGCCCACCAGCCCGAATGACTCACCTTTAAATAATTCCAGGTGGTCAATTTCCAGGGCTGTAAGCCGCTTGTACTGCACGAGTAAATTTTCCGCTTTTACAATAGTGTCCATTTATTCAGTTTTTCGATAACCATCCAGTTTTTTGTATTTGTACCTGTTAAGCATGGCCGAAAGTTTCCTAATCCAGTAAGAGTGGGTAATTATTATTGATATACCCAATGTCATCCAGAAAAGCAAACCTGCTAATTGACTTCCCAACAAACCAAAGGGGATTATGCTCGCAAATAAGAGGAGAAAGGGCAGGAGAAGGAAAATAATCTGAATGCCTAGGCTTCCCTCACTTTCCATCAGGCTCGCCTTGTTGATATTCAATCGCTTTTTGTTGTAGATGCCTGCTGCGATGGCTATCAAACTCATCGGTCCGCAAAAAAGCAGCCATATTGCTATCAATTCTAACAAATAGCTCCATTTGAAAGCAGCCAAAGGGAGGGCCAGCAGGGAAAAAAGAGTTACCGGCACGGCGAGTATAAGCCATTTGGCCTTTATGTAATCTTCAGTTGAAATCGGCAAGGATACAAGGCCATCGAAGTACGAGCTCTCCCAGGCTGTGAGAAACTGGCCGTAGGATATAAACCAAAATCCCAGGGGCATATACAAGAAGAACAATACAAGGGCGGGAAATTCTTTTACCATGAATTCCTGATTTACCTGCATGTTGAACATATAAAAGGAGGCGAGTACAAAGAAAGCTGTCCCGATCAGCACCTTTCGCGTTCTTTTGTTACTCAAAATAAGCAATAGCTCCTGTTCAAACAAAGTCAGGAAAATACTTCCCCTGGTTTGACTAAAAAGGGATGTTCGGATAGCCTTTACGGGATGGATACTCCCTTTTATTTCATAAATGCTGTTGAGCATATCATTTCTTGACAAAAAGTAAAAGAGGACCGGAAGTACTGCAAAAAGGGGCAGAATGTAGCCGTCATTGAGGTTTTGTCCAAAAAGGAAGGAGGAAACTGCAGTCAGACTCAACACTTCCAGGGAAACCAGCACCATCAGTATAACCACTGCGACAATCAGAGCCGGGAGAAATGCCCTGTCGGAATAGATCCTTCCTTTGATCCAAATACACAAAAAGTGGTTGGTGAGTATAGCCCCAATTACAGTTAATATCCATACTGCGGAGCTTCCCGCGCCCAGTTCCGGCACAATGTACCACAACCAAAAAGGCAGGACGAGCAGCAGACCCGCCAAATTGAATACATTAAGTGCGGAGCTCAGGAGCAGGGAGGAGAACAGCTTTCTCTTATTGATCGGCAAAAGTGCGTAGTGCGGATAGTTTAATGCGGGCATAGACTGAAAAAAGAATCTCACTACCAGATCGAGCATGAGGTAGAACAGGAAAAAACGACCAAAAAGCTGTTCGGGCGACACATGCGATGCGAGGACGACATTGAGAATATTCGGTAGGAAGAAAGAAAACAAACCCCACAGTACAAGGAGTTGAAGCACTCCCAACCCCATAAATATCCTTGTCACCAGGTCACCTGTAAAGGAAGGGGACCGGAGGAAGGATTTAAACCGATGTTGGTGTATTTCTCGGAGCATGGTAGAATCTATCAAACTTAATTACCAGCAGACATATTAATGAAATAGCCGGGTCCAAAAACCCCTTTCTATTCCGAATGGCTGCAAAATCCTATATCTTCGTTACCAGGAAAAAATCTTTCCTCAACGTAACTTTACTTCTGCCAGGGATCGGTAACCATGGTTATTCCTACCTAATGTTTTTCGATGTATTTTCATCCTGTATTTTTTGCTCATTCTAAAACAGACAGAGTTTTCGAAGTTGACTCATTGGTATCATTTACTGAACTCCATATTACATACCAGAGGGCATTGTACCACATTTTCTAATTCAATCCAACTGGAGACTGAATTTTCTTAATATTTTCACTGGTTCAACCTGAATTTACTCTCTTACTTGTGACCTAAAATGTCTTTAGGTAGCAGCCTCATTCATGGTTTTTTCATAGACAGCCGAACCCTTGAAAGACCGGTCGTAAAAATACTCCCGCTCTATCCCAATCCCCAACTCAAAGATCAACCCCATTTTCTCTCAACCAGGATTTTGCATTGGAGAGGCTCCCGATAAAGACAACTTTTTTGTCCTGAACGATGACATAAGATGGAAAACCTCTTACCCCGTAGTGGGAATACAAATCCTCTTGAGAACCTACGTAAAACAGAGTTGGGAAACTAAAATCCCTACTTTGCAATAAATCAATTAGCTCCTCATAGATTTCATTTTTCAGAGGGCTGTTCACTGCAAGGACCTCAAAATTTGTTGTATTCAGGCTTATATCATAGACTTCCTGAAGTATAGGAAACTCCCTGAAGCAAACAGGACACCTGGAAAACCAGAAATCCAGGAGGTATATTTTTCCATCATCCGAAAAACTAAATTCAGTGCTATCTTCACGCACCAATTGGCTTTCCCGGATTTCAAATGATTCTACAACTCCGGTTATAGTCCCGAAAGCTTCCAGATGAACCAATTTTGGGATAAATGAAAATGCCACCCACAAACAAAAGACTGTAAATCCAGAGTAGACCAACCCTTTTGTCCATTCAGGCCTGCTTCGAAGGAGATGTGGAATGACAACACCCATGGGGACAGCTATCAAACCGGGAAATGCCAGGGTAGTGAAGCGCTCTGACAGGAGAAATAAACAAATAGCCACCCCTAGCACCAAAATATGGGGTATGAGGAGTATCAGCAGTGGAACCATATAGCTTTGGTATTTCCACCTGACAAAGTAGTAAATAGCAACTCCATACACAGCGGCTGCAATAAAATTCCATCTGAAATCAAATGCCCTGATGTAGGAGAGGGCATAAAACAGAGCTATTGAGACCAAAGCTAGTGGTATCCATCTTAGAAATTTGGTGATATGCTTGTTAATATACGTCATATTATTTGTAAATTTATTATTAAATCTAGTAAAACAAAAGCCGCAGGCGATGTAAAATAATCGCCTGCGAATTAACTTAAGTTACTATATAATATCAAGAAGCTTTGAGAGGAAACTTCATTGTTTTTTAAAATTCACAAATTCCATCACAGCTAAACAACCAGAATCCTCCGCAACCGTACCAACTAGAAGCTACCTCGCAGCTTGCCACGCAATTTCCATAGTCTACTTCTAGAGCAAATCCGTCAAGATTGACTTCTATTCTTGTAATTCTCCCGCAAGTCCAAGATGAACCTACACTACATGAACAGCTATTGTGATAATTGGATGTTGGTGGATCATCACTAATTGAATCGGGATCATCCCATATTTGAAATAGCTTATCATTCCCCAATTCCATAAAGATGAAGTATAACTCGTATTCTTCAAAATATTCAAGACCCTCACTCCAATAATGGTTCAGCAAATCATCCAAATCATTTAGATTTTGTTCACCTTTTTCATACATTTCTACAGCTATCATCGACCTTAATTTTACGATAAAGTCGGATTGAGCTGTGGAAAGATGGGGTGAATTTATTAATTCGTTAAATTTAGATACCCAAACATTGTATCTATCTTCTGATGCCAATTCCGAAAAAATTATAATCTGTTCCACATGATCCTGGTAACTTGTAATGTATTGATAAAGTGAATCATTACCTGAGCTTGATCTAAAGTCGGATTGGTTCTGAGGGTTGCTTTCAATGTATGAGTCTAGTTCGTGCTCTTTTTCACAACCAACAAAAATTATTGATATTAGAAACAATGAAATTATTATCTTAGTTTTCATTTGTAAAATGTTTTTATTATTAAGGTAATAAAATCTTTTCCTATTCCACAATAAGTTCGTGGTATGTCTAATTGGATATACCGGAGCATACTGACCCCCAAGAACGGCAAACTTCTACCGGAGGGTAATTCTGACAATCCGGCAGATGTTGACCCCCACTTTTCAAAAAACCGGAGCATGCTGACCCCCTGTGGGTGAAAAATCCGGAGCATGTTGACCCCCCTTGTGGGTGAAAATCCGGAGCATGTTGACCCCCTATTGACGATTATGGTTTGTTTTGGTGGAATTTTTAACCATCAAAAC
>REEO01000080.1 GCA_007695035.1 Saprospirales bacterium | reverse complement strand
CCTGGGCATTCAACTCATTCAGGAAAAGACCACTTAGACCTATTAAAATTGCGGGTACTAAAACATTAACTAGATTTTTCATCTGGATTCTGTATTTTATAGATTGATGTTATTAATAATTCACTCTACACGTTGCAATGCTTGTGCCATATAACAAGAAAAACAATTATATACCTGCAATACAGCACATTACACATTTATACTTATTGGTATATAATGGACGCTAAGTTTCATTTTGGGACAACAGTTATGGTTCTGGGACAAAAATGGGATTCATTTGAATCCATTGGTGGTGCAGAGTTCTATGTAAAACAGCATGGAATTTTTTTTGGAGAACTGGAATTGGATAAAGGCCGCCAGGTAATTGTTTAATAATTTAAATCACCGAGAAAAGTGACTGCTCAATTGCCACCATAGTAATATATAAATTAACTGAACCTAAAATATGGTAAAATATTAATGACTTTAAGCTAAACATAGGCGCACTACCCCCCCCCATTTCCTAATAAAATCCCCAAAATAAAACATCCTTTACTTGTCATCCAAGGGCCTGGTTGCCAGAAAATTATACTTTTGCATATTCTGGTCATATGGTGCCACTACTTTACTAGATTTACATGAAGTGCTGGGAAAATACAACAAAGTGAATCGTTTCTTCCTCAAACTTAACTCACTATGTTATTTTAATTTGCTGCAGATAAAAATGCCGTGATTGTGCGTCCTTAAAAACAAAAGGTGATTAATTACCTGTGCTTGCGAGTTACTTAGATTACATTCCAGTCAAACCAACCTACCAGCATTTCAATACATTGAATCTTTCATCTAATCCAGGTCACTATTATAATACCTGAAATACCCAGGGTAAGGTTATGGGTGATTCATTAGTTTCCCATGATTTATGGTCAGGGAGTGAACCTAAAGGAATAAGAGGTATTATTCGTAAACCACGGAGATACTAAAGGTGCCCTCATACTCTCCCGGCTCCTGATCGGGACCAATTTCCAGTACAGCACCCATTTCAAAAAATAGCCGGTTGGCTGGAGGATTGTCAAATAAATTAGCGGAGGTTCCCACACTTGACAGAAGTGTCAGACTCATGGTTTCACTGCCGTTCGAAATTTCCATGGTGGTGGGAAAAAGGATCTGCACATCGGAATGAGGGTGCCCTTTGGCTTCGAATGCGGCAGCATGGACGTCACCAGTTTGGCCGGGTATAAAGGCCACATCGCCGGAAGTGACCTCTCTTGTTCCATCAAAATTAAGGGTGACTTCTCCACCGTTATTGGCGGCGATCAAACCGAAGCCCATATCAGAAGATTTATCCAATTGAAGAGGCACTGAAACCCTTGCAAAGGCAGTGGTATGGACCTCAATGACACCGGATTGTGCTGCGATTTGATTTGAAAACAAAAAAGTGATCGCAATTATAGCCGGACAGATGAATCGATATGGCAGTTGGACTAACATAGCTTTACCTTACTGGTCTATTGTATTTTATGTATTAATAATTCACATTTTGGGAAACAAAAATCACACCGCAAAGAAAAAATCCTGCTAATTATTGTATTTCAACTATTTATAATTTACCTAAATTTTAATACACTACAACTAAATCTCTAATTGGGATTAGTGCGTCCAAAATGGGACAAACCTATTTAATCCAATGGGGACAAAACGAAATCCAATCCCGGGATGAAATCGCCCTCCACAGAGGGTTCGAGTTCAAACTCAATGGTTAGCTGCCGCGCACTGGCGTTCAGGCGTTCAAGTTGTGTGGGTTCCAATTGGGCGGTATAAGAACCTGGTGGAAAGCCAAGATGAAAAAAGTAACCCATTTCATCAGTGGACAGTTGAACCACCAAATTGCCATCGGAATCATAAATTATCACACGTACATTTCGTGCAGGGGTTGCAGTGCCCTCCCGTGTTTCCATCATTACGCGACCCTCAATCTCACCCATCGGTTTAACGGGAATTTCAAGGGTTCTCACCCGGTTGGGTTCTGGGTAAATAGAATACACTTCGTGGTCGATTGTCCAGGATATATTCGGCAGACTGTTTTTATCCACATTGATGATATAATTGGTGTACAACTCCAGTCCATAGAATCTAAAGACACTGTCCACCTCAATCAATTCTTCTCTGCTAGAACCACTGAGTGAAACAATGGCCTGGTTAACGAGGGGTTCTCCCTCGTCTCTGACTCCATTGTGATTGGCATCGACGAACAGCCTTACATCAATCGTGCCACGGCCGAGGTTCGATCTACTTCGAGCACTCACCTTGTGAGATTTACCGCCAAATTGAATACTTGTAAACACATTTTGGTTGGTCTGCCAGGTATTGCTGGTAGCCAGCACACCGGTCGAGACCCTTCCAAACTGAAGATCCATAAATGCATTTAGACTAATGGAAGTTTGGTCAAGGGCAAAGGAATGATTAAGATTTGCAGACAATCGGAAATATGGACCAAATCTTCTTTGTACCAGGATCCTGGAATAGAGAAATTCCATTTCTTCCGCATCATACCAGGTATTGGCACTAATGTTCCAATTTCGTCCCAGTAGCAGCCTGGCATCTACCGCAAAATTGGCCATCGAAAGTCTTCCCATTCTGAACCTGGAACTCAGATTAATATTCGCCCTCCCGGCAAAAAATCCGAGTTGTGAGTCAACAAAATGAGCCCAACCTGAGATATTATCCACACTTCTGGCATTGTTTCGGAACATAAATCTTCTGTCAAAAAGTGTAAAGGGAGTGGTAAAACCCAATCTCAATTCTTTTTCATTCGGTGTCCTCCAGGCATCCTGATCTTCCTCGTAAATTCTGGCTCCTGCATCAAAGTACATGCCACCGGAAGTTCTAAGAAGTACAGACCCTTCGTGCCATGAATTTCCCACATAATTATAGGACATCATGGCATTGGGAAAAGGAGAAAAAGTGGCACCGGCAAAGGGCATATTTCTGCTCTCAATATTCCTTTCAAAGGTTTCAAAGCCTGCGTTGAGCGTAACATTTCTACTGAGTCCGTAACTTACTCTTCCGTGTAAAAACAGGTGATTTTCATCTACAATGGTTCTCCCTCCCTGGATGGAGTACTCAATTTCATTGATAGGGACAAAGGAAAATGGGATATCGATGGTCACTTGTTCAACCTCCTCCTGTCCCCAGGGCCCGTAAAAACGCAAGGTAACATCGGTGGAGCCATACGACAGGGGCACTTCAAATTGGAATTCACCACTGGCATCGGCCACAGTTTCATCGATGAGGACGTTGTTGACATAAAGCTCCACCTCCCAACCAGGTTCAGTCCGCCGACTCAATAAATAGGTTCCAAATGAACGTCTTAGTGTAGTAGGTGTATTGGTAATTCTGAATCCAAGGCTATTGTCAAAAACTCTGGAAAGGATGTTGGGGACCCCGGACCTCATTTCAATTTGCCTGACGAAATTCAGATCATTGTTAACAAACCTCCAACTTGCGTATTGACGCTGAAGGTTAAAATCCAGGCTGCGATCCAGGAAAGATGACAATTGTAATTCACCACCAATAAATTCAGCACCCAAATCGGTTCTCAGAACCTCACTGCGACTCCCCGTACTGCTCTGCTGACTTCTGAGGTTAAGGTCCACTACAACACCCCCGATCCAATTAAATTCGCGAATGATGGTAGTATCAACGCGCACCTCTCCCCTTGCTACACGAAGGCTTTCACGCATTTGCTCTACTCTGAGCATCCGGACAACGGGTGGTTCAATTTCACTTTCCAAAAATACCCGGAGGTTCCTGAAATTGAACTCCATGTGCAGGCCAAACAAATCTCTGTAAACCGGTAGAGATACAAAAAGGTCTTCAAAAGTGAGGATAAAATCCATTCCCGATTCGACCTCCAGGGAGTCCTCTCTAAAGGAGAAAAACCCTTCTTCAGGGGCAAAAACAAAGGGGAGCGATTCGTCTCCAAAGTATCCGTAAAAGCTGTCCTGCTCCGCATTAGAACGAATGTAAATTTCGAGTAGGCTGAAAAGGTCGTTGGCCGGAAGAAATAGTTCATCCCTGTGGTAAATGGCATTAATGCTATAGCTTCCGAGATTTTCAACGGAGAGTACCACGGACAATTCGTCGTAAAATTCATCCTCATCCGTCACCTGTGCCTGAAGCGATGCACCCCCAATTAAAAGGGTGAGGAGAAAATATATTTGTGGAAGTACTATTTTATGAGGCCATTCCAATGGTGTGGCTGATTATTTTGACAAAATATGCAACTGGATTATGTAGCAAAAACCAGACCCAAAACGATCAATTGATCTTATTCTGAGACGATTGTAAAGCTAAAGGCCCCGAAGTAATCCCCGGGAGGATTTTCGTTGATTGTGCCCACTTCCAGGGTGCCTCCCATATTGACAGTAAATCCTCGATCTGCATCCGGGGGAGTCACAAAAACATCCCCAAATTCAAGGGGACCTGGAATAAAAGTGATTTGCCCCCCCTGGGCACCATACAGGATTATTTCCCGAGGTAGAATAACCTGGATCATGGTTGCGGGTCTGGCTACAATTTCCATGGTGATGGGATTGGGAATATCTCCCATTGGCAAAAGAACTGAAGAGCCAGTGGCGGTGCGAAAGCCCCTGGGGTCAATGATTATTGTTCCACCGACCTCTCCAGGGTAAAAAGTACCGAAATTGATTTCAGTGATCACATCCACCCTTGTAACCGGGGAATGGGGACCAATATCTTTAATATTACCATGCTGCGCAAACACACTAACCAATCCCAGCACCAAAAAAACAATACTGAAAGCAAGCCGATTCAACAATAAAATAAAATTGGGCTGCATATCGAACTATTAATCCAATGAAATAACGTGTTCGAGAAAAACTCGTCTTGGCTGGCCCCTGTGCTCTTTGTACCGAATATTCAATGAACCGGAGCTAAAGTCTGAATCAGGTATTTCTTGAAGTGGCAATCTGAAAATGCGGTATTTATTGGGCGTGTAAATCGCCACTCCTCGGACTTCATATACTTTGTGAGATTCATTTCCGTCGTGATAATCAATAACAATATTTCCAAAAACGGATTGATTCCCGTGTCTGTTAACTCTCATCTCTACAAAGTGTTGATCGTTTTCTTTGACCAACTCTGCACTTTCTACCTCCAGCTCAAAGCTGGTATCTCCCGCCCTGAAAATGACAGGTATGGTTATTCCGTAGATCGGAATGAGCCGCACGCCAAGGCCTTCCGTTTGGGCCTCTTCATCGTCCCTCTCCAATCGCTGTCGATGATCTTCGGACCTGAAGTAAAGGTGGGAGCGGTATTCTCCGGTTGTGAGATCAGAGGGTGCCCGGAGTTGAAGGCGAACCAACTGGGCTTCTTCCGGTGGCAGCACCACCGATCTTGGAAACATTCGCACATACCTGTCTGCAAAGAACTGTCCTTCTTCGGGTTCGGCTATTTGTTCCAGACGTCCCATTTCTGTCATTCTATACTGAACGAAACTCATGAGATACCTTGCAGTATCTGCACCAGTATTGACCAGAGAAATTTCTTTGATTCGCTCACCGGGTTCGAATACGACGCGATGCGGTGTGATTAGGATATCGGATTGGGCTTTTGTAAAACCCTCAAATACAAAGAGTAAAATAATTATGAGTAACAATTTCATGCCGAAAGTATAACTTTAAGGATTTATTGTAATTCCATTTTCAAAACCCCGGTGGGGGCAAAATAATTCCCGCAAAGTTAAGCACCTATATCGGAAGGAAAAAATGTTGTTAAACAACTTCACTCCTTTTCGAGAAATTCCGGCATGTGAGTCCTCAACATACGATAGATGGTGGACTTACCAATTCCGAGTTTGTCGGCAACAAGTCTGACCTTGTTGTTGTATCTCCGCAGGTAGTGCTTGATGATTTCCACATTGTACTCTTCCAGTGTCATTTCAGTGCTCATCAGCTCATTGAAAAAGCTGGTGTATCTGATTTGAATATCGTCCTCTTGTATGAGTTCTCCCTCAGCCATCACGACTGCCAACTCAACAACCGATTTTAGCTCCCGGACATTGCCGGGGTAATCGTGCGAGAGCAGTCTATCTATAGCTTTTTTTGAAAATTGCCGGGCAGTCAGTTGGTTCTTTTTGCAGTATTCTTCAGCAAAATGATTTGCGAGCAAAACTACATCGTTAACTCTTTCTCTGAGCGGAGGCAAATTGATGGTAATACCGAGCAGACGGTAGTAGAGATCCTCCCGGAAATTACCTTTGCTCACCTCTTCCATGAGATTTCGATGCGTGGCAATAATCACCCTGACATCCAGTGAGATGGTTTCATTTCCACCGACTCTCACCACCTCCTGTTCCTGAAGTACGCGCAGCAATTTGACCTGCATAGCGAGGTCGAGGTCGCCAATTTCATCTAAGAAGATGGTGCCGCCCTGGGCTTCTTCAAATTTTCCGGCCCTTCTACCAACTGCGCCGGTAAATGCGCCTTTTTCATGGCCAAAAAGTTCGGATTCCAGGAGGTCTTTGGGAATGGCGGCCATGTTCACGGGGACAAATGGCTCATTTTTGCGAAGCGAATTGTAGTGGATTGTTTTTGCTACTACATCCTTACCGGTACCGGTCTCTCCGGTAACAGACACCACAATATCCGATTTGCACGCCTTTTCGATCAGCGGGAATATCTTTTTAATAGCAGGACTTTCGCCGATAATATTGGTCTCCAGTTCGTATTTCCTCTCTACTTCCTGCTCCAGTTGAGTTAGGCGGCGGTTTAACTTTTCACGTCCGCGGATGTGATTAATAATATTCCAAAGCCGCTCTTTGAAATTGTCATCTTTGACCACATAATCGTAAGCCCCCTCTTTAAGTAAGTTAACGGCAGTTTTGATATCGTCCTGCCCGGATACTATAATAACCGGTATATCGGGTACTTTTTTCTTGAGGACTTGCATAATGTCCTCTCCGGTGGCATCCGGAAGGTAATAGTCCAAACAAATTACATCGGGATCCTGTGTAAGATTGTTAATACATTCCTTACCCGTTGAGAAGACCTCCACATCGTTATCTGGGTTCATGCTTAGGTAATGTTTAAGCATGGCAGAAGTAAACTCGTCGTCTTCGACCAGAAAAATTTTTAATAGGCTCATACAATTTACTTAATTCACACTGAAAAACACAGCGGAAAGAGGCAGGCATAAGATGGGGTACGGTGTCCGTAGATAACTTAACTTTAACCGGAGAACAAAGGTAGTCATTTTTGTGGAAATAAAAAATAATTTGGCAGAAATCCCCGATTAAAAGAGAATGCTTTTCTCTACCCGGGTATTGTCCCAGCGAAGAGAAATAACCCCTTCACTATAAATCGAACTCCTTACTTAATTGGTGGACTACAGCATTGATGACCTTGCGAATTTTTGCTGTGAGATTCAGGAGTTCTTGTTTGGAGCGCCCGGATTCAGGAAATTTTTCCAAAACCCTGATATCCTTCCTAATCTGTTCGATCTTCAACTGGTCCACGCTTGACTTTAATTTGTGAGCAATTTTATTCAGCCTGGGTATATCGTTATTTCTGAGAGCATCTTCCATATTGTCCAGGCAATCACCGGCTACTTTGATAAAGACCTGGGCCATTTGTGCAATAAAGCCTTCGTCTCCTCCACTCATCTCCCGAATAGAGGTCAGGTCATAGAGGTTATTGTCTTTGTCTTCCATCGCAGTTTCAGAAATTTGTTTGCGGTTGTTTAGATAAAAATTTACTTTTCTCAAAAGGTCGGCTTCATCGTAAGGTTTTATAACGAAGTCGTTCATTCCGGCATTGAGGTATTTATCAATATCGTGCCTGAAGGCATTGGCGGTGAGGGCAATGATTGGGAGGTCGAGTTTGAGTTTTTTCCTGATATGGCGGGTGGTTTGCACGCCGTCCATTTCAGGCATTTGGATATCCATCAGGATAAGATCTGGAGTAGTGGTTTTCAGTATTTCCAGAGCTTTCTTCCCGTTTTCAGCTTCGATAATATTGCATCCAAATGCTTTGAGACTTTGTTTGGCAATGAGTCGATTCATTTTATTATCTTCAACTATCATCACCTTACATTTTTTAAACTTATCAGGTTTAAGTTCCTGGTGATCTACAATTATTTTTTTAGGGTCGCCAAAAGGCAAGGTGAGAGTGAGGCACATTTTGGTGCCTTTTCCCTTGACACTTTCCACAGTTATATCTCCTCCCATTTGCTCAATCAAATCCCGTGAAATAGCCATTCCCAGGCCCGTACCTTCATAGCGCCTCGTGGTACTGTATTCTTCCTGTGCGAATTTGTCAAATATTTTTCTAATAAACTCCTCAGACATACCCACTCCGGTATCCTCCACCAATATGCACAATTTCTGTTCTTTGTCACTTGAGTCAAGTACTTCAACACTCAATTGGATGCTTCCCTTCTCAGTAAATTTCAAGGAATTGCTCAGCAGATTGAAAAGTACCTGGCGGATCCGGGTATCGTCTGCATAAAACGCCTTTGCGATATCGGGGTCCAGGTTGAGTTTAAAAGGTAAGCCTTTTTCTTCAGCGGGAGATTTAAATATATTCTTCAAAGCCTTGAGCATGTTTTCCAAGCTGAAATGTGTTGGTTCAAATGTGAGTTCCCCGGCCTCAATTTTGGTCATATCGAGGATATTGTTCAAAATTGCGAGCAGGTGTCTGGCAGCGGAAGCGGTTTGCTTAACAAAAAACGCCTGTTGGCTGGTCAATTTTTCCTGACTTAGTTGACGAATCATTCCGATGACCACTGACAATGGAGTTCGGATTTCGTGGCTCATGTTGGCCAAAAACACTTCTCTGGCCTGGGCCGCTTGTTCTGCCTTCAATTTAGATTTTTCCAGCTTACTCTTCATTTCCACTTCATCGGTAATATCGAGCATGGCTCCGACTGTACCAACCATTTGCTCCCTGTCGTTATAGCTGGGAGAGGCATTGATAAGCCACCACCTTTTCTCACCATCTTTTCTTCGGATTTTTAATTTATAGGTATCTGAAACACCCCTTCTTCTGAGCTCCTCCTTAGATTTCAATGTCTGGTAGGACTCTCCAAACAGATCGATGTCGCTGATAAAATGACCTACCAAATCCCTCTCTTTGTAACCGGACATTTTACAAAAGGTCTCGTTAACGAAGGAAATTTGCTGCTGTACATCCAGATTGATCAAGCCAATATTCATGTCGTCAATAAGATTGCGGTACTTCTCCTCCTGCCTAGAGAGTTCCAGCTCCCACTGTTTTCGGTTTTCAATGTGAACCAGCATTTGAGAGAACAGCAATAGCAACCTTTTTTCGGTTTCCGAGTAGTGATGTTTTTCTCCAACTGAGTCAAATCCGATAAATCCCAGTGGTTTATCACCGGACATCATAGGTACCGTCAATATGCTTTTAATATTCTGAGGTTGTAACAGATTTTTTACACCGGGGGCGTCAGGGCCGGAGTAATTATCAACATCATGGATTGCAAATGACTTTCCCTTTTTATGCGTTTTCACCCATGCCGGGATAAAATTTAAAGGTACATTTTGGAGATTATGGATTTCAGGCCTGATTCCCTCTCTGCACCACTCATGGGTATTAATGGCAGTATCATTTTCGAGGTTGTAATCGAAGACATAGACACGGTCTGCTTCGACAAATTCTCCCAGTTCTTCCAGAGACTTAAGGATGTACTTTTCCACATCTGCAAGTTTACTGTTGAGATAGGTGGAAAGATTTTTGATGATGATGTTTTGCAGGTCAATTTCGCGCTGGAGTTTATCCTGTAGAATTTTAGGCTCAGTCCTGTCAGAGATGATGGCATCACAACGGATAGGAGCACCTGATTCATCAAGCACAACCTTCATCTTACACAACACCCACTTGGTCTCTCCGCCGGCCGCAATAATAGGCATTGTTTGGCTACTGTATCCTGTTTCTGATAACTCCTTTTCAATCCTTTGAGCAATTTGGATATCTTCCTGATTAATAATGCCTTTCCACCAATCTGACTTTAATTTTTCTTGGCGGTAGGTCTGGCCCGTCAGTCTTTCGATAGAGGGAGTAATAAAGATAAGTTTTTTCTCCGGAAGGGCAACAGACCAAACAACATCTTCCATTTCATTAAAAACACTCTCCAATTGTTTTTTGGCTCTCTCCAGTTCGAGAGAGTTTCGCATGGAGTCGTCAATATCCTGAATAACACCAAAGACCCTGTCGGGCTTCTCTTTTGACAGATCGGGTTTACCGAGCGTCCTTATCCATTTGTAACCGCCATTATTCAGCTTGCGCCTCAAGACCAGGTCGTATTCTACACCCTCGTTTACAGCCCGGCTGAATGCCTTTTCAATGATTTTTTGGTCCTCTTCATAAAAAAGGGCAAAGGAGTCAGGCAGTGATGCAGAGAACCCCTCCTCTACTTCGAGAATTTCTAAAGCGATTGCATGCACATAACCAATTCCAGTTTTTAAATCGACCTCCCAAGGACCGATCATAGCCATTTTGCCGGCCTCCTCGAGCAACTCTTTGGTTTTCATCAGATCGGCCTCTATTTGCTTTCTGTTGGTAATGTCCGTATGAGAACCAGCCATTCGGTAGGGATTGCCCTTTTCATCTCTTCTTGCATGTCCTCTGCTCAATATCCACTTATAGGAGCCATCTTTGTGTTGCATCCGAAAATCAATCTGGTATTCACTTTCCTCTGACCTAAGGTATCTTTGAAGGTGGTCCAGGGTTTTCTTTTGGTCTTCCGGGTGTAGTAGCTTAGAGAAGGTCTCAAAATTATTATCCAGCTCATCTTCTTTGTAGCCGAGCATTTTTTTCCATCGACCGGAGAAAAACGTTTCATTGGTTTCGAGATCCCAATCCCAAATTCCATCATTGCTACCTTCCAATGCAAGAAGAAATCGGTCATTCTGTTTTTGCAGTTCTTCCTCCAGATGGACCCGCTTGGAAATATCGCGTGCCACAGCAATGACAAACCCACTGCCATTAACCTGGACATAAGTGGATGAGATTTCCATTGGCAAAACTTTTCCTGTGGCCTTGTTTTTATACCACCCTTTCCCTACCCAGGAACCGGATTTTTTCAGGCTTTTCACATGATTTGTCCACTCCTGATCACTTTTAAAGTTCTCTTCAAAATCTACCACCTTTAAACCATACAGGGGCGCGCCATCCTGTACAGGGATTCCGATTCTATCAGCTGCTGATTCATTAATAAAATAGGAGGTTCCGTCTTCTTTTGCCACTAAAACACCTTCACTCAAGGACCTAATGAGTTTATTGAAGATCAAGTACTTTTCTTCATTCATCATGGACTGCAGAAAGTCTTCAATCTGTTTGGCAATTTTGCAAATTTTCACCTCAGTATCACCAAAAACCGGGGCGGGATTGTTCAATGCCAAAAACACCTTCTCACCCAAGTTAATGAACAACCACGAAAGATTCCTGTATTGGGATTGAATCAGAATATCGCCTTTTGATTGATCAAAGAGGTGTAGAGTATAATCTCTTAGTTCCGGGATTTCTATATCATCGGGAAGGCCCACAGGTTGGGAACTTTCTTTGGTAAATAAAACCCCGGAATCTGCCCTGAGCTTTTCAACAAACAATTTGGCAAGAATTTTTTCTGCCTCTGAGAGGTTTCGGGCATTTTGATATCCCGTAGCGAGATCGAAGATGTCATCAGGAGAAATGGATTTATTTGTCATGGGCACCTTGATTGAACTGTGTATTTGGATCTAAAACTTCTAAACCACCGCGAACCGCCTTGGTTCTCAAATCAATATAGTCTTCGCAAATATACTCAGAAGTTCAGAATTTTAGGAATTTGACCAGGTGGCATATACAGACTTTCAGGGTTTAAAAAAACTGTTTAGGGCGTATTAACATGTGTTGCAGTGATAGATTTTCAAACAGGGCTGAAAAGTACTACGGACTTTCCTCCCACGTCCACCATTCGAAAAGTCGCAGGAATGCAAGCAGCAACAAAACGGCAATAAGTATGTACAACCATACATCCGGCATGGTGAAGGATTTTCGTCCAAAAAGAATCAGGAAAAGAGCAATCCCGGCAAAAATGAGAAACTTGAAAAGGAGGATATGCTTTTTCATGACAGAGATAATGAATTAGAGAAGTATTAGTTTCTGATTGTAAATCGGATTGGGAGGTGGTATTTTACGGCTACGGCAATATTATTTTGTTCTCCCGGTATCCAGTTGGGCATTTCTTTAACTACCCGGAGGGCCTCTTCATCACAACCACCTCCGATACCTCTGACTATCTGAGGATCATCTATATTACCGTCCTCTCTGACGATGAATTGAACAATTACAGTGCCTTCAATACCATTATCTCGTGCTACAGCCGGATATTTGATATTAGTAGCCAGAAAATCATACATGGCTTTTTCACCCCCGGGGAATTCCGGCCAGACTTCCACATACGTAAAAACTTTTTCCGGTTCATCTTCAGGTTCTGGCACAGGTTCGGGTTCCGGGATCACATAGTCCTCGTAAATATCGCTTACCCCCTCTTGTGTGATAACAGACGGGGCAGCCTCCTTTAGCTCGTCAACGGTCGGTGCCAGATCTTCTTCGACGACCTCTTCATCCGGTCTTACCTCCGGTCTGACAAATCTCCTGGTTGCTACCTGTGGTGGTGCCTCTTTGGCTTCTATCTCGGGAGGTTTTTCAGGCAAAACCGGTGGGGGAGCCATTAATTCGGAGGCAGGAGTTAATGTGACAGGTATCACTTCTGTCTTTATTCTTTCATCCCCTCTGATCCAATGGATCAAAAGCGGTGAAGCATAGAGAACGGACATGATACTCAGACCGATGAGGGCTGAGAAAAAGAGGTTTTTATTGGAGGTTTTTCGAAGGACGTAAGCACCGTACTCCCGGTTTTTGGTGGAGAAAATAAACTCGTCCAGTCTCTTCCCATCGTCCAATTCAGTCCTTCTTTTTCTCCTGGCTTTTGTCATTCCACCTCATTTTTCACAGCCGATGATTCAATTCCAGCCTCCGCGAGAATGGCTCTGTCTGCCTCTCTGAAGTCATCGATTGCATAGCGTCTGACAGCGCTTTGATTGATATCATCAATGATATCCACCAAATTGCGATAATTACTGTCGGGATGAGGTTTGATAATCACCATGGGCTCATGGGTTGCAGCCATAAAGTCCTCTAATTCGGCCTTCAATTCACCGGAATCATAGCTTAGTTCTCTCACATTTTCTGCAGCCAACCCCCTGAAAACATAGAGCTCGTCATTGGGAAACGGGACTATGGTAAGTGCCCTGGATTCTTTAACAGGCTGCACATCCTCGGCTCTGTCCTCATCCGTGGGTACCGGCATGACCAATTCGATCACATTGGGCTTTGTCATGGTGGTAGTAAGCATAAAAAAGGTGAGCAGCAGAAAGGCCAGGTCCACCATGGCATTCATATCTGTAAACACGCTGTCCCGTGATATTTTTCGCTTTCTTCTGCCCTCCCCTATTGGGTTGGCAAACTCCTCGAACTCATCAAATTCCTTCATCCTCAGTTCGTTTTTCAGTTACGAGATTAAATCTGAGAATTCGGTTCGCAGTCATTGTCTTTATAACCCTGTCCAATTTTCTGTACGGGGTCACCTGGTCGGCTTTGATGGCAAAGCGCAGGCCCGGTTGTACCGATCTGGCAGCAATCAACCAATCCGACAGTTCATTATTCAGAGTGTCGGCGGGGACCCCACGGGATTCATACGCCAGTTGTTCTTTTCTGTCCAACCTAAGCCAGGGTTTCAACTCTTCGAGAGGCAGCCCAAATCCCGACAGTTCAGAAAAGGCATCTTCGGCCTCGCGACTGACTTCCATATCGTATACTGATGCCATTCTTTTCAACCAGGGTCGTCTGAAATCGTGGTTACTCAGCGACAGGTAAATCAGGCCCTGTCTGTCAACCGTTATGGTCAACAAGTTGGTTTCAGGGATATCTATCTCAGAATAGGAATAGGGCAAATCAATATTCGCCTGTTCGGGAAGTTTGAAGGTTGTGGCCAATAGAAAAAAGGTGACGAGCAAAAAAGCCATATCGACCATGGGGTTCATGTCGAGATGGGGTGTTTTTTTAGAAAGTCCCCGCTTGCGTGCCATGGTTTAGAAGTACTTTAACTTCAATGTGTGAATAATGCTAAAGCTGGCCTCGTCAATGGCGTAAGTGATTCGATCAATCCGGTTGGCAAAATAGTTGTAAAACACAATGGTAACAGCCGCCGTACTGATTCCCAGAGCAGTGGTTACGAGGGCCTGAGAAATCCCCCCAGCCAGACCCACAGGATCGGGTTCACCCACGGTAGCCAGTGCACCAAAAGCCTTGATCATTCCGGTTACGGTCCCCAACAGTCCAATAAGGGTGGAAATCTGGGCAATGGTGGACAGAATAAACATATTCCGGTTTAAAAGGGGAAGTTCCAACTGCGTGGTCTCTTCCAATTCTTTTTGGATCAGATAGATATCCTTCTGATCAACCTCTTCCTGTTTTTTTCTGTCCAGGTAAGTGGAAATTCCGGTTTTTACGACATTCGCAACCGCTCCACGCTGTTGATCACAAGCATCATTGATGGCTTTAGTTTTGCCACTGGCTAAAAGGGATTTTATATTTTTGACAAAAGCAGCCATATCCCCCTTACCCTGCGATAACTTCAATGCTAAAAATCGCTCAATCACATAAACCACCATGATGAGCTGAAATGAAATCAACAAAATCACAATCGAACCACCTTTATAAATAACACCAAGAACGTTGTTGTCGATAGGTTCACGCGCCGGATCTCCATCCACAAAATTATCGGGATGACCGAGTACATAATGGTACAAAAAATAGGCAGCAACAATAGACAATGGTATTACCACAAGAGAGAGATCAAATCTTATATTGGGCTTCTTCATAAGAACCGTATAATTATTAATCACGGGGCAAAGAGCAAAGCATTTCAGCTATTCACTTCTAAACTCCACTTTATTAAAACCCCAAATTTAATGATTTTCGAAGAATGGAAGTATGTTTTTTGGGCCTTTTAATATAATGTTTACCAAAAATTTAGATAACCTATTGTTGTTAAGCAAACATCATTTTTCCATTGACAAAAAAACCCGGCCGCCATCACAGCAACCGGGTTTTATAATCTATTACCTAAGTGT
>REEO01000003.1 GCA_007695035.1 Saprospirales bacterium | reverse complement strand
TTCAGTTGACAGGAAATTGAGCAATGCCGGCTACATTAGGTTAAAAAACCACACCTGGCCATTAGCCACCCATCATGCCCTCTAAAGTTGCACAATTGCTCTGGCGGCTCGATCACTTGCTCCGGGTCCCCCCAGTTTTTCACGCAATTCTTTGTAGCCTGCTTTTTGTCGTTCCTGCTCTTCCGGAGTTTTCAGTAGTTCCACAGCTTTATCGAGATTTTTCTCGTTCACATCGGATTGGATGAGCTCCTCTACCAGTTTGTATCCGAGGATGAGATTTACCAGGGAAATATAGGGCACCTTGACCACCCTTTTTGCAATGAAAAAAGAGACCGGGTTGCCTTTGTAAATCACTGTTTGTGCGACATTCAACAGTGCAGCTTCCAGGGTGCTGGTGCCGGATTTCACGAGGGCTGCTTCAGAATGGGCCAACAGGTCGTGTTGACGCCCTGTAAACCTCTTCACATTGGCTGCATTGTTTAGATGCTGATGGTAGAGTTCGGGGGAGTTGCGCAATTGGTCGGAGACAGAAAGGCCGAATTGAGTATCGGGGTATTTTTGAAAAACTGCTGAGACCGGAGGTAGGATGTAGTTGACTTCCTGTCTTCTGCTGCCCGGAAAAATGCCGAACAGCTTTTCTGAGGGATCAAATCCGTCGGCATTGGCTTTAAAAGTATCGAAGTGGTCCATTAGTGGGTGGCCGATAAATTTGGCCTGGACCACACCCTTATCCTTGAAATAGTCCTCTTCGAAAGGGAGAATGGTCAGCAGCAGATCGCAATGCCTGCGTATTTTTTTAACCCTGTTTTCCTTCCAGGCCCAAACCTGTGGCGCGATGTAATACACCACTTTCATCTTTTTTTTGTGCGCCCACTCTGCTATCCGCAAGTTGAATCCCGGATAATCAACCAGGATCAGATAATCGGGAGAAAATTTGGCTATATCGCGTTTTGCGAGTTTTAGGTTTTTTAAAATAGTTCTGATATTGACCGCCACTTCCCAGAATCCCATAAAAGCGAGGTCGTCGATGTGACGAACCGGATCGGTATCACCTACTTCCTTCATTCTGTCCCCACCCCAGTATCTGAATTCAGCGCTGCTGTCCAGCTTTTTCAGGGATTTCATCAGGTAGGCAGCGTGTTGGTCACCGGAAGACTCGCCGGCTATGAGGTAGTATTTCATTGATCAGTGGTTAACAAAGGCCTTTCGGCTGGTGTTTTATTCTATTAAAAAGGTTGTAGCTATTCCCGGAAGCAGTAAACCTGTCCGGGACAATGTGATCACCCACTGAAAAGGCCAGGCAAGTAAAAGTAAATCCACAACCCTACGTAAATCAACATGGGGAAGGTGATACCCCTGATGGCGTTGGTCATGTAGTTTTTCTTAAAATAATTTGCGGGAAAAATCAACAAGCAAATGGCCACAAGGGCGAGGGTGCGCTCCCGGAAATCAGGGGATAACCCCTGGTCCGATATCACGCCCCAGCCATCCAAATAGTCGTAAAGCATTAGCAAAATGGCGTAACCCACAAAAGGAACCACTATCCCCGCTACCAGTCCTTTCCAGTATCTGTCTGCAGGTGGTTTTTTCGGTAATGGTTTTCTGATATGGTCCATATTGTTATACGGTTTTAGTTTGTAAGCTAATTTAACGGTTGTTGCTTTGTGTAACGTATTCCTCCAATTGCGCATTGGATTTGATAGCGGGGTAGCGGGTGAGGTCGTGCCAGGAGGGAACCACGGAGACATATCCGTTTGTAAGTGCAAAAATGTCGGTATCGGGGCCATTGTCATCCACAATAAAATTGCCCGTCAACCAGAAGTACCGCTGCTTTCTGGGGTCCAAACCTTCAGTAAAGTCTTCCACCCATCGCCCCTCAGCCTGCCGGCAGACTTTCACTCCCTTAATTTGATCCAATGGCAATCTGGGGATATTAACGTTGAGCAACTTACAATCTGATAAGCCGTATTCCAACACATAAGAAATAATCAGTTTGGCATAGTGGACTGATGCCTCAAAGTTGGCTTCAAACGAATAGTCCAAAAGGGAAAACCCAATAGAAGGTATGCCTTCCAGTGAAGCTTCCAGTGCTGCGGAGACGGTACCTGAGTAAATGATGTTTACAGACGCATTGCTTCCGTGGTTTATACCACTTATGCACAAATCCACCTCTCTGTCTTTGAGTAAAACGTGTTTGGCGAGTTTAACGCAGTCCACGGGAGTACCGGAGCATTCGTAAGCCTCCACATCGGGGCCGAATGCATCTACTTTATTGAGCCTGAGTGGCACACTCATGGTTACGGCATGTCCCTTGGCCGACTGTGGCGAATCCGGTGCGACTACCAACAGTTCACCCAGCTCTTTTGCAGCATTTACCAGGTTTTTGATGCCCGGGGCAAACATGCCGTCGTCATTGGTCACCAGAATCAGTGGTTTTTTACTCATAACTGCATTGTTTTATATTGTTGAACTTGCTTCATTTCGAAGAAAGAAAAAATTTTTTATCGCCCGAATCAACGCACTACCGTTCGCGGAATGGCCGATGGCAATCTGCTGAGCATTTCGTTATTCAGCAAATTGACCGATTCGGTAAAAGAACTTACCCTGATTACACTGTTTTTTTGACGGCCTACCAGTACCACCTCGTCACCCACTTCTGCATCGGGTATATTTGTCACATCCACCATGAAAAGATTCATATTAATAAGACCTGTGATGGGCGCCTTTTTTCCGTGAATGAGTACGAGACCCCGGTTGGATTGTGCTCTGGGGTAGCCGTTGGAATAGCCTAGTGGCATTACGGCGATTCGCATATCCTGCTGTGCCTGAAAGGCGGTTCCATATCCGATAAATTCACCCCTGGGAACGTCCCTCAAATCCATGATATCGGTTTTCCAGGTGATAATTCTTTTCAGTGCTCTGTCGGAG
>REEO01000063.1 GCA_007695035.1 Saprospirales bacterium | reverse complement strand
CCACACCAAAACCATTGTCACTTGTCCATTGTCAACTGTCAATTGTCCATTGTCAACTGTCAATTGTCCATTGTCAACTGTCAACTGTCAACTGTCAATTCCAAATTGGTCCGAAATCAACCTTCAATGAAGTCTTTTCGTTACCTTCGCACAACCTATCGTTAACACGATAAAAAATACCGACATGGCCGGAAAAATCAGAACGGGAATAGCAATCCTGGGAATCAGCCTCCTCCTTGCGAGCTGCATAGAAGTGCGTCACCACTATGACCAATTGCCACCAGGCCCCTGGAGAGGCGAACTCTACCTCGATCAGCAGACCACCTTTCGACCCGGAGGACAAGCACCCACGCCCGGTCAGCGCGCAGCCGTTCCCGACGACAGATTGCCCTTCAACTTTGAGGTCCGCTACAACGATGCAGACCAGATGGAAGCCGTATTCCGCAATGCAGCCGAAGAAGTAGTAGTTACCGACATCGCATTCGGGAGGGACATGACCATTGCAAAAGACACCCTCACCATGCGCTTTCCCGGTTCAGAAAACTACCTCCGGGCCGTTTTTGCCGAAAACGCCATGCAGGGGTACTGGGTTGTCCCCTCCAGAAGCAATTACCGCGTGCCCTTTGAAGCACAGTTTGGCCAAAACCACCGCTTTGCACTCCCAGCCAACACCAAAATCGAAGACGCCGAAAATTTTGACGGCCGCTGGGATGTAGTCTTCAACCCCGGTTCCGACAATCCCAACCCCGCCATCGGAGAATTCGAGCAGAGCAATTTGCAGATCACCGGAACCTTTATGACCAACACCGGCGACTACCGCTTTTTACAAGGCAATGTAGAAGACGATAAACTGTGGCTTTCCACCTTCGACGGCGTATTTGCCTTTCTCTTTGGGGCCAAAAAGTTTGAGGACGGCAGCGTGGAGGGTTTTTTCCGCTCAGGTTCCCACTACGAAGCAGAGTGGACCGCAAGGAGGGGCGAGGAAACCCGGCTGGAGGACCCCACCACAATAACCCGTTTCAAAAGCGATCGGCTTGAATTCACCGCCCTGGATATCGACGGGCAGGAAGTCACTTCAGAAAAGTACGAGGGCAAGCCCCTGGTCGTCCTGGTGTCCGGAAGTTGGTGTCCCAATTGCAAAGATGCCAAGCAGCTACTGCATGAACTCACCAGCGATAAAGACCTCGATGTGGTTGTCCTCTCCTTTGAGCGATACCGGGAAAAAGAGCGCGCACTACCCCTTTTGAAAAACTACAACCGGGACCTCGAACTCGACCTGCACTTCTATTTAGCCGGCTATTTCGACAGAGAAGAAGCAGCAGCAAAACTCGGCATAGAGGACCGCGTCCAATCCTTCCCCACCACCATTTTTCTGGACAGCGAACACCGGATAGTATCCACCTACACCGGCTTTTCAGGACCGGCCACAAGCGGCTACGAACCCCTCAGCCGTCACTTTAGCGAAGAAATCAAAAAACTGACCGGCGAATAAACCCAAGTATCGTTACCAAACACTTAAATTCAACCGGGCCCCTTGCCAGTCCCAAAAAATGTCTTAACTTTACCGTCACATGCAAAAATTTTAAACAATACTATCATGAATTTAAGACTACTACTACTTGTAATTATTGCAATGATCGCCTTTCAGCTCAAGGCCCAGGACACCTGGTTTGAGGCGGGCGCCAAAGTCGGCTACGGCCCTACAGTACTTTGGGAGAGCAACATAAGTGACAGTGAGTTTCACGACATGAATATCAACAGCGGCCTGAGATACGGCCTCAATTTCCACGTCAACTTTGATCAGGGCGGAGGTTTCATACTCGAGGGCCTCATGACCCGCGGCAATCAAACCTACGACTACAAAGGAAACGACTTTTTTCAGGCCGGTGAGCACCGCATCGAATGGCAGTCAACAGATGTGATGCTGCTTTACCGCTTTGTCAATCAGGGCGCATTTATCGAAATTGGACCCAAGATGAGTTTTATAGGAAGCGTCGAGCACGACCTCACCAACAATTCCAACCCCTTTGCAGAGATTGATGTAGAGAGCATGTACACCGACAACTACCTCTCCGGCGTCATCGGCTTTGGCGGCTACTTGTTTGGCTCCAGAGAATTCACAGTGGGCCTCGGTCTCCGCTTTGAGTACGCCTTCCAAAACTTCACCTCCAGCGAGGGCTCGGACAATGCCAATGCATTCCCACTCTCCAGAACCCTGGACGACACCTACAGCCCCGGCAATCTCAGAAACATCAACGCCTACGCCACACTGGAAATCAAAATCCCAATCGGCCGCTTCTCCAAAATTCAGTGCGGACAGCGCGGCTTCCTCTTTGGAGGCGGATAATAATCCCCATTAATTAAAGTGGATTTGATTACCCGGGTTTCTATTGTAATGCCATTTCGCAATGCGGAGCAAACCCTTAGAAAGTGCATTGATTCAATCAGGTCGCAAACCATGTCTTTCTGGGAGTTGATTGCTGTGGACGATGGTTCAGTGGATGAGGGACGATCATTCCTGGAAAAGCTGGACGATCCCCGAATTAAAGTTTTACCCAACCCGGGAAAGGGAATAGTTTCTGCCCTCAATTTCGGCATATCAAAATGCAGTTCCGATTTAATCGCCCGCATGGATGCAGATGATGTAGCATTTCCCAAAAGACTTGAAGAGCAAGTTGAATTCTTGACCAGCAATCCCGACATCGGACTCTGCGCTACTAAAGTGGAGCACTTTTGCACAGACGGTGAGTTGAATTCCAGTGGCATGCTAGAATACGTGAATTGGATTAACCACATTTGCACCACTGAAGAAATCGAAAACAACCGCTTTGTCGAGTCTGCATTGCCCCATCCATCTGTGATGTTCCGCAAAAAACTGGTGGACCATTACGGAGGATACCGCGAGGGTGACTTCCCAGAGGATTATGAAATGTGGCTGAGGTGGCTAGGCTTAGGGGTTAAAATGGCCAAAGTGCCGACTACACTTTTGAAATGGAGGGATTCAGGAGACCGCTTATCTCGTACAGACACAAGATACTGCCGGGATTCATTTTTCAGGTTGAAGGCGAGGTATCTCGCCTCCTTTTTAGCTGAAAAAAACATCGAAGAAGTCTGGATATGGGGAGCTGGAAGACTCTCCAGAAAAAAGGTCGGACACCTTGAAAAATTTGGTGTTTCAATTGCGGGGTATATCGATCTGATGGAAAATAATAATTTGCCTGTGCCGTGCATATGCTACAAAGATATTCCGGACAAGGGGCAGATTTACATTCTGGGATATGTCTCAGTGCGCGGGGCAAGGGAGAAAATCGAAAACTTTCTGAGGAAAAAAGGATACGAGAAAGGAACTGACTTTATGATGGTTGCCTGAGTTGTAAATTGATCCCTAAAAGGAGTGCAAATAAACCCAAATCCCTCAATTTTGTTTCACCCTTTCTATTCCAAAACAGGACTGAATAACCCATTTTGGCATAGAAAACCCCTTAAAATTGCCCAAGAGCTTATTCGGGGGCACTTGTTTTAGAGTAAACCGTTGGTAAGTACCACGGATTTTCTTACTTTTGGGCCGCTTTTTAAAAATACATCAGACAGAAAAAATTATGGCATATCTTTTCACCTCAGAATCCGTATCAGAAGGACATCCCGACAAGGTAGCCGACCAGATATCGGATTCCATTCTCGATCATTTCCTCGCCTTTGATCCCCACTCCAAAGTCGCCTGCGAAACACTCGTAACCACCGGACAGGTAGTAGTCGCCGGAGAAGTTTCTTCAAAAGCCTATGTGGACCTGGAGAAAATCATCAGGTCCGTGATCAACAAAATTGGCTACACCAAAAGCGAATACAAATTCGTGGGCGATTCATGCGGCATCCTCTCCGCCATCCATGAACAATCCCCCGATATCAACCGGGGCGTGGACAGAGAAAAACCCGAAGACCAGGGCGCCGGAGACCAGGGAATGATGTTTGGTTACGCCTCCAATGAAAGCGAAGACCTCATACCATTGCCCCTCTTCCTTTCACACCGTATTTTGCAAGAAATGGCAAAGATGCGAAGAGAGCGCAACGTCATCGACTACCTGAGACCCGATTCCAAATCCCAGGTCACCATCGAATACGACGACCACAACAAACCCACCCGCATAGACACCATCGTCATTTCTACCCAACACGATCCTTTTATCGATGACGACGAAAAAATGCTGCGCAAGATCGAGGGCGACATGAAGACCATTCTTCTGCCCCGCGTTTTTGACAACTGCAGCGAGAGCGTGCGAAAACTATTTAACAAAGATGTCAAATTGCACATAAATCCCACCGGGAGATTCGTGGAAGGAGGCCCGCATGCCGATACCGGACTTACCGGGAGAAAAATAATCGTCGATACTTATGGAGGGAAAGGAGCACATGGCGGAGGTGCTTTTTCGGGGAAAGACCCGAGCAAGGTGGACCGCTCCGCAGCTTATGCGGCCAGATATATCGCCAAAAACATGGTCAAAGCAGGGATTGCAGACGAAATGCTCGTCCAGCTCGGCTACGCCATTGGAGTAAAAGACCCCGTGGGCATTTACGTAAACACCTACGGAACCTCCAAAGTAGATATGAAAGACTACCAGATCAGCAACATCATCAGCGAGATGTTTGATCTGAGTCCCTACCGGATCGAGCAGCAACTCAAACTGCGCAACCCCATTTACTCAGAAACCGCAGCCTACGGGCACATGGGCAGAAAAAATAAGATGAAGAAAAAGGAATTCATCGGTCAGCCCAACTCCACCAACCACCCAAAATCCATGGATGTGGAGCTTTTTACCTGGGAAAAACTCGATAAAACGGACGAGATCAGATCGGCATTCAAAATCTGATGGACTATTCGCCCATCAATTTACTTTGTTTTGACCATTTCATATTATCTCTTCGGCCGGCCCGTTGTTGCATTGTGATATTAACCGCTCTCCAATCAGGAGCGATTCGACAAGTGAGTTGGAAAGCAGGTTTATTTTTAACTGAAAAAACCTTAATCTTATGAATATCAAGCACCCCGAGCGATTTGCCAACCGCCACATCGGCATTTGGGAACCGGATCATGAGAAAATGTTTGAAGCCATTGGCGTTCAATCCGGAGACCAACTTATAGATGAAGTACTGCCCAAACACATAAGAGTAGATGGCAATCTCAAAGTACCCAAATCCCTCAACGAGCACGAGTACCTGCGACTGGCCAAAAAAATAGCAGCCAAAAATGAGGTATTCAGGTCCTATATCGGACTCGGTTACTACAATACCATCACTCCCTCGGTTATACTGCGAAATATCTTCCACAACCCCGGCTGGTACACGGCCTATACCCCTTATCAGGCCGAGATCAGCCAGGGAAGACTGGAAGCACTGATCAATTTCCAAACAATGGTATCGGAACTCACCGGTCTGCCGGTAGCCAATGCATCTCTTTTGGACGAGGCCACCGCGGCAGCAGAAGCCATGGGGATGTTTTACTCCATCTCACAGCGAAAATTGAAAAAGGAAAATCGCAAGCGCTTCTTCGTAGATATCAACGCCTTCCCGCAAACGCTCGATGTACTGCGTTCACGCGCGCTTCCACTGGGTATTGAAATCGACGCAGGAAACTGGATGGAGCACCCCCTGGATGAATCCTACTTCGGTGCTTTGGTCCAGTATCCAAACGGCCGTGGCGAAGTTCATGACTACAGGGATTTTGTGGAGAATTGCAAGGAGAAAAAAATAATGACAGTAGTGGCTTCCGATCTAATGGCCCTATGTCTTTTAAGCCCCCCCGGCGACTGGGGTGTGGATGCAGTGGTGGGCAATTCTCAGCGATTTGGTGTCCCATTGGGAGCCGGTGGACCCCATGCCGCATTTTTTGCCACCAAAGAAGACTACAAGAGACAGGTGCCGGGTAGAATAATCGGGGTCAGCAAGGACCGCCACGGAAACACTGCCTACCGAATGGCACTGCAAACCCGCGAACAGCATATCAAGCGCGAGAAGGCCACTTCCAATATCTGCACAGCGCAGGCGCTTTTGGCAATAATGGCCGGTATGTACGCCGTTTATCACGGACCAAAGGGTTTGAGAAAAATCGCGGCCTCCATCCAGGCCAAAACCTGTTGGCTCAGTGATGAACTCAAAAAACTCGACTACAACCAGTGCAACAAGATGTTTTTCGATACCATTTGCCTGGAAGTGGGCGAAGAAACAGCAGAGAGACTGCGACAGGCATCTGAAGACCACAGAATCAACTTTTTTGTGCATAACGGACGCGTCCAAATTAGCCTCGATGAAACCGTAACCTTAGAAGACCTGGAGGAAATTTACACTATTTTTGCCTTTGCTAAGGGCAAGGAAGTGCCCCCGGGCCTCATTCCCGAAACCGCGGACACCGTCATTCAGGAGGATTTGTTGCGCACCGACGACTGGCTCCAGCATCCCGTTTTCAATAAATTCCGCACCGAAACCGAATTGATGCGGTACATCAAGAGCTTGGAGAACAAGGACCTCTCGCTGGTCCACTCCATGATTCCGCTCGGCTCCTGCACCATGAAACTGAACGCCGCTACGCAGTTGCTGCCCGTTTCATTCGATGGATTCTCGGAGATTCACCCATTTGCACCCGAAGCCCAAATGAAGGGCTATCAACAAATCGTGGATGAGCTGTCCGCCTACCTGTGTGAGATTACCGGGTTTACAGGCTGTTCATTCATGCCAAATTCAGGAGCCCAGGGGGAATTAACGGGGCTTATGGTCATCAGGGCATACCACCGGGACCGGGGAGATCTCCACCGCAATGTGGCTCTTATTCCCTCCTCTGCCCACGGAACCAATCCCGCTTCTGCAGTTATGGCCGGAATGAAAGTGGTAGTTGTAAAATGCGACGACAATGGCAATGTCGATCTTGATGATTTGAGAGAAAAAGCTGAAAAACACAAGGAAAACCTCTCTGCACTCATGATTACCTACCCCTCCACACATGGTGTTTTTGAGGAAGACATTCTCGATATATGCGAGGTAGTGCACAAAAACGGCGGTCTGGTCTATATGGACGGAGCCAATATGAACGCAAAAGTGGGCTACTCCAATCCGGGAAAGATCGGGGCCGATGTCTGTCACCTGAACCTGCACAAGACCTTTGCCATTCCTCACGGAGGAGGTGGACCAGGCATGGGACCTATTTGCGTCAACGACAAATTGATTCCTTTTCTACCCAACCACCCATTGGTGGAAACCGGAGGACCCCTCGGAATTCCGGCAGTGGCAGCAGCGCCCTATGGCAGTGCCTCTATTTTGCTGATTTCTCACGCGTACATCAGGTTGCTCGGAAGAAAAGGCCTAAAAGACTCCACTTTTTACGCTATTCTCAATGCCAACTACCTGAGAGCTCGCCTGGAAAAAGAATATCAGATTCTCTATGTCGGGAAAAAAGGGCATTGCGCCCACGAGGTGATAGTCGATCTGAGGCCTTACAAGTCGGTGGGAATTACCGCCGAGGACGTGGCGAAGAGATTGATCGATTACGGATTCCATGCACCCACCCTCTCTTTCCCGGTCAACGGCACCATTATGATTGAACCTACAGAGAGCGAGAGCCTGGAAGAATTGGATCTCTTCGTGGATGCCATGATCGGCATAAAAGATGAAATAGACGAGATTGCAAAAGGGGAAGCAGATCAGGAAAATAACGTACTGATAAACGCCCCACATACACTTCAGGAGGTGACCGGCGACAATTGGGATTATCCCTACTCTCGAGAGAAAGCGGCCTATCCTCTCGAACAACTTCGCCACGGGCACAAATTCTGGGTGCAAGTTGGACGCGTGGACAACGCCTACGGGGACCGCAACCTGATGTGCACCTGTCCACCCATGGAAACTTACCAAGATTAAATGTCAGCAAAATGATCGCAATTACGGGAGGAGCCGGTTTTATAGGGAGTTGCCTGACGGGCTATCTCTTCAGAAAAGGAGCCGGCCCCCTCCTGGCGGTGGATGATTTCAGCCCGAAGAAAAAAGAGAAAAACTGGACGCGAACCGAGCGTCTCACAAAAATCCAAAGGGATGAATTTTTCAACTGGCTGGAAAGGGTCAAACCCGAGCTTGATTTCATCTTCCACCTCGGCGCCAGGACCGATACCACCAGCGATGACACCGGGCTGTTTGACGAACTCAATTTCCGGTACTCCAAAAGAATTTGGGAGTATTGTTGCCGGGAACAGATACCCCTGATCTACGCCTCTTCAGCAGCCACTTACGGAGATGGATCCCTGGGCTACTCGGACGACCACGCCCTGATTCCCAGCCTACAACCACTCAACGCCTACGCCAAATCCAAGCATCGATTTGACCGATGGGTCCTGGAAGAAGCCACAGACCAACCGCCCAACTGGTACGGACTCAAGTTTTTCAATGTATACGGCCCCAACGAGTACCACAAGGGACGCATGAGCTCCATGGTATTTCACGCTTTCAATCAAATAAAGAATACCGGCTCCGTAAAGCTTTTCAGATCACACAAAAAGGGAGTGAAGGACGGGCATCAGCAGCGCGACTTCATTTGGGTCTTTGACGTGCTGAAGGTCATGGATTTTCTCTACACCCAAAAGCCGGCCAGTGGCATTTACAATGTGGGCACCGGCCAACCACGCACCTTTCTTGATCTGGTCGGTGCAGTCTACAGTGCCATGGACAAAAAGCCCCAAATCGACTTTATCGACACCCCCACGGATATCCGCCCAAATTACCAGTACTACACCAGTGCTGAAATGGATAAACTCAGAAGGGCCGGGTTTAACCACTCTTTTACCGATCTCGAAACCGGAGTAAGAGAATATGTGCGGGAATATTTGGTGGAGGAGGGGTATTATTGAGTAGGGAATATTACTGATATAACATATTCCCCTTCCGGAAGCTTGATTGATACCCACCATTTGGATTTCCACTTCCTCAATTTCAAATATTTCAGCGATGCAGATCGGTATTTGATGCACATTCCCATGTCGGATCCCGGACTTTCAGGAAATCATAAACACCAGGTGTATTTGATGGACAATCAATTTGATGTGGTGGAAAGTATGTTTAAACTTACCTTCAACCAGCCCGAGAGAGAGTATAATATTTCAAATGCACTGAAGCGAGTGCCCAATGATGGAAAACACATCTACTTTGCAGAGTTGCTTTCCGGAGACATATACAAGATAGATGATCAAGGAAGTTTCGAACTCGCCTTTAAAGTGGAAGATGGTATTGTAAACAGAGAGGATTCCCTCATTTCTATTGACCCGGAATTTCCAGACATAAGTGATTTATGGCATAATCGTAAATTTTACAGCATATTGGATTATGAATTGGGGGACAGCTTGATTGCAATAAATAAGGTGCGCAAGGAAGGATTTAGAGGAAACCTTATTTTTTCACAGGAGTCGGGCCAGGGCCTAAAATTTCCCGGTGGAATTTATGGAGAGAGCGAAGCCCTCCATGGCAAAGAGTTTATTTTTCATTTCAGTTCTGTGGATTTTTTTCACGACAATGGCATTGCATCGGTAATTCAGCCGGACCTTTGGAATTTTGTTTTGGAAGGAGTAAATGATTCCCTGGTCTCTATGAACCTTTTTAGCCATATTTCCCAGCCTGCGACATTTCCCGTATTAAAAATTGCCGTTTTGAAGGATGTGATTGTCGATTCTCCGTGAGGTCATTATGCGCGGGTAGTCAGAGAAAATGCGAGTGATTGGGATGCGGATCGAACTATCAAGAACTTTTTTATTTATCCCAATCCAACAGATGGCGTGGTTCGTATAGGAACTAATGGTGACAATATCCCTGGCGATCTCACCGTAGTTGTCCATGATTTGAATAAAAGAGGATTGGCCAGACTGAGTGGGGATATGCAGGTCGAATAAATGTTCTGGGATTGAGTGAGGGTGCTTATTGGTCTTCCATCCACAGTCACAAAGGGGAGAAATTGATATCCCGGCCATTTCTCTATGCACCGAGGTAAATCCCATTTAGCATCCTTCCATCTCCCTCATGGTTGAACAGGCTCTGCTGCATTTTGTATGGGCCAAAGGAGGCATTGGGTCACCTAAATCAATCCTTTAAAGGGTACTAATATCCCCTACACCAAACCGGCATTTCGGAATATCTCTAACAATTCATCCTTTGTCAATCCTGTAGACCTGGAAATTACCTCAATGTCAATACCCTCCTTTAACATTCCGATGGCGGTATTTCCTACGCCCCTTTTCATTCCCTTTTCTATTCCCTTTTCTATTCCTTCCTCCATACCCTGCCGATACCTGGTATCCATGACGTTTTTGAGATCCCGATGTTTTTTAAGGCTCTCCTCGTAGGCTTTTCTATCCTCTTTCTCTAACTTTGTTAACTCAGCTATTCCCATGACTTTTTCAAATATTTTAGATTGCAGAGTTTTGGGCAATCGCTCCAAAAACTCCAGTCTTGTTAATAAATACATCCATTTGTCAAAATTGGTTTCCAACTCATCGAGGTTTTTATTGAATTTGGGGATTTCCAGATAAATAAAGCTGAGCTTGTCATTGAAAACCTGTCCTGTTTGTGCTTCGATCAGTTTGACTTTGTGAAAGTATTGATCCCGTTGGATAACATCGTCATCTAATGCAAAATCAAGTAGGAAAATGCAATATACAGGATACAGTCTGAAGTCCCAGTCTCCTTTGATGGCTTGCTCCTGAATGGCAAAGGAACTGTTAAACAAGGATCGTTCCTTGAAAAACGTCTGAAAGAATTTCTGCATTTCGATGATTATACGCTCCCCACTTGTCGTTCAACAAAAGATATCGAAGACAACTTTTCGGTCCAATTCGGTTGCACCCAGATGCTCGTTTTTTGAAAATTCGAGGTCCGCAATTTCACCCACCTCGTCAACCAACACCGCATTGAGAAAGTCCAGAAGAATGTCCTTACTGGCTTCCTTCCCGAACAGCTTTTTAAAGCCAAAGTCGGTAAAGGGGTTGATGTTTTTAGGCTCGCGTTTCATAGGGGTAAATATAAGAAAAATTGGAAAGGGAGGAAATTACCTCGCCACCAAATTATTGTGGGGCAGAAAAACAACTTCTGGATTTGCCTGGTTTTCCGGAACTTCTACTATAGTAAAACCTCCTCCTGATGTACGGGTGGCAATATTTTTTTATGTATAGAACCTCAAAATTTAACCATCCTAAGACGCACCCCCCAACCGATTCATTGTTTCAGGCCGATTAATTTTTGCGGATTCGGTGTACTCAAATCCCGACAGGGTGTATATTTTCCTGGGTTTCTCGTAGGGGTGGAGATCCTCAAAAAGGAAATCGGGAGGGGTGAACTTTCCGGGATGTTCTACTACCATGATAAGCCGCTCACCGAGCTTGTCGTCCTTTTCGGAAGCCATAAAGAAGGGGAACTTCATCCGGTGGTGCAGCTTTTTCTCTATTTCTTCCGGAAAGAGTTTGACACCCCCCGAATTAATCACATGGTCCCACCTGCCCAGCAATTCGAACCGGTGTTTGGACAGAAGTTTTACCACGTCATTGGTGGTTAAGGGCTCAGACCTAAGATGCGGGGCTTTGATGGTGAGACATTCCCTGTGGTCAATGGAGAATTCGACCCCGGGAAGTGCTGTGTAATCCTTGTCCCGCCCCAGTTTCCGTACCGCCACGTGAGTTAGGGTTTCTGTCATTCCGTAGGTGGCGTAAATATCGCAGGGGTGGTCCTTTAATTCCTCTTCCAGCTTTCCCGGAACTGCTGCTCCTCCGACGATCACGGTCGCAAACTGATGGAGGTTATCCCTGCTTTCTTCCAACTGGGTGGGTACCACAGCGCAGAAATCGTAGTGTTTCCCGGAAATGGGCCGGATCCGGTTGGTTGGTTCCAGGCTGTCCAGCTCAAGGCCGAGCACCATGGCTCTCACCAGCATCATCTTGCCGGCAATGTACTGCACGGGCAGGCACAACAGGGCTGTATTGCCGCTTTCCAGACCGAAAAACTGACCGGTAGCCAGGGCCGAATTGACCATGGCTCGCTTTTTGACCCTTATTTTCTTTGGTTTTCCGGTGGAACCCGATGTCTGCAGTTCAATGGTATCTTCGGGGCTGGTCCACACCTTAATAAATTCGCCCATTTCCCCACTGAAAGCATCTCCTTTGCCGATTAATCTCCGGGGCAATTCACCGGGCGAGCGCGGATCAAATGAATGCCCGTCTAGGCGGAAGGAGTTGTGGATTTTAACTGCAAAAGACTTCATTTTTTGGAATTGAAGAGTGGGATTTATTTGAGGTCAAAACTCCAGCTTCCCTTCGGATTGTAGTGGAGCTCTCCACCTTGAACCAGGAGCGGACTTTCAAAATTGTTGGTGAAGAGGCTTCCGGTTCCAAGTCCGTGGGGCATATCTTGTCCGAGGGTATAGGTCCATTGAGCGATGGCGTTGAGTCCGACATTGCTCTCAAGGGCACTGGTGATCCACCATCCCGCACCGGTTTTTTCCGCCAGTTCTATCCACTCCATGCTGCCCTTCCAACCGCCTACAAAACTCGGTTTTAGGATAATGTATTGGGGCCGGATGGCTTGAATGAGGCGGGCTTTGTCACCTTTTTCAAACACTCCGATCAACTCCTCATCCAGTGCGATTGGCAGGGGTGTTTTCTCGCAGAGGGCGGCCATCTGCTCCGGCTGACCCGATTTGATGGGTTGCTCGATGGAGTGTAGGTCGAGTTCCGAAAGCCGCTGCAGAATTTCACCTGCCTCTTCCGGAGAAAAAGCGCCATTGGCATCTACCCGCAATTCTATTACATCGCTGCTGTACTCCTCTCTGATGGATCGCAGCAGGGCGTACTCTGTTTCAAAATCTATAGCTCCAATCTTCATTTTGATGCAGTGAAAACCGGCATCGATACGCGCTCTGATCTGCTTTTTCATAAAATCCTCCTCTCCCATCCAGATCAATCCGTTGATGGGTATGGCATCCTCTCCTCTGGTAAATGCGGAGGGAAATAGTTCGAAGGGCGTGTGGCTCTCCAGGGATTTCAAGGCTATCTCCAGTCCAAACTGAATGCTTGGAAATGCTATCAATTCACCCATGAGTCGCTCCCTGCCGAGGTGGATGTTTTCACAACACCACCTGAGTTTGCCCTCATAGCCGGGCACATCGTCCGCACTGAGGCCTCTCATTATTCCGCACTCTCCCACACCGGTTTTGCCTTCTGATTCCAGGATGATAAACCAGGTTTCCTTGGTGCGGAGTGTACCGCGAGAAGTACCCGCCGGTCTTTTGAAGTTCAGGATGTATTGATGGAAATTCGCTTTCATGATCTTGACTTTTTATCTGCTGCAATCTTAACTTACAAAAGATATCCCAGTCCCAACAAAAGGGCAAACAGAAAAGTGCTCAGGGCGACCTTTTTGAGCTCGGGATCCAGTTTCTCCAAATCTTCAGTACCTGCCACCTTTTTCAAATGAATAAAAAGCGGGACGAAAGCAATCAGAAACAGCCATTCAGAAGGGTTTTCTGAATAGGTAAAGGCGTAAATCAGTGCGAGAACAAATGCCGATGCGATGAGTGCGAAGTGGTAAAACCTGGCCTTTCGGGCTCCCAGTTTGACTGCCACTGTAAACTTTTTGCTCTTTTTGTCCGTGCGCAAATCCCTCATGTTGTTGAGGTTCAGCACTGCGGTGCTCAGAAAACCGATGATGCAGGCGGGTAAAAGTGCCACGAGCTGTAGTTCTTTGGCGTAGAGAAAAAAGCTTCCCATGACACTTACCAGACCGAAAAACAAAAAGACGAACAGGTCCCCGTGTCCGGAATAGCCGAAGGCCCCTTTTCCGACCGTGTACTTGATGGCCGCTGCTATGGCTCCGACTCCAAGTACTGCAAAAATCAGCAGATAGGCGGCGTCTTCCCAACCAAAGGCCGCGAATATCAAGGCCAGACCAAGCAAAAATGAGACCGCTGCACTGGCGATGACAGCTTTCTTCATCCCCCCCGGTGAAATTATGCCCGAAGCCACCAGCCTCTGCTCACCGGTGCGCTTTTTGTCTGTTCCCTTAACGCCGTCTCCGTAATCATTGGCAAAGTTGGACAAAACTTGAAGGGAAAGGGTTACGAGCAGGGACAGCACAAAAATCCAGGGGTGAAAAATGCCCTGTTTGAACGCGAGGGCACCCCCTGCGACTATGCCCGACACTGAGAGGGGCAGGGTCCGCAAGCGCGCTGCCTTAACAAAAGCCCCGAATTTATTCATGGAGATGAGGTTTCGGGATCAGGGCAACCACTTTTTGTCAAACCTGGGTTTTCGCTTTTCGAGAAAGGCATTGCGTCCCTCTTTGGCTTCGTCTGTCATATAAGCCAGTCGGGTGGCCTCTCCGGCAAAAACCTGCTGCCCCACCATGCCATCGTCGGTCAGGTTCATGGCAAATTTCAGCATTTTTATGGCAATGGGAGACTTCCCGAGAATTTCCTGAGCCCATTCCCAGGCAGTGGATTCCAGCTCATCGTGAGGGATAACAGCGTTAACCATCCCCATTTCAAAAGCCTCCTGAGCCGAGTAATTGCGTCCGAGGAAAAATATCTCGCGCGCTTTTTTCTGACCAACCATTTTGGCCAGATAAGCCGAACCGTATCCCCCGTCAAAACTGGTTACATCGGGGTCGGTCTGTTTGAATATGGCGTGTTCCTTACTCGCCAGCGTCAGGTCACAAACCACATGCAGGCTGTGCCCACCACCTACCGCCCAACCGGGCACCACGGCAATAACCACCTTGGGCATGAAGCGTATGAGTCGCTGGACTTCCAGCACATTCAGGGACGGATTTCCCTTTTGGTCTTCGTATCCTTCACGGCCTCGTGCGGATTGGTCACCTCCGCTGGAAAAACTCCACACCCCGTCTTTTGAGGAGGGGCCTTCAGCCGACAGCAGAACTACGCCTATGCTGGTATCCTCTTTGGCATCGTAAAAGGCTTCGTAAAGCTCATTGGTGGTCTCCGGCCTGAACGCATTGCGCACATCAGGCCTGTTAAAAGCGATCCGGGCTACTCCGTCACTTTTTTTATAAGTGATATCTCCGTATTCTTTTACTACTTTCCAGTTTGGTTTGCTCATTGCTACTTTTATATTTTTTCTAAAAACAGTCCAGGAAAGGCGTCTGATCCACTGACTTCTCACCCTTTCCAACTTCCATAACCCCGGTCAAAGAGATTATCGGATTGTAAAATTAATTATTCCGCGATACAGACCACCGATAAGGCCCATTTTTTTCAGAGCATCCGGTACAGCCACACGGAATATTATAACCAGAACCGTTACTGTGGGTTTATTTTTTTTGGCAAATCACTGCTGATCCCAACGCTCCATGCCGAGGAATTTGAAATAGTCCAGCAGCACCTCATCATTGTATTTTCGAGGGGTTTTTATTTCCAGCAAAGCGGGTCCGGCATTGCGGTCAAAAAAGCTTTTTAGGGTAGGGACCAGTTCTTTTTCATTGTCGGTCATCGCGTATTCCAGGCCGTACATTTTGCAAAGATGAGAGGCGTCCAGGTCGTGAATGGTTTCAAAAAACCGGTCAAAGTTTTCGGTGTTCTTGTCGCCTGGAAGTATTCGGAATATTCCACCGCCTCCGTTGTTGATTAAAATGATCTTAAAGTTGTCCGGGACATATTTGTTCCACAGGCCGTTGCTGTCGTAGAAAAAACTCAGATCCCCTGTGACGAGTAGAGTCGGTCGTTCATTGGCCGAGGCAAAACCCACCGCCGTGCTGACACTTCCATCGATCCCGCTGGTGCCTCGATTACAGAAAAACTCCACTCCCTCAGGCCTTTCAAACAGTTGCATATAACGTATGGTGGAGCTGTTGCTGACATGAATGGAATAGCCTTGGGGCAGTAATTTTAAGATGGCTTCAAAGACGGTAAAATCACTGTAATCTATTTTCTCCAACCACTTTTCATGAGCTTCCGCCCTTCTACTTTTTGCAGCTTGCCAGTGGGGCCGGTAGCCGCTTTCTGTATTAATACCGGTTGAGGAAAGCAATTCGGACAAAAACGCCTCCGGACTCATTTGAATGTGGTGGCTGAGGCAGAAAAAGGTGTCGTTCGCCTTTTGCATACCGATATGCCAGTGGTACTTTGGTGGAAAGTTTCGCAGCACAGCCTTGATCTTTTTGGAAATAACCATGCCTCCAAAAGTGACAAGCAAATCGGGCTGCAAATCCTTCATTCCCGTTTCATCCAGCGGCATAATGATTTTATCAATGCCGGGAAAAAATCTGGGGTGATCAAAATTAGAAGTCGTCTCGGTGAAAACCACCACGCTCTTGTCCGCAGCAAGCTTTTCAATGGTCTCCCCTGAAAGGGAATCCGGGTATAACACCCCGCAGATCACCATTTTGCGCTTAGATTTCTCCCACATTTCCATGAATTCGGTCAAATCTACCTTAGGTGCGCCATTTTTATCCTCGCCATTAATATTCACTTGATCCGTGTAAGTTTCAACCGGTTGGGAGGTAGTACCGTACAGTGGCTCATCAAATGGAATATTGATGTGAACGGGACCGGGTTTATTTTTTGCGATGGCAAGGGCTTTGGCCGCTTTTTCGACATTGGCTCGCTTGATTTCTCTCACCAGGTTACTCAACTTTTCATCCCACTCGACCGAGCTCAATTTGGGGATTAAGCTCAGGTTTGCACTATACAGGATGTGATTGGAAAAAACATCCTCCTGATTGATAGTCTGTCCATCGCCAATTCCAATGAGGTGCTCAGGCCTGTCGGCAGAAAGCACAACCAGTGGCAGGTGACTGTAGTAGGCCTCGGATACGGCCGGATAGTAATTCAAAACCGCACTTCCTGAGGTGCAGAGCACGGCCACAGGCTCACCCAATCGCTGAGCAATTCCCATGGCAAAAAAACCGGCACTGCGCTCATCCACCACACTGTAGCACTGAAAAAAAGGATCGTGTGAAAAACCAATGGTGAGGGGAGCATTCCGGCTGCCGGGTGAAATGACCACATGCCTGATACCATGCACTTTGCAGAGATCAATCACTGTCTGAGCGAGTGGTACATCGGAATAAATCTTTGCTTTTGACATCGACACAAATTAGTAAAAAGTGCAGGGGGAAATTTTAAATGAGGCTTCGCTTGACAGTTTGGCTTTTTGCCACCGTCTCATTCCACTCATCTTCGGGCCTGGATTTATTGGTAATACCGCCTCCCACAAACAAAAGAACCTCATCTTTAAACAGTCTTAAGCACCGGAGGTTGACAAACAGCCTGGTGCGTTGGCGGCCCTGATGTAAAATATTCATTTCCCCGGCAAATCCCGTGTAAAACTCCCTGTTGTAAACCTCATTTTTTAAAATAAATTCGAGTGCTTCCTTCCTGGGCAAACCGCATACAGCAGGTGTGGGGTGCAGTGCTTTAACGAGATCCTTTATGGGATACTGGTCATCTTTTAGACTGCCGCTGATCTCGTTTTTCAAGTGCAGCAGGTTTCCGGCGCGATGTGTTCTCCGCTCAGAAATAAACAGATCTTCCGTTAGCGGTTCTAATTGATCTTTTATAAAATCCGTGACGTATTGTTGTTCCGCCATTTCTTTATCTGTCCATTCTCCGTCATTCACCTCCTCTACACTGCGCGTTCCCGCCAGCGACATGGTACTGAATACCTGGCCGTTGAGTTGGAACAGCGACTCGGGGGTTGCTCCCATCCAGGTGCCTGTTTTGGGGTGCATCCACAGGTAGGTAAAAGAGTCGGGATAGAGGCCGAGGAGTTTTTTATAGGTCGTAACTGGATCAACTGACTTTACCGAAAGCTTCTCTTGTCTTGACAGAACTACCTTTTGCACCACCCCTTTTTCAATGGCAGAAAGCCCCTCCTTCACCAATCTAATATGCTCTTTTTTCGCAGTCTCATCAGATTTTTCCCTTTCCAGAAGCTGACCGGTTTTTGATTCGTTGATTCCCTTTGCGGGAATTCGGGCATGCAGCATTTGGGCGTGGTCGGTTGGAATGTAGAAGTTTTTTTCGTCAGGATTAAATGGAGCAAACACAAATCCACTTTCCGTGTAATCCGTGCAGCAATAATGTTCCGTATTATCCTGCAAAATACAGGTCACTTCCAACTCCCCGGGAAAACTGTAACATACCAGGGGCAATCCCCGCTTCTTGTGGTCACACACTTTTTCAAACAACTCATCTTGCGTCATACACTGGATTCAATTCACCGATTTTTCACACATACCAATATCTGGCAAAAAAGATACATATGGTGAAGTTGCAAAAGTAATAAAAGTTCATCGCAAGGAAATTATGCGGGCAATAGACGAGCTTTATCCTTTTTATCTCAAGACTCAAAACAACCATCATCTAGCGCATCGCGGAAAATTAATCTCATATAAATAATCCCTGGGTTTGTTCAGTCAGAAATTTGGCTTAATTTTGGACCGATTTTATAAAATCCGCCAGCGGGTTTTAATTATTGATTTCAGAAATCACAATTTGACAAAATATGAATATACCAAAGGATTTAAAGTACACCGAGGAACACGAGTGGGTTAAAGTATCCGGTGATACGGCAACCATAGGTATCACCGATTTTGCTCAGGGCGAACTCGGAGATATTGTTTATGTGGAAGTCGATACCGTGGGCGACGAACTCGAAAAAGGAGACGTACTCGGAATTATCGAGGCCGTTAAGACCACCTCTGACATGTACACTCCTGTAAGTGGTGAAGTGCTGGAAGTCAATCCGGAGATTACAGAGGAAGATGGAGACAATCCCGCACTCATAAACGAAGACCCCTACGGAAATGGCTGGATTGCTAAAATTAAGATCTCCGACGAATCCGAATTGGACGATTTACTCTCAGCTGAAGCCTACGAAGAATTGGTTTCGTAAAAATTAAGGGGCCACTTACACCAAAAAACGCCCCGGCTGAATCTCATAATTGCAAGAACAAAGGTCTTTTATATTGAAGCTGGAAAAAAAGTACGGCTGGTTGTTTTGGATATGGGTTGTTTTGGTCGCTGTGCTTTCTCTCTTACCGGGCAGATCAATCGATGGTGTTCCGGTAGAAATTCCGCATATTGATAAGGCGGTTCACTTTCTGTTCTACGGAATTATGACCTTTTTGCTGGGAAAGTACCTGCAAAGTCGAAGGCATAAAAAACAGGTAGAGAGTCAACACAAGAAGCAGCAGATCGTTGGAGTCCTTGCTTGTATGGTTTACGGGACTATACTCGAGTTCGTTCAGGAATTCGCGATTCCCGGCCGGAATTATGAAAGTTGGGATATATTGTTTAACATTGCAGGAGCGATTGCAGGAATTGCATTATTCTATCTTGCAGACAAAAAAAATTAATTATGGAACTCAGTACCACCGCATTGGTTTGGTCATTAATCGGCGTCCTCGTCCTGATTTCAGCCCTTGTGTTTCTGTATAGGTTTTGGATGAAAAAAAGATCGGAAAAGTTGATCAGTGGAGAAGTTCAACCTCATGAAACAGAAAAGATTAGTGCAAGAAATAAGTACCCCTCGCTGAATATCTTTGAAAAATCGGGCCTCATGTTGCGTTTAGGCCTTGTCTTGTCGCTGGTTCTGGTGATCTTTACCCTCAATTGGACCCAGTACGAACCTCCCGTTATTATCCCGGAGGATGCGCTGGATTTTGATGACGAAATAGAGATCGAACCTCCCACAACGGCTGAACCACCCCCCCCTCCTCCTCCTCCTCCTCCTCCGGTAATTGAAGAGGTGCCGGAAGAAGACTTGATAGATGAAGATCCTCCGGAATTCCTCGATATGTCCGTGGATGAGGACACCTTCATAGAGCCTGAGCCCGAAGAAGAAGGCCCCCCACCCCCACCTCCGCCTCCGGAAGAGCCGGAAGTAGAGGAAATATTCCAGGTGGTTGAACAAATGCCCAGATTCCCCGGCTGTGAAGACATCGACGGTGGTAACGAGGAAAAACAAGCCTGTGCGGATCAAAAAATGCTGGAGTTTATTTATAGAAACATCCGCTATCCTGCGGTCGCAAGAGAAAATGGCATTGAAGGCACCGTGGTAATCTCATTTGTGGTAGATAGCGACGGAGTTATTCAGGATCCCAAGATCGTTCGAGATATTGGCGGTGGTTGTGGCCGTGAAGCCCTTAGAGTGGTGGAAATGATGAACGACATGGATCAAAACTGGACGCCGGGAAGACAAAGAGGACGCGCCGTCAGCGTACAATTTAACTTACCTGTGAGATTTACGCTGCAATAGCGAACATAAACTATAAGGCCAAAAGTCTAATAAAATACTTAAAAGCTAATGGGAGGGTATCATTTTGATGCCCTCCTTTTTTTATCCTATCCCGGCACTGCCTACCCGGCATTTGAATGCCAAATTGGATTATTATTAAATACTCTTTACCCCTCTGTGAAAAATAATCCTTACTTTTGAACCATATTCATTGTTGAATCGGCAAACGTCATTGAAACCCAGCTCAAAAAGACCCTGGTCTTGTGGGGCAAATGTATTAATCCGGGAATACACAGAGCCGGTTTTGAATGATTTATAATACCGCTTTGTTCGCAACCGTTGATTTATCGAATCTAAAAGCTTTTTTAACCAGGAACAAATGCGAACATTATGCCGGGAAAAAATGTAGCCTCCCGGTTCAGTAAGAAGAAAGGATGAGTGCAAAGGACCAAATACAGAAAGACAAAGTACCACGCCATGTGGCTGTCATCATGGACGGTAACGGCAGATGGGCAATCCTGATGGGCAAGCCCAGGGTCTTCGGACACCAAAATGGCGTTCAATCTGTGCGAGAAGTGGTCGAAGGTGCCGGTGAAATAGGGGTTGAATACCTCACCCTCTATGCTTTCAGCACTGAAAACTGGAAGCGACCTGCTTATGAAGTTAATGCCCTAATGACCCTGCTAGTCCAAACAATCCGCAAAGAGATCAAATCCCTGGTGGAACAAAATGTCAAACTGCTCTCCATAGGCGACATCTCTAAACTCCCAGCCAAATCACGTAAGGCTCTGGCAGAAGCAAAAAAAGCCACGACAGAGAACAACGGGCTGAATGTCATTCTAGCTCTGAATTACAGCGCTAAATGGGATCTCACTCAGGCAGCTGCAAAAGTCGCTGAACATGCTAAAAAAGGAACACTGGATCCCTCTGACATCAATGAAAATACCTTTCGATCATTTTTGAGTACCGCTGATTTCCCTGATGTAGAATTGATGATAAGAACCTCCGGCGAAAAACGAATCAGTAACTTTTTGCTCTGGGAACTCGCCTATGCTGAACTCAATTTCTGTACTAAATACTGGCCGGAGTTCAGAAAAGAGGACTTCTTCAAAGCCATTGTCGAGTTTCAAAACAGAGAGCGACGATTCGGTCGAACCGGAGAACAGCTCAAGACCCTTAGCGGCTAGACCGTCAATTCACAATATCATTCTCCAAATACGGAATTGATACTTAGCGCTTTGTCCATCACAATCCGCCCCCGCTTATCCCTTGTCAAATTGCAGCACTCTACCTGGTGATCGTGTTCAAAAATCAGGATGGCATCCTCATCGATGGCTTTATTAAGTAAGTAGTCTTTTTCCTTCAGTGTGTTGAGTGGGCGGATATCGTAGCTCAAAACCCAGGGCATTTTGATGTGGGCAGCCGAGGGCATTAAATCCGCACAGTAGTAACACTTGCGCGCAGGGTGATCGATTTCAAGCAACATCATGGCCTCTGTATGACCGTGCACCCGGTGTACACCCAGTCCATCTATCCACTTATCCCCTTTGTCCAAATCCAAAAACTCGAGTTGGGAATGCTCCATCAGAGGGACAAAATTCTCCTTGAGGAAGGAAGCCCGCTCACGCTCGTTTGGGTTATAAGCCCAGTCGTAGTGATCCTTGTTTGACCAGTAAGTGGCATTGGGAAAGGTGGGCACCAAATCACCATCCCCGTTGCGCTCTACAGCCCCTCCCACATGATCAAAGTGAAGGTGGGTCAGAAATACATCTGTTATTTCCTCCGGTTTTAGATTCTTTTCGGTGAGCGAGCCATCCAGCGAATGGGGACCGTGCGGTTCAAAGTGGGACCTGAACTTCTCTCCCTGTTTGTTGCCCATTCCGGTATCCACGAGGATTTTCCTCTCACCGGTCTCTATCAATAGACAGCGCATGGTCCAGGTGCACATGTTGTTGTCATCCGCTGGATTCACCCTGTTCCAAAGCGTTTTGGGAACCACGCCAAACATTGCTCCCCCGTCAAGTTTAAACCATCCACTCTCTATTTTACTCAGTTTCATTTGATCGTTTTTTCTAAAAATTCACCTATTGTTTGCATCCGGCTTATCTGTAAATTGCCTGTTATTCTGTAGAAGAGCCCGGACAGGAGAATTGTTTAAACATTGTCCGGGTCAATGGATTAGCACGTCTTTTTCGCAAATTCTACAAAAAAGTCAATGGAATCCGGGTTTCTCATTGCACCAAAATTGACCGCTTTTTCAGCCGGCTCCCCCCTCAATATGCGCTTCACCGGGGCCTCCATCTTTTTACCACTGATGGTGTAAGGCAAATCCGGGCATTCCAAAATTTCGTCGGGCACATGGCGGGGACTGTAAACCAACCGCAGCGTTTTTTTAATCCGTCCTATAAGTTCTTCGGTTAGTTTCTCCCCATCATTCATCACCACAAAAAGAGGCATATAGTGGTCTCCATTGGGCATTTCGATATTGACGATCAGGCTGTCCTTTACTTGACGGATTTTGTCAATGGCCCGATATATCTCCGCCGTGCCAATCCGAACCCCCTGGCGATTCAGCGTCGCATCAGATCTGCCGAGAATGACCAGAGAGCCACTATCCCTGACCAGCACCCAGTCTCCGTGCCTCCAGATACCGGTGAAGTGCTCAAAATAGCTCGCTTTGTACCGTTTATCTTCCCGGTCGTTCCAGAAAAAAACCGGCATGGAAGGCATCGGTTTGGTAATGACCATTTCACCCACCTCGTTTGTAACTGCACGGCCACTTTCACTGTAAGCGTGAAGGCTACAACCCAGTGCCCTGGATTGGATGTCACCGATATGCACGCCCTTCCAGGGCGTACTGCCGACAAATGCAGTACACACATCCGTTCCACCGCTCATTGAGCACAACCACACATCCTTTTTCACCTTTTGATACACCCATTCAAACGCCTCCGGGGGAAGTGGAGAGCCCGTGGAACCGATACTTCGCAAATGACTCAACTCAAATTCCCGGGCGGGGTGGAGTTCATTTTTCATGCTGGCGACCAAAAACGGAGCACTGGTGCCGAAGTGATTTATTCGGGCATCCTGAATAAATTTCCACATCGCATTTAGGTCCGGGAATCCGGGACTCCCATCGTAAAGCACTATGGTAGCGCCACCCAGAAAGGCAGCCTGAACGAAATTCCACATCATCCAACCTGTGGTGGAAAACCAGAAAAAGTGCTCCCCTTTCCGCACATCATTTTGAAGGTGAATGTACTTCAGATGCTCCATCAACACCCCGCCGTGGGAGTGTGTGATTGCTTTGGGGGCTCCCGTTGTGCCTGAAGAGTAAAGCACCCACACAGGATGGTCAAAGGGTAAGGGGTCAAATTGGGGCTCCTCGTCCAGAACGGGAATATCATTCCACCAAACTGCATTGTCAATTTGGTGATCACGCTTTTCTCCATTGTAAAAGGGGACCAGTATCACTTTTTCTAAATCGGGCAACCCCGAAGCAATTTGGGCCACCCTTTCAAGCCTGTCGTGGTCCTTGCCATTGTAGGAATAACCGTCAGTGGCGATCAGTACTTTAGGTTCGATTTGCTGAAAGCGCTCCAACACGCTTTCGACCCCAAAATCAGGTGAGCAACTCGACCAAATGGCGCCTAAGGATGCGCAGGCCAAAAAGGAGGCCGTGGCTTCTTCAATATTGGCCATATAGGCCGCTACCCGGTCGCCACGCTCCACACCGGATTCCAGTAAAAACTTCCGCAGGCCGGCCACCTGTCCTCCCAGCTCCCTCCAGCTCGTCTCGCGAAGAGGCCTTTTCTCACTCATGGAGATAACCGCCGGATGATCCGACTTCCCCCTTTTGAAAAGCTCCCCGCCATAATTCACTTGCAGCCCTTCAAACCAGTGACAGCCTGGCATTTCTATTCCCGACATCACCTTTTTCTCCTCAAAATCGTCCACCACCTCAAAGTAAACCGCGATGCTCTTCCAAAATGCAGCGGGATGGTCCACCGACCACTGCCACAATTCCTCATAATCAGAAATTTCCTTTTTCAAAAATTCTTTTTCCTTCAACCAGGAGGCATATTTCGTAAGATTGCATTCATTGAGCAATTTTTCCGATGGTCTCCAAACCGGTTCACCCTGTTTTTTCATGCCAGCATTTTTTCTGAATGGCTAAGATAATCAATTTTCAAAGGATAGCAACAACAGCAGGCTTTCAAATACCGGGATTGATTTAAAAGCTGCATCTGCTTTTCTACAACCAACAGAAAACCTCCCCGACCCGTACAAAGTCATTACACAAGTGGTCTATAATTGATAAAAAATCACAATATTTTAGGATATTTGCAGCTGTGGAAATCTCTAAAATATATTCTCGCAATTTGAGCAAACTGCCCGGTGACAGCATTGAATCCAGGGTGCTTGCCATCGAAGAAAACATAAAGGACTCCGACACCTGGCGGAGATTGGAGCAGGTTTGCAATGTAGCGCCCGAAACCGATCCGGCCCAACTCTCCCGGGACGAGGAATTCTGGAGTTTGATCGCCCGGTCCATATACGAGCCCGAGGGACCCTTTTTAAATCTCAATCACGGCAGCATCAACACCATGCCCATTCCGGTTATACGAGCGCAAGAAGCATATACCCGCCTGTGTAATGAACTTCCGGGATACTGGTTTTTTGAGGGTTTTAATACACACAGAGAAAAGCTGAGAGAAAAACTCGCTGCACTCTTGCGCACAAACCCCGAGGAGGTTTCCATCCAACGCAACACCTCCTCAGCCATGGAAACCGCCATTTTCGGAATTCCACTTTCTGCAGGGGATGAGGTCATTCTCAGCAAGCAGGATTATCCGACTTTGGTTTATGCCTGGAAACAGCGGGAAATATACGATGGGGTCAAATTGAAATGGGTGGATGTGCCTTTGCCCTCTGAAGACGACGGCGAATTGATCCAACCCTACCTCGAGGCCATTACTGAAAAAACCCGGGTCATTCAGGTCATGGAGATGTTCAATTGGAACGGACAAATCGTACCGGCAGAAAAACTCAGGGACAAAATTGACAATGATGATATAGCACTGCTGGTAGATGGAGCACACATTCCCGGCCAGCTTCCTGTCAACCTTGAAAAGGCGAAATACACCTATTGGGGAGCCAGCCTGCACAAATGGATATCAGGGCCTGTGGGTACGGGTGTCCTCAGTGTGAGAAAAGACTGGATCAGCAGAACCAAACCACTTTTTGGCGCCTCGGATCCCAAGTCAGACAATATCCGCAAGTACGAGAATTTTGGCATCCACAACACCCCCAAAGACCTCGCACTTCACACCGCCATCGACCTTTTTAACCTCATCGGGGAGGAAAACAAACGACAGCGACTGCACTACCTCAAAAACTACGCCCTGGAACGACTCACTGAGATCAAAAAAGTGCAAATCAAAACCTCTTTGAAACCGCAATACAGCTGTGCCCTTGGCATGTTTTCCATCGAGGACATTCCATCCGAAGTAGTGGGCCACATCCTTTTTGACCAACATAAGATCTACAACGTAGCTCCCGTATGGGGAGGATTGGACGGCGTGCGAATTAGCCCAAATATTTATCACGGTACGGCCGATATGGACCGGCTCGTCGAGGCAGTAAATAAAATTGCGAAAGCGTAGGTTGGTTGATGGCTGATGTGTGGCTAGTTTTGAGTTTTGAGTTTTTTTGTATGCGTAAGTACTATATGATCAGTTGTGTGTCGAATTTTTAGGTCCTTATATTTTTGCGGATTATGTCTGGCACATTCTTGCTCATTACATTGTTTTTTTTTGTTACATCAAAAATACCCTGTGCAATCTCGGTGACCTCCGTTCCCCTGTGATGGACTATTTTCAGTTGTGAATTGGTAAGTCTGCTGATGGTTTGATGGTTATTGGCCAATGGCTCATGGCATTTTGTCCGTAATTCTTAAGCATACAAACACATATCTAACTTTTGAGGGTTGTAAAAACTTGAAGTTTTTGTCCGGCGCTTAGTGTTTCGGTGGTCCCCTGGCGGCTTATTTCAGGCCCCGTCTTTTGGGTATGAGGTTTCACGCAGAGGTAAAAGAGGCTGTATTCAGTGATTCATTGAATCTCCGTCAATTATGAGAATTAAAGGGATTCTATTGATACATAGGATTCTACGCAAAGCGCGCAGATAGCTTTACTGGCATTTCCGGCATTTCTAATCTTAAGACCCCAAAATTCATCAATCTTACGAAGACCACCAAATTCTCGTCCAAAGAAAAATTGTCCATTGTCAACTAGCCTGCATCCCCCAAAGCTTTGGGGGATGGGTCAACTGTCCATTGAATCATCTGCGTGAAACCAAAATCCTACACATCAAATTTCCCAAAAACTATTAACTACGAAGGTCCCTGAATTCCTGTCATAGATCCTTTCCACTTCCAACTTTGCATACTTTCCACTACACCCCACTTTACGTATCATCCAACGTGCAGAACTTTAGTAATCTAAGTAATGGAATTCACTACCGAACCGGAGTCAATTACCTCCTTCTGGCAAGATAGTACGGTTCTCCATTCTCGTCTTTAACCCTCTCCCCATCTTTATCCAGCAAAATGAGACTGTACTCAGCCACAAAAAATTGATTTGGGGGATCGATATTTTCAAAGGTGATTTTGAAGCCGGCATCATCCCAAACAAAATCTCCGGTATCTTCGTGCACATCATCAGAGACTCCTAGGAAAGTTCTGCGTAGTCTGTAGGTATCGTCTTCGAAAAGATTTATGCGCATGAGCATGTTGTCACAGTCCTCGCAGGGTACGATTCCCTCGTAGGCACCATAATAATCGAGTGCGTTTCTAGCAGTATGAGCGGGATCGGGGACATCCTCTTCGTAATTTTGTTCGATAGAAATTTCCTCCTCCTGCTCTTCCGTTTCCGTTTCCGGGGATCCGCAGGCTCCCAAAAAAAACAGCACTGGTATCAAATAAATCAGGTCGAACTTCATAATCAACTAATTTTCAGAAAAATATTTAAATGATCCTTATCTTCCAACAACCTCGGTTGACAATTGGTTGCTCAAAGGTAATAAATCCTGCAATTTTACCATCTTTGCAAAAAAAGTATGGGTAGGATTATGGCCCTCGATATCGGGGGTAAAAAAACCGGTATCGCGGTTACAGACACCTTAAAAATTGCAGCGCATGGCCTAACTACCCTACCCACTTCTGAACTAATCGACTTTTTAAGCACTTATACAAGCGATGAGATCGTGGAGCGAATTTTGGTCGGATTTCCAAGACACCCGGATGGTAAGCCTTCTTCCAATTCGCCCTTCATAGAAAAAATAGCCAAAAAGATTGCCGAAAAGTTCGATGCTATCGAGGTAGAATTTGTAGATGAGAGCTTCAGCAGCCGGGATGCGAAAGAGGCGATAATCAAAAGCGGTGCCGGTCGAAAAAAACGACGAGACAAAGAATTGGTTGATAAAATAGCTGCAGTTATCATACTTCAGCGTTATTTAAAACACATTTAAAGAGATTTAGACAATGGTTTTACCGGTTTATGGACTAGGACATCCTGTGCTTAGAAGAAAGACCAAAGAATTGACGCCCGATTATCCGGGGCTGCACGACCTGATTGAAAACATGTGGGACACGATGTACAACGCTAAAGGTGTGGGGCTTGCCGCACCGCAGGTTGGCATGTCACTACGGCTTTTTTTGGTGGATACCGAACAGACCTATCCAGAAGAGGAAATGGACAAGGGCATCTGCGAGGTATTTATCAATGCAGAGATACTCGAAAGAGACGGAAAACCATGGTCCTACGAAGAGGGTTGTCTGAGCATACCCGAAGTCAGAGCAAAAGTCGAGCGTCCGGAGCAAATCGTAATCAGGTATCAGGATCGAAATTTTGAGGAATTCACCGAGGAGTTTACCGGCATTGACGCCAGGGTGATTCAGCATGAGTACGACCACATAGAGGGAGTGCTGTTTACGGACCATGTCAGTGCACTGAAAAAGAGGTTGCTAAAGCGCAGGCTGGAAAAAATAAAGAAGGGTAAGATGCGGCCCGATTATCCGATGAAGTTTAAGGCTGTCTGACAAGTGGGCACCTCAAACCCTTCGTGCATGGAGTTTTTTTTCAAAACAATACAAACCGAAGCAACAGAACTAACCCCAAACTCAAGCTGGCTAAAAACAGGTATGCCATCAATACAACAAACCCCTTTATAACGACCCCCAATGTATTGCTTTTGTAAAAATACCGCAACCCAAGGATGAGGTATAGCAAACTGCATACCCCGGCGATCACATAAAGCCAGTCAAAACTCAACCACTGCTCATCGGAGAGCCCGGGATAGAAATTCACCATGCGATCCAACAGCCAAATGGCTGAAAAACTTAGAAATAGAAAAATGTGACAATGCATGGAGAAAACAATGTGCTCGATGTAGTAAAAGCTGCGGTGATTATACAACAAAAACAAGACCAGTGCCATGGTGGGGATTAGCAGGAACACCATCCAACTGACGCCCATCAACACATATTCAGCCATGGAATAAGTTTTTGTGACCACTTTCAGCAATTGATTCTGTAGCAGCCTGGTCAAGAAACCGTGCTCATTCAGCCCATATAACTCCTTGAGCTCTTCTTCTTCCATCTGTATTATATCGTCCCAAGCGATTTTCACCGATGATCCTCCGAAGGTCCCCAGCGCAATGCTGTCCCGTCTCTCCAAAACATTCAACCTCAGACTGTCCAGGGATGAGGCCTCCCAGGTTGGTTTCTCCGTTTCCACATATTGAAGAATAAAGCGGTCAATTGAGGCCGTATCTGACTCATTGTTTTGTTTCAAACTGTCACGTTTTTTCAACAAATCCTCAATGTGGTGCCGGTCCTGAAGTTCTTGTTTTTTACTTTCGATTAGATTGGTCTCCTCCTCCAGGTCCACTCCCCCACTCAGCGTAAAAATGGCAAAAAAGAGGACCCAGGAAAACAAGAAAAGGCGCACTGGATGTAAATAGCTCTTTCTCTTACCGGAAAAAAAGGCCCTGGTCAGGACGCCGGGCTTCCAAAAATCGCGAATGGATTTCCAAATTGTAGAATCTGCACTGATGAGGCTGTAGAAAAAAATGCGCAACATCTCCACCACACCCACGCGAACACTGGTGAATTTTTGCCCGCAATTGGGGCAATATTTTGCCTTTTCTTCAGCTTCAAGGCCACAATTTTGGCATTGCTTTCCCATTTGGTCTGTCTCCATTGTGTCAACAATTGTAGAATCAAATATACTGTTTTTCTAAAAATACTCTGCGAGGCGTATGTAAAAGCCAGTGTGAGTAGTTGATTATGGCAGATTGGTCGGTTCCCACCAAAGTGTTACATGCCCCCGTTGGGGTTTAATGTAAAGGGATGATGTTAACAATGGATTCTACACCGGCTTAAGGAGAGAAAGCGGGTGCCAGATGGCTTTGCTGCAGGCCTTACTCATTCTAAAAATTCGGTTTTTCCGGCGCTGTTTTGACAGGAGATTGTGAAGGGCGCGAGCATCGCCTTTTGGGGGTTCCAGGTAGTCATAACCGAGTCTTCGACAAATTTGGCGGATGTTTTCTATTTGGTTGTTGCAGAGCCTTTTGCCGTGATCGTTGATCAGAGTCATATTCAGGGTGGCCGATATTGAGAACTGCTCTTCAGCTGGCAATTCAAAAAACCTTCCTACGCTACCCTTTTTTACCTCCTCCATTTCATCGTACTTCCAGCCTTTTTGACGGGTTTCAAAATTCGCCTCTTCTCCACCCGGTTTCAACATTTGGTCATCGTAGCGAACTTCCAAAAACCGGCATACTCTTTTCAACTCGGTTTCGGGGTCACTCACCAGATCTTCATACTTTACAGTAAGGCATTGGGGGTGGTCCCTCAGTGCGAGGGCAGCCGAGGTGTTGAGCAAATAAATCCCGGTGGCGTAATAGAGGTTGTAACCGCGTCCGGTCAGAGAGCGCACTGTATCGTAGGGATTGCGTGTCACGTGTATAACCTTCCCGCCCTTAAATTCCCGCAGGAAAAACCGGAAGCAGGCTGCATTGGCAGGAGTCTTTTCAATCCAATGACGGGTCCTGGTCATTTTCAGTGGTTTTTGAAAAAAGGCGTTTGCAAACTCAGGAAAAGAGCTGGATGAAACCGCGATTTCCTCAAGTTCCTTCCGCACCCAACCAAAATCGGGGTGCAGAAGATCAACTCCGCGCAGATAGTGCCAGGAATAGTTAGGGAGTCCTCTCCAGCCCCGCTTCAGCAGACGATTTTTATTGGAATTCCAGTTACCGTAGAGCGCCATTTTGACAAAGAGATTGGTCTCAATGCCAGAAAAGAGCATTGGGTGGTTGTTGAGCAGGTTTTTGAAGAGAGAGCTGCCCGTGCTGCCGGATCCGCCAATAATTACAGACATTTCAAAAGGCACATAGGGAGTAAAAAATTATGTGGAATGTTTTGCATACAACAAGAGCAAAAGGTTGCCAGGGGGAGGGTTTTGTCATTTTTCTCAAAAGATGAGTGCCGAAGGCGGGACTCGAACCCGCACGACCGCGAGGTCACACGCCCCTGAAACGTGCGTGTCTACCAATTTCACCACTTCGGCAAGAAAAAAACAACAATGTCAGGGGAAAAATAGTACCAGAGGCGGGACTCGAACCCGCACGAAGTTGCCTTCACTGGATTTTGAATCCAGCGCGTCTACCAGTTCCGCCACTCTGGCTGCTACGTCAAAAAACTCCCGAACTCCATGATCGGCCAGCAAAGTTAAGTCATTTTACCATTTCTGCAATCAAACGTCCCATTTTTTTGTGCACATCACATTCATTTAGCCCTCTTTTTCACTGTGCAGTTCGCAGTATTAAAGCACTATCAATAATTTTTGTACAGACAAAAAACACCATGGTGAGCCAACTAGAAAAGTTGGATTGGCGGCAGGAAAATCCAGGTGCAAAGAATACCGTTAAAGTTGATACCTTTGCGGCTTTCCAGTCCCGGGGGCTGATTTTTTACAATAAAAGGCAGAAGATAGATGGACATATTGATAATGGTTTCTCAGTTGGTGTTGAGTCTGGCCATTTTGATCGTCCTGCACGAAGCGGGGCATTTTATTCCGGCCAAACTCTTTAAGACCCGGGTCGAAAAGTTTTATCTCTTTTTCGACCCCTGGTTTTCACTGTTCCGGTTTAAAAAGGGAGACACGGAGTACGGCATTGGGTGGCTTCCACTGGGTGGCTATGTAAAAATCTCAGGAATGATTGATGAGAGCATGGACAAGGAGCAGATGAAACAACCACCAAAACCCTGGGAATTCCGTTCGAAACCCGCCTGGCAACGTCTTGTGATTATGCTCGGAGGGGTGTTTGTGAATTTTATTCTCGGTTTCTTCATCTTTGCCATGATTCTGTGGAGCTATGGAGAGACTTACCTCCCCGCCGAGAATGTGACTGCAGGAATCCACGCTGACAGTATCGGACAGGAAATTGGACTTGAGACGGGAGACCACATTCTGTATATTGGAGATGTGCCATTTGAGCGATTTGCACCCCAAAACCTCATACGTGAGGTGGTGGTCAATCAGGCGCGCACCATTACGGTGGAAAGAGATGGCAGAGAGGTCCAAATACCCATCGAGGATCACTATGCCAGAATGATGGCCAGTCACGATTTCAGAAACCACCGGGTATTCACTGCCAGGTTCCCCTTCAAGGTATTTCAGGTTGCACCGGATACCCCGGCCGAAGAAGCCGGATTAAAGCCGGGCGACCAGGTATTGAATATGGAGGGCATTTCGATCCACTATTTTGACGAATTTCAAAGGTACGCCCGGGAATTTGCCGGGGAAAAAGTGACCATTGATATACGACGCGGTGACGGCTCTATAGCGAGCATGGAAGTTCAACTCACAGAGCAGGGAACCATCGGAGTTTTTCCTTACGGAGCGGACCACTTCTACGAAACAGCCACCAGGGAATTCGGGTTTTTGGAATCCCTTCCCGCCGGCTACCGGCAGGGTATGACATTTTTGACCGACCAGCTAAAGGCGTTTGGTCAAATGTTTACGGGCGATTTAAAAGCAAGTGAGAGCCTGGGTGGATTTGGCACCATCACCAGCCTGTTTCCCACCCAGTGGCATTGGGCTGATTTTTGGAGAGTGACCGCGGTTTTGTCCCTAATCCTCGGCTTTATGAATCTCCTTCCGATACCGGCTTTAGACGGGGGGCATGTGATGTTTTTGCTGTGGGAAGTCATCACTGGTAAAAAACCGAGCGATAAATTCATGGAGTACGCCACCATCATCGGCTTTATCATTGTCATTTCAATCGTACTCTACGCGAATGGATTAGATGTGGTGCGATGGCTGGGGTAAGCAAGGCCAGGTTTGGGTCTGCTTTTTTTAAAAAATGGGCAACCGCATTTATTCAAGACTATTCCTTCAGTTCAGAGGCGATGGGTTTTCTCACAATAAACACATCCTCTTCCTCACGCGGGCTTTGCTCCCTGACGCGGAGTTTGCGATTGGGTAGGCCAAAATCGAGCTCGTCGTAGCGGTAAATTTCCCAATTGCCGTGGCTGTACTCAAGTGCAGAGAGGTGCTGCAGCCAGTCGCCCGGGTTGAGGTATTTCACTTTTTCCTTGCCCACTGCGATTTCAGCAATTTCAGGACTTCTTATTTTTCCACAAATTATAGCCTTGTAGCCTTTTTTAATCGCATATTTTGCACTGTTCCGAGAAAAGGTGCTCACTTCTTCTGCGGAAGGATTTTTCTTTCTAAACAGGCTTAGGTTGGAATTTACGGCGGATCTGCCGAAGCGAGGGAAAATGCCAGCTATTTTATTGATGTTGGAGGTCAGACGATGAGCAATGCGATTAAGTCCCGCGGTAACCCCCTTTCTGCCTGATTCTGCCGGCTCGGGAACTATGAAATATTCCTCACCTTTGAGTTTGAGGACCATTTCCCTTCTCAAGTGTATGTTTCCGAGGTTGAGACCGGAAAACCTTTTTAAAAAATCGTCATCCCCCCCGGTCACCAATATCACCTTGCAACCGTCCAGCGCCATTTTCATGACCTGATGAATGACTAGGAGATGTTTTTTAGAAAAGTATTTTCTTCTGTATTGGTTTTTGTCGATAAAGTTTCCATTGACAATTAAAAAGGCGGGTTTGATGCTCTTCAGATATTTGAGGAGCTCCAGAGGTTTGCAATACAGCGTGCCCAGCTGTACTTCAGAAAGGATACAAATGTCTAATTCCCGCTTCATTTTATTAGATTTTGACAATACAGTCTTGAAAAGCATTAATGTCAGAATAAACAGTGTGTAAAAATGGCGGGCAACCATTCAATCATTATTGAAGTGCTGCCCACGCATGTGGAAAAGTGCGGTAAATCTTTTTCAAACCATATATTCTATTAGCCTCTTTCTCATCGGCTACTCAGACTTCAAAGCCACTGCTTTTACTGAATTCAACCCAACTTCACCAAAAACCTGCTCAATCAGTTCGGTGAAATTGGAAATTTTCACTATTTTTTACTTCTCAACTAATTTACGTTACAAAGATGGGGTTGCAGGGTTAACTGCAGGCGAAGGGGAGGTTAAATAAGTTTTAAGAATATCGGATAACCAAGGGAACTCCACCAAACACTGACAAAGTAAAATATGTTAACAAAGTATGGCAAAATTCCTCTATGAAATTGATCGAATGAACCGAAGAGAGCGACGCAACTTCATGATTAGCGTCGGGGGACCCCTCGGATTCTGGGAAGGTATCAAAAGAGGTGGGACTGGACTGGGTGGACTTTACTTGCCACCGGAAAAAAACAGTTGGTGGACCTACCCGGAATTTGCTCAGGTAGCAGCCAATCCAGAGCTGATGAAAAAGGTACTGATGTGGAGGTTTAACAATACAAAGAGAAAACTGGCCCTGCCCGTTCCCCTTGATCAAATAACCGGGATATCTCTGCGCGAAGTCCCCAATCCTGAGTCCGGAAGAGCTGAACTGCAGGTAGTTGTAAAATGGAAGGACGGACCCGATATTGTCACGATAAACAAAGGCTGGAACAACAAACAGGTCAGGCATTTTTTCACCAAACCACCGCTGAATAAATACCTGGTTCCGTGGAATGATAGTTAAATCAAGTTGCAGACGCGCAAGGCATTAATGGGCTCCCAATACCCAGGGCTCCCCTAATTTCCACGAAAGAAAACTGCGAAACTTGAGTAATCTACAACTCAAATGCGTAATGCAGTAGATTCACTCCCATCCTTAGAGCCTTCAATCGAATTTCCTCGGGGTTGTTGTGGACCTCCTGATCTTCCCAACCGTTTCCGAGGTCGGACTCGTAGGAATAAAAACAAATGAGCCTGCCCTCCCAAAACAGTCCGAAGCCCTGAGGTGGCTTGCCGTCGTGTTCGTGGATTTTGGGCAATCCGTCTGGGAACTCGAAGGGCCGGGCATAGACATCGTGCTCAAAGGGGAGCTCTACGAAATCCAGTTCCGGGAACACTTTTTTCATCGCCACCCGCACAAAAGGATCCATACCGTAGTTGTCGTCGATGTGCAGAAATCCGCCACCAATGAGGTAGTTGCGTAGGTTTTCCGCATCAAAATCGCTGAACAGCACATTTCCATGCCCGGTCATATATACAAATGGATAGTTAAAGAGGTCTGAGCTGCCCACTTGCACTGTACCGAAGTTGGGATCGATATTCATATTGGCCTGTGCGTTGGCAAAACGGGCCAGGTTGGGCAGGGCCGTGGGGTTGGAATACCAGTCACCCCCGTCGTATTGCAACAATCCCAAACGATAGGAATACCGCTCTTCCGCCAATTCATTGGCCGGTGAAGCAGCCATCAACAAAAACACGCCTACCAAAATCAGTAATTTCATACAGTCCTTTGTTTTTTGTAACGCGTACCGGACAGGAAAACCGTCGCAACTAGCCCGGCTGTTTCAGTCCTTAAACGGTGTGCTCCGAGATTAACGTATTTAAATCCCTTTTGATGCATCAAAGCCAATTCGCCTTTTGAAAAATCACCCTCCGGACCGATGTAGGCCACCTGAAGTCCACTAACGGGCGCGAGATTGGTCATGTGCTCCCCGGCATCCTGAGCAGTTAGAAATTGGCACACCGCCCCCTTTTCCTCAAAATATGCACTGGCCTGTTCCACTTTCATCCAGTCTGTGATCTCGGGTAAAAAAAGGCGCTCCGATTGTTTGACAGCAGACAATAGAATATCCCTGCAGCGTCGAAAATTGAGTTTATCCCGCTCACGGTGATCGCAAAATAAGGGCACAAACCCGTTGGCACCTGCCTCCGTGGCTTTTTCCAGCATCCATTCGTACCGCTTGCTGTTTTTGGTAGGAGCAAAAGCAATCCAGATCTGTATTTCATCCGGTTCCCGCTGTTCTACCACCTCAATCCGCCTCAAATCCACTGCCTTAGAGCGCACGCTGAGTATTCCAGCCCTCACGCACATGCCCTTGCCGTTCGTCACTAGAATCTCATCCCCGGATTTTTTTCTCAAAACGCGGGCACAGTGGCGAGACTCGGACTCATCGAGTGTAAATTCCTCACTGTCTGTATTTTCTGCAAAAAACCTGTACACAATATCCTCCGGATTAAATTTTATCATCAATTACCAGCTACCAAATCGCCCAAAGGCAGAAAGGTAAAGAAGTATCTGCCGCAAAGTTAACTGTACGGACTGTGTGGTCCTAAGAATATACATTATCTTTACCCCCGAATTGTGGGGAAAGCTGACGGCACAATGCGAAGTGTCGCGTATTTTAGCATCTAAAACTTCTGTTGTGGGTAAAAAAAAGTTGGTAAAAAAGAAGAGGGGTGGTGGACGCAAAAAAGCGGTTTCTTCCACAGCAGCAAGGCCCCTTTCCAATCAAAACAACCGACTGACACTACTGGGAATACTGGCGGTGACCTTTATCGCTTTTTTCCCCTCTCTCGGTGCGGATTTTGTCAACTGGGACGACGATTACAACATCCTGGACAACGAAAACCTCAACCGCTTTGACTGGGAGCACATTGTCGGAATTTTCACTTCGACTGTGATAGGCAATTACAACCCCCTCAGTATTTTCACCTTCGCCCTTGAAAAACATTTTTTCGGGCTGGAGCCCTTTGTTTTTCACCTGAACAACATCATTCTTCACCTGGTGTGCGTGGTGCTGGTTTACAAGCTGGGTCACATGCTTAGGCTCAATCACACCGCCACCATTATTTTGACCTGTTTGTTTGCCATTCACCCAATGCGGGTAGAATCCGTCACCTGGATTACCGAGCGAAAAGACGTCCTCTTTGCGAGTTTCTATTTCTGGGCACTTTTGATCTATGCCCGGGGAGTATTTGAGCAGAGAAAAAAATGGGATACGGCGGCCATTTTGGTGCTTTTTATACTTTCTGGTCTTTCCAAAATACAGGCTGTATCGCTACCACTGTCAATGCTTGCCGTGGATTATCTGGCGGGTCGAAAAATCCATCTGCGTTTGATCATGGAAAAAATTCACTACTTCCTGATCTCTCTCGCCATAGGACTTTTGGGAATTTACTTTTTGAAGATAGAGGGGTCTCTGGAAGCGACGGCTGTACATGGTTTTGTGGACCGTATTTTCATAGGAATGTACAGTTTTATGGTCTATTTGGTAAAATCTGTGGTCCCCTACGAGATGGTACCACTCTACCCCTACAACGACCCGCTGAAATGGCACGAATACCTGGGAATACCCGGGGTAGCACTGGTGGCTCTTGTTACCTGGATGCTTTGGAAACGCGGGAAAAAAGTGGCCATATTCGGATTGCTGTTTTTCTTTTTCAACATCGTATTTCTACTGCAGGTACTCGGTGCCGGACAGGGGTATTTGGCAGACCGTTTCACATACGTGGCCTATTTTGGTCTGTTTTTCGCATACGCCTTTTATTTAGACAAAGGACTGCAAGCCCTCGATGCCCAAAAACGCAAACTGGCCCTGGGGGCATTGGTTATTGTGGGACTGACATACTCCTACCTCACTTTTGAACAAACAAAAATCTGGAAAAACAGTGGCACCTTGTGGACCCACGTAATTGCCCATTATCCGAATACGCCCCTTCCCTACGGCAACCGTGCCAATTACTACCGGGATGAGGGAAAAGTAGAAAAAGCCCTGTCGGATTACGAGGATGCCATTCGACTGGATCCGGAACGCCACGCTTCCTACAACAGCCGTGGGAAACTCTATTTTGATGCAGGAAACTTTGAAAAGGCACTCGAAAATTATGAAATAGCCGTATCGTTGGATCCAAACAATGGGGAGTACTTCACCAACCTGGGTTCCACACTTGCCATGATGGGCAGGTTCCAGGAAGCTGTTGAAGCCATGGACCGCGGCCTGGAATTGAGACCCAATTTCGCACAGGGCTACGCCAATCGATCCGTAATGCACAACCAGTTGAGGCAACACGACAAAGCACTGGAAGACATACGAACTCACTTAAGTATGGTGCCCAACCATGCGGACATGTGGTATGAAAAAGGGCGCACCTACCGATTTCTCGGTCAACCTGAGAATGCACTGCAAGCTTACACCAGAGCCATAGAATTAGACAACACCAAGGGCATTTTCTACCTGGAACTGTCCCGCGTCCATTTTGAGCTGGGCAATGTAACCGAGGCCAGGCAAAATATGCAAATTGCGGAAAACATGGGAATGGAAATTGATCCGAATTACCGGGCCAGATTGCAGTAGGCAAATTGAGGAGGCGGGTCGGAAGTCGGGAGTTGCGGTAGAATACGCACGGCCGTGCGTATTCTACAAATATTAAATCTAACCGATATTATTCAACTTTCTACTTTCCACTCTCCTAATGTCTGCAACACCCCTAATAGAGGTCAGCAATTTCCGAAATTAGGGATGGTCCCCTGTAGATGAGTCCGGTGTAAATTTGCACCAGGTCGGCCCCTGCTTCAAACATCCTTTGGGCATCTCCGACAGTCATTATCCCGCCCACGCCAATGATGGTAAAATCCTTTCCCAGCTTTTTTCTCATGTGCGCCACTATATGCGGAGAAACCTTTTTCAAAGGAGCACCGCTAAGCCCTCCGTTGCCTATCGAACTGACTACTTTCTCCGGAGTCCTCAAGCCCTCGCGAGATATGGTGGTATTGGTAGCCACCACACCGGCCAGATTCAGTTCTTTGACAATTTCCGCAATATCGTCCAACTGGCTCTCCGACAGGTCCGGGGCTATCTTCAATAGGATGGGTTTGGGTTGGGGCATGGCATCATTGAAATCAACAAGTGCCTGCAAAATTATCCTGAGCGGTTCCTTGTCTTGCAGTTCGCGGAGATTGGGCGTATTGGGGCTGCTCATATTGACTGTGAAATAATCCACCAGACTGTGGAGCGTCGTTATGCATTTAAGATAATCATCGACCGCATTTTCATTGGGAGTAGTCTTGTTTTTTCCGATATTTCCACCCAGAATCAGGTTCTCCGGCCTCCCTTTAACCAGCCTTCTCCAAAGTGCTTTTGCTCCTTCGTTGTTGAAACCCATGCGATTGATCACAGCCTGGTCTTTGGGCAGTCTGAAAAGCCGGGGAGTCGGGTTTCCACTTTGTGGCTCGGGTGTCACCGTACCAATTTCCACAAAACCGAAGCCCAGACTGGCGAGGTCCTTTATCGCCTTTCCGTCTTTGTCGAATCCCGCAGCAAGTCCCACCCGGTTTTTAAACTTCAATCCCATGAGTTCGATACCCTTTGGTCCCTTTCCCCGGCTGTAAGTTCGTTTTAGAAGAGCGCCGAATATGGGAATTCGAAGCGTTATTTTCAGTAGGGTCAGGGTAAATTTATGAGCTCGCTCAGCGGGCATCAAAAACAAAAGCGGTCTCAAAAATAGCCGGTAAAACATATATGCAGGATTTGGAATCTCAAAGATAAAAAAATATGCAGTGGTCATACCGATAGGCAGGGCCGGGTTCATATCATCGTCAGCGGTGTCACATACTGGCCCGAGGGAAGCCGATGCATCCATTTTCCACGATATTGCAATAGATTTAAACGATTGGGGTGACTTAGTCGTTTATTAATCGAGGCGCCTTTCGGGGGTGCTTTGTATTTATAAAATAATTCAATCCCATGTTTTTTGTCCGGGTCAATGGAAAACGAAGAGATCCAGTGAGTACCATTATCAGCTTGGTAATGCTGGTGCTGTTTTTCATGCTTCTGTTTTTTGTAGCTCGCGGGGTATTCAGACTGCTGACCTGGCTTGCACCTTTCCTTTTTATAGCAACCCTCATACTCGATTACCGGGTAGTGGTGGACTACGGAAAATACCTCTACCGGACCCTCAACCGCAGCGCCTTTTGGGGCATCGTCATGACGGTGCTAACCATCGTGGGTTTCCCTGTTGTTGTGGCCTTCCTCTTCGGAAAAGCACTCCTGTTCAAACGGGCAGAAAAAACCCAGCGGGATCTGGAAGAAGACCAGGAAGGTGAATACATCCCCTACGAAGAGGTTGAGGAGGAAGAACCAGAAGATGACGAATTCATCGACCTGCCGGAGTTCCAAAAGGAGAAAGACCGGGATAAGTATAAGAAGTTCTTCGATAATTGAGTAAATGACCATCTCAAACAACCCCCTGAAAGGGCAAAACATCAAAGCGTAGGGTTGCAACCCTAAGCGAAAATCACACCCTCATATTTTACCCAGAAGGGGTGAGACAAAAATCCGGCGATAGAAAATAAACCCAATTATCAATTCACGGATACAGGTGCCTGGAATATCCCTCCAAATTGCTCCAACATTTTTCACGGAAGATAGAGGGAATTTTACCCCATTTTTTGTCACAGAAATGTCATGGATGCAAAAATTTCCGGAATTTTTTAAAAAAATTGGCCTTATCTGAGAGAATATTTCTCACAATTTTTTTCACAAACTAAGCAAATAGAATTATTCAAAAAATATCATTTCATTGATTTTATGAATCTTATAAATTTTAAAGATTTCACATCTAAATATTTTATATCTCACAATGGCGTTTTTTTGTATTTGTTGACCCCGGAATATCGTCGGATTATTGTAGTGTCAAAGGAAGATTTGACACGCGAATTAACAAAATTCGGATATGTTCATGGGATTAAATTAATAGAGAGTGAGTCGAAAGGGACTTACTCTCTATTAAAACTTTCCACCGGATTCGCAAACATTTGAAAGTATTTCATGAGATTATAATTTGTTGGTATTAGGTCGCAATCCAGGGGGGATTGCGACCACCTTTTATAACTCATCAAAAAATATATTACGGATTAATTTTCGGATATGTTCATGGGATTTTCAGAGGTTAATAGAGAACACCTGCCCAGAGCGGGAATCTCTATTAACCTTCTTTAAAAAAAACTCACTGAACGATCCAAAAATTCAACCAGGCATATTCATGGGATTATAATTTGTTGGGGCCAGTCGCAGTCTTTTGGAGTGCGACTGGTTTTTTTTGTTCCTGTGCGAACCTAGCCCTTTCTCCTCCTTCTTCCATAATCCCACCCGTCATCACCATTTATTCATCTGAAAATTTGTGGTGGTTTTAATAAGGCAAAAAATACCCAATCCCGTGTATCTACAGATAGCATCACACGCAATTTACTAATTGGATCTCCAAACCCGCAAGCGCAAACGTCATTGTCCATTCTCAATTGTCAATTGAATTCTCTGTGATCTCCGTTCCACTGTGGTGGACAATTCTCAGTTGTGAATTGTTGAGTCTGTGAGTTGGTGAGTTGGATTTAAGGCGAAAGTGCAGCGTGGTCGGATGTATGTCCTAATTTTGAGAGTTGTAAAATCTGGAAGTTTTTGTCCGGTGCATAGTGTTTCGGTTGCCCTTTGGCGGCTGACTTTCAGACCTGGCCTTTTGAGCATGAGGTTTCACGCAAAGCACGCTGACGGATTTTCCGTAATCTCAGGGACTGCAGAGCGATTTTTGAGAAAATAGTGTTTCCCCTGGTTCCATCAGAGAAAATATCATTAATTCATGTGGTTTTATCTACTGATTCAAGATAGCGCTAATAAAGTCGGAAAAACAGTTCTAAGGTCATGAATTATCCTCAAACCCTTTGCGGCCTCCGCCTCCGTCGCCCTCTCTGCGTGAAACCAGCTAGGTTTTGGCCCCCCAAAGCGTTGGGGGCAAGTTGATGGTTCATGACGAATGGCCTTTTGCGTGCGCTACCACGATGTAGCCGGCAGTTTTTCCATTCGCGGAGATTGTAGATTTTGTGGATTATTCTAGGAAAAAAGATTTCTTTGCGGCTTAGCGCCTCTGCGAGCCCCCCTATCCTGCATACCGAACTTACGATTAATCCCTCATTCCATCCAGAAGATTAGAATTCCCGCCAAAACCCCCATTCGTAATCAGTAATTCGTATTTGATTAACCCTACACCCATTGTCAACCTGCCATCGGATTCCATCCCCCACAATTACTAAGATTCGGCCGCAATTCATTCAAGCTGGTTTTCTATCTGCAAAACATAAGTATTATTACCCTCTCTGCAAATACTAAAGCACAGTCCCCCGGTGTTAAATCCTTGAATTCTGGAAAATGTCATTCATGCCGAAAGTACTGAGTATATTGTTTTGCCTGTTTTTTGCGGGATTGCCCATGCAGTCCGCCCTTGCTCAGGTTTCTGAAAATTACTACGCACGCGTGGACAAAGTGTGGCAAATGGGCTCATGCAACTGCTATATTTTCTCTATAAGCCTGTGGGCCTCCACCGCGGACGACCGAACGGCTGCCACCAGCAAATTACACGAATTTAAATTGATGAATGGCGCGGAGTGCAGAGACCTCCAGGAACCTACCGACCAGCCACCCGAGAGATCTGCCGTCAGCCTGAATGAAGTGAAGAACACTGAGAAATTCTACCTGCAGGTCGTCAATCAATCTAAAATGCGACAGTACAAGGACCTCACCGGCCTTTACAAATACGACCAAACTACCAATGAATACCCCTATATCACACTGAAAACCACCATTTTTAAAGAAAAAGACTCAAGCGGCCCCTCCGCCTTTGCCATCAGCCTGCTCAGCAACATGGAGGGCAATGATAGGAAAAAAGGAATGGTGGCCGATATCTACTTTTTTGAGGACGGAGTGGCACAGTAATTAAAGTACATCTGACCCCCCGGACTTCCCGTCCCACAACAAATCACCGTTCGCAAGCATTCACATTATAAAACAGGCCTACCTTGCGAGATTTCAGTCATTTTGTACAATTGCTCGACACTACCAACAGTACCAACAAAAAGGTACTATACCTGAGGGGGTACTTTGACCGTGCAACAGATGAGGACAAGATTACTGCCATTGCACTGTTGAGTGGACGTAGGCCAAAGAGAAGTGTACCCACGGCCATGCTCAGGAAGTGGGCCGCTGAGGAAAGCGAAATACCCGACTGGTTATTCGAAGACTCTTACCACGTGGTTGGTGACCTGGCCGAAACCATTGCCCTGCTGCTTCCCCCGGGAAAAGACACCAGCGACCAGAAACTATTTGACTGGCTCATTCAACTAAAAGAACTCTCCACTGCTGACGACGATCAAAAAAGAGCTTTTGTAACCAGCGCCTGGAAAAAACTGGACAAAGGTGGCAGGTTCGTATTCAATAAACTGATAACGGGTGGCTTTAGAATAGGTATTTCTCAAAAACTCATGGTTCGCGCACTGTCGGCTCATACGGGAATAGAGGAAAATGAACTCGCCCACCGGCTCATGGGAAAATGGAGCCCCTTTGACACCGGATTTAAGGAACTCATTTACGCTGAAGACGAGGCCGCCAAACGCTCGCGCCCCTACCCTTTTTACCTGGCCTATCCCCTCGAAGACGAAAAAGAAGCTTCCGGTCCCACTCAGGATTGGTCAGCAGAATTCAAATGGGACGGGATTCGCTCTCAGGTCATCGTCCGCGCAAGTGAACTCTACATATGGTCCCGGGGAGAGGAATTGGTCACGCAATCCTATCCTGATCTGGCTTTTTTTACAGACATCCTGCCCGATGGAACCGCCATAGACGGCGAGCTGGTAGCCTGGGAAGACAGCCGGCCCCTGCCATTCAACAGATTGCAGAAGCGATTGAACCGCAAAACCACCAGTGCGGCACTCATCAGGAAAGTTCCCGTGGCCATTGTAGCCTACGACCTGCTCGAATGGAATGGAAAAGACATCCGGGGCCGCCCTTTTCAAGAGCGTAGGACTTTACTCAAAAATCTCTGCGAGAAATCCGGCCACCCGCAGTTGATTTTTTCAAAGGAGATCGAATGGGAAAAATGGAGGGAATTGGATGACATCCGGCGCAACGCCAGGAATTACAACAGCGAAGGAATTATGCTAAAAAAGAGGGACTCCGTTTACAAAAGCGGTAGAAGGCGGGGAGAGTGGTGGAAGTGGAAGACAGACCCCATGTTGGCGGATGGGGTTTTGCTTTATGCCATGAGGGGAAAAGGGCGGAGGACCAACCTGTTTACGGACTATACATTTGCCGCCTGGGACGGGGATCTCCTGGTGCCCTTTGCAAAGGCATATTCCGGGCTCACGGACGATGAATTCCGCTCTGTAACCTCTTTTGTAAGGAGAAATACCATTGAGCGGCACGGACCTGTCCACGTCGTCAAACCCCAACTGGTTTTTGAGATCGCCTTTGAGGACATAGCCCCTTCTTCGCGGCACAAATCAGGGCTTGCATTGAGATTTCCGCGTATGAAGCGCTGGCGAAAGGACAAACCCCCGGAAGAGGCCACTACCTTGAATGAACTCCAAGCCCTTTTAAAATCGCGGCAGTGAGTAATCGAATGGAACCTCATAGTTTTTTTTCAAACTGAAAATCCTGGGTTTTCAGACTGTCCATTACAGCGAGAATGGCCTCGTCATCGTCCACCAACACCACCAGTTCATCCAGAGGTTCCAGGACCGTGTATCCCGAGGGCGTCAGGTATTTGCCATCCCGCTTGATCATTGCGATTACCGCATCATTGGGAAAATCAATATCCACGACCCGCTCCCCCACTGTTTCACAATCCGGGGAAAGCAGTAGCCTTATCATCTTTGTCTGTCGCCTCTCCTTAAGGAATTCATCCACCGGATGGGGGATTTTTTCTTCTGTGGGAAGAGCCACCCCAAGCCATTTTGAGACACGAACGAGGGAGGGCCCCTGAACAAAGAGGGAGGTGATGGAAACGAAAAAGACAATATTGAAAATCAGACTGGCACTTTCGACACCGGCAAGTAGCGGATAGGTTGCAAAAACAATGGGAACCGCTCCCTTGAGACCGGCCCATGAGATGTACAATTTTTCCCGATGGCTCATTTTAAATGGCAAAAAAGTGATTTACACTGCCAGCGGTCGCGCGACGAACATCAAAAAGGCGGAGACCAGCAGACCTAACCCTATGACAGGGAGAACCTGACTCGGAAACACCAAAAGTCCCAGGGTCAAAAACATCACAATCTGCATCAACCAGGCCATTCCGTCAAAAAACCGCATTATGGTCTTTTTGTGAATAAGTTCCTGATTGCCCAGATAAACAGCGCAAAGGTAAACAGCCAGAAATCCGTTTCCTCCGATAAAATCTGTCAACGAAAACACCATAAACATCTGACCCACAGCCAAAACAGGATAAAGCCCTTCAAAGTCCAACCGAATTTTATTGATAAAAAACCTGGTGATTACCGCGAGACCATAACCTGCAATGACACCGATGACGACCTGCTGGATAAAAAATGGGATCAGGCTGACCACTCCTGCATCGGGAGCCATTACCAAAGCCGTAAAAGCAATGGTGAGAAAATAAGCCATGGGATCATTACTACCGCTTTCCAGCTCCAACAATGGACGTAGGTTTCGCTTCAAAGCAATGTTTTTGGAGCGCAATATGGAAAACACAGCCGCTGCATCCGTGGAGGAGACAATTGCACCCAACAACAGCGACTCAAGTATTCCCATCCCTGATATCCAATGTACAAAATAACCCACTGCCATTGCAGTAAGCAGCACCCCTGCAGATGATAGCCCGGCCCCTTTCCACAATACCGGCCTCACTGTGGGCCAGTGGGTGTCCAATCCTCCCGAAAACAATATGAAGTTGAGGGCCACCACTCCGACAAACTGAGCAATCCGCGGATTGTCAAAATCAATACCACCAATACCCTCTGAACCGGCCAACACACCGACCAAAACGAAAAAGACGAGGGTGGGAACCCCGAATTTATACGAACTTTTCCCCGCCAGTATGCTGATGATTAACAAGGCGGATCCAATCAGGAGGATATTTTCTATGCTTAGCTCCATATGCTTAAATTAATGGGCAACCAATGCATTTGTTTAGTTTCTGCATTCAGTCCATTGTATCATAAAATATTGATTCCAGCCAAAACTCACGTTAAAACATTCAACTTTCATTCGGGGTATTGACCTTTCCCACAGATTAATATTGGTCGCAAAGTGAAGCAGTAGATTCAAGCACTATGGAAAAAAATTTTGTCCGGTGTCATCATTCAGGCAACAAGTGGTACTTGTCTGCAATCTAACGAATATCTTCAACTGCCACTACGCAGTAAACGCCCATCACGAGCGAGTAATTTAACAAGAATTCACGCGGACCACTGGGGCAGGCCAAAGTTCCCCTCCCTCTAAAGCCACTGTTCAGCTTTGCAACAGGGATATCCACCCGAATTTGGTTCTTGAAATCCACTCCCCCGGGATCGAAGGCCTTAAAAACCGCTTCCTTGGCCGACCAAATCCAGTGCAATGCCTCTGCCCGGTCACCGATATACCGCGACCACTCAACTGCCTCTTCCGCCCCACAAAATTTTCCCGATAGTTTTTCCATTCGTTCGTCGGGTTTTTGGATGTCCAAGCCAACCGACCTATCGGCTACCACCACTGCTGCAAACTGTCCTGAATGGGAAATAGACAGAAAGGAATTTTTCAACACAGGTCGCCCCTTTGGTGAAACTCCCATATCCGACTCCTTTACACCGGGCAAAATTACCCTGAGCAAATACCTGCCGGCGAGAAGTTCCAACCTTCGCTGAGGTTTTTTCACCCCATTACAGCGCTCCAACAGCAATGGCCACTCCCTCAGGTCTGAGCGAAAAAACTCCTCGGTCTCCTCAATTCTCCAAACCCCAAGTCGGGCACCACTCCACACTTTATCGTCTCGTATCAAAGGCATGTATTCGATTTATTGAAAAGCCCCGGACAGCAAAGATATTTAAAAAAGTACAGGAGGGTAACCTTGTGACGGGGACTAAAGGTGATTCTGTCTCTAAAGGAATTGGTAAACGTGTCCGAACAGACAGCGTCGGGCTTTCTTTGGGCTATCAACTTGTGTGGTGAAAAGAGGAGAGGCCATTCATCGCATTTTATCGTCTCTAAATTTAATCCTATCCAAAATTGGCCACAATTCACTCAATACCGGCTACTTTCACATAAATAATTTATCACATTCATACTTTACACCACCAAATCAGGAAATTTCGGGGCCGGGCTGTATCTAACATTCAGAAGACGCTCAAAAAAAATATCGATCGTGGCCGGCACATTTTCACCCTTTCCCCTCCAGCGATGCAAAAGTTCCAACTCTTTTAAAAATCCGGGTACTGGAAAAATCGCTGGTCTGTATGCACACATGATTTCGGGTTTTAGGATATGAAAAACAAACCAGAAATAAAAACCCCAACCACTGTCAACCGATCCGTGGGCACCCTGGAGTTTAATTTAAGTGGTAATTTAATTCAAGTTAGTCCCCCTGAATGTACAATTGATTCAACTAAAATCTCTCCTTTTACAGCAACTAAATAATTCAACAATGAAAAAGACTCTACTACTCACAGCTATTATGTTTACCAGCTCCATTATGTGGTCTCAATTGGACCTCAACCTGGAGATAAATTTCTCTCATTTACAGCGCGATTACCAACCTTTAGAGGAGTACACCAACCTCACTGAAGGCCTGGAAGCCTGGGGTCATCAGGATTTTTTCGGAGACAATGAATTTTTCGAACTCAGTTCGCCTTATGTTATGCCCGGATTTGAAAGCAGACCACTGAATTACATTGAGCTGGGGGCATATGGCGGCATCATTCTGGAATACGAAAATTGGCCAACCGATCTCTATTCTCTGGGGCTGGAAGCTGTCGTGCTGGATTATGGACTCATCTCACCCTTGAATGATCCCGGAAATTCTGACCAGGGTGCCATTTTATTTTACGAAGGAGTCAATGGTCTGAAAGTGGAATTCCAGAACGTCGCTTTCGAGAGTGAATTAGACATAGGGGACGGAAGCCTGATTTCGCGGATAAATTTTCAAATTGCCGTGGATTACGCGCAAAACTGCGTAGAATTTCATTTCGGTCCCTCTACCATAAGCCCTGAGCTCCAGCAGGAGTATTTTGATGATTACCTGATTACAGGCGTTGGGTTTGATTGGTATTACGAGGAAGACAACTCTGCCCAGACGATTGAGGATTGGCTGATAATTTTTGGCATAGTAGGCGGCGATCCTGCCAATCCTAATTTCCAACAACTGATAGAAGGTCCTGACTCTGATGAAGAAGATATTGAACATCTGGATGGGATTCCCGAAGATGGTACGGTGTATCGGTTTTGTTTTATGCAAACCACATCTGTGGATGAAATTGTACCGGGAATCTCAGGCAAGGAACCACTTGATTTTTTTCCCAACCCTGCCTCCGGTACTGTCCGAATTGGAACTGATATCGAAGCCACTCCCAGGGAAATCATCGCTATTGGCAAAAGCGGGAAAGTGATACTCCAGGCCCGGGAAAGCAGGGAAATTGACGTATCAAACCTCCCCGCCGGAACCTATATTATAGGTGCTCGCTACGATGAAAACGGTCCATTTCAATATGGAAAGTTGGTGAAACAATAAACTAACAATAAGGACCCTCAACCTTTGCCAGGCCCTGCCGTTCTATGGGAAAGCAATGAAATGGAGATAAAAAAAGTCGCTGAACTCGGAGGGCATCGGTCTGGCATTTACAAGATAAGCAAGGGTCCGGGTGAATCCAATGTAATCACGCTGGGAGGAGACGGGCAGGTGGTGGAATGGGACCTGAAAGAGCCAAAAAACGGAATACTTCGGGCAAAGAGCGATTACAAATTTTTCACCGGTTGCTATTCACCGGCGGTTGATGCTTGCTTTGCGGGAGATATGAACGGCTCTCTGTACAGGCTTTTTTTCGACCCGGAAAAAGGCGAACCAAAAGCCTGGAAAACCCATGAAAAGGGTACATTTTGCATTGTAGATCTCGGCGAAATTCTCATTTCAGGAGGTGGTGACGGCACCCTCACCCTATGGAAAACCGATCCCTTTTTCCCTCTGGAAACCCGTACAATAGCCGGGGACCGCATACGATCCCTCGTCTTGGACGAAAAGAGGGAATTGCTGTACGCAGGGTCCTCCGATGGCAATATTTATCTGGTGGAACCCAACAAACTAAAAGTGGTGGATGTCTGTGAGGACGCACACAAAAGTACCGTATTTTCCCTGCTACTTACAGGCTCCGATATCCTGATAAGCGGCGGAAGGGATGCCATGATTCACTTTTGGAAATTGCCAGAAATGAATTTAGAACATGCCATCCCGGCCCACCTGTTCACCGTCAACGACCTGGCTCTTAGTCCCTGCGGAAATTGGTTTGCCAGTGCTGGGCGTGACAAAGAAGTCCGGATTTGGAACAGCCGAACAGGCAAACTCCTCCGCGTGATCGACAGGCTAAAGGACGAGGGGCATATCAATTCAGTGAATTCCATTTTCTGGGACACCCAATCGGGTTTGTTATGCACCGCAGGGGATGATCGAATGGTAAAAATATGGCAAATTAATTGACCAGCGCCCACCGGGCAACTTATGCAGTCAAAATTAGCCCTGCAAAAAATATTGGGCTTACCTTTGCAGTCCGAAAACGAACAAAATGATTTTAACCGATAAAGCCATCGAGCAATCCATAAAAGATGGGGAGATCGTCATCGAGCCATACCGAAGAGAAAACCTGGGCACCAATTCATACGATGTGCACCTCGGTAAGTTTCTCGCCACCTACACAGACCGAATCCTCGATGCACGCCGCCACAATAAGGTTGTTGTATTTGAAATACCCCCCGAAGGAGTTGTTTTACAACCGGGCACCCTATACCTCGGAGTAACAGAAGAGTACACAGAAACCCACAATGCCGTCCCATTTCTCGAAGGCAAATCAAGTGTGGGCCGCCTGGGAATCGACATTCACGCCACGGCCGGGAAAGGAGACGTCGGCTTCTGCAATACCTGGACCTTAGAGATATCCTGTGTACAACCCGTGCGCGTATATGCCGGAATGCCTATTGGACAACTCATTTACTTCCGGGTCGATGGCGAGATCGAAAACCTCTACGCCAGCAAAGCGAATCCAAAATACGCCGACCGCACTACCCGGCCCGTTGAAAGTATGATGTGGAAAAATAAGTTCTGAAACGCAATTACTACCGCCCAACCATCTGTTTTTCAAACATTACCAATTCAAACGCACCAAAAAGGCAGTGAAATGGAAATATTCAAGCAATTTACTTTCGATTCTGCGCACTACCTCCCCCATGTCCCCGAAGGACACAAATGCAAGCGAATGCACGGACACACCTACCGCCTGGTCGTTTATCTGGATGGCCCACTAAAGGAAAAACTGGAATGGGTGGAGGATTTTGCCGTGGTCAAAAAAACGGTCAAAGCCGTCATCGATCAGCTCGACCACCACAACCTGAATGAAATAGAGGGCCTGGAAAACCCGACCTGCGAGCGCATCGCCATTTGGATCTGGGACCGCATCAAACCCGGCCTCCCAAACCTGAACAGAATAGAGCTGCACGAAACACCCACTTCCGGAGTGGTTTATAATGGTCAATGATGAATCATTGGCGGATGGCTCGTTAGCTGATGGTTGATGACTGTTTGCGGCGTAAGCATCTTTTTACAGCAGCATATCCATTTTTTGGAGTTGTTACTTTTGGAGGATACTCCTGCTGCACATGCTGCTTTAAAATGCCCCCTTTGGGCCTTCCTTTGCGACCTTGCAGCTTTGCGAAAACCAAAAATCCTAATCACCCAAATTCCCAAAAAGTCATTATCCTTTCCCGGGTATCAGATTCTCGACAAAAGCCCTTATTCCACTTTGGTGATTTTCATCATATTGGTTCGCTGTTTTTTGTGGATGGGCATACTGCCGGTGTTTACGATCATATCACCCACCTTGACCCTTTTATTTTGCTTCAGGATTTCCACCACATCCTCGATCGTCTCGTCCGTTGTGGTGTATTTGTTGTAGTAGTAGCAGCGGACGCCCCAGACCAGGTTGAGCGTGGATAAAATATTCCGCTCTTCGGAGAAAATAAAGATCTTGTTGTCCGGCCGGTAGCTGGATATCTTAAAAGCCGTGTAGCCGGAAATGGTCATTCCAATAATGGCTACCGCTCCGACGTCTTCCGCAGTTTTGGCGGCGTTCAGACAGACCACATCCGAGTAAAAAGTACTGGATTTGGGCGATGCCTTGGGTCTTTTTTGAGGAAAATCCTTGTAGTGCTTCTCGGTTTCGGCGATAATTCTGTTCATGGCGAGGACCACCCTTTCCGGATGACGACCCATGGCCGTTTCCGCACTCAGCATCACGGCATCGGTCCCATCCAAAACGGCATTGGCCACATCGGTGACCTCCGCCCGTGTCGGACTGGGGGCCGTAATCATACTCTCCATCATCTGGGTGGCAACGATTACCGTTCGGGCCCGCTGAATGCATTTTCTGATAATGTCCTTTTGAATGGATGGAAGTTTTTCCATCGGCATTTCCACCCCGAGATCACCCCGCGCCACCATAATACCATTGGAGTGCTTGATGATCTTGTCAATATTTTTCACCGCCTCCGGTTTTTCAATCTTGGCAATGATTTTAGCGAAATGGCCCGCCTTGTCAATTTTTTTGCGGAGCAACTGCACGTCCTTGTGAGAACGCACGAAGGACAGAGCGATCCAATTGACCGGCTGCATCAGTATATAGTCCAAATCGTGCAGGTCTTTTTCCGTCAGAGATGGAAAAGTGGTCTTTGTATCCGGGAGATTCACCCCCTTATTGGAACTCAATTTCCCACCGTAGAGGACCTTTAGCTTTACTTCATCCAGACCGTTTGTCTCGATCACCTCCATGATGATCTTCCCATCATCAATAAGCACCTTTTCACCCTCCTTTACATCCTGAGGAAACTCAAGGTAATTCAGATAAACCCGGGATTCGTCTCCCAGACAGGGCTTGTTAACAATAGTCAATTCAGTTCCCTCCTCCAAAAAAACATCTTCTGCCACCTTTCCCAACCGTAGCTTCGGGCCTTGAAGATCAGCGAGTATGCCGATATGGACATTCAACTCCTCATTGACCTCCTTGATCCTCTTTATCACCTTTCCATGCTCCTCGTGAGCACCGTGGGAAAAATTGAGTCGAAAAGTGTCCACACCTCCAAGCACAAGCTGAATCAGTTTATCTTTGGAGGAAGATGCAGGACCAACCGTGGCCACTATCTTGGTATTCTGATGCTCAATTCGCTCCGCTGTCGCTATGTTATTTTCTTTCATATTCTTCTATTCTAAAAAATGGACATTCTCAATGTACCCGCGGCAAATATAGGCCATTATTAACTATTGCAAGAATCTCGCCGATTCCGTAACTAAAACTTAATCGCACATTGTCTGAATCACAGATTCAATGGATTGCGCGGATTACACGGATTTTTTCACTTGTCGCAGGTATGTATCCATGCAAAATAAAAGAACTCCATAGGAGTGACATGATTGTAAAATCGCCCCTAAAAAAATAAAAACACTTACCGGAGGCAAGGCATAGCATCCCTAAATGGAATTGGTTCAAAACATGTCCGCCACTGTCAACTAGCCTGCCCCCTATACTTTGTGGGTCAACTCTCAATTGAAAAAGTCAACTATCAACCGAATCCTCCGCAAAAAACCTTTCCCCTCATCCCAGAATATTCGCTAAAATTATTATCCCTGCCCAGATCCAAGAGATATCGCTCAAATCAAAACCATTGTCAATTATCAACTGTCAATTGTCAATTAAAATAATGTCAACTCTCAATTGTCAATTCTGCAAAACCATCACCCTCAACCCAGAAAACCCCCTACAATAATTACCCAGCCCGAG
>REEO01000035.1 GCA_007695035.1 Saprospirales bacterium | reverse complement strand
TAGAGCACTTCCATGGTAAGGAAGGGGTCGGGGGTTCAAATCCCTTCATTGGCTCCATGGTCTTTAAACTATTAATTTCATTAAATAAATCTGCTTAAAATTTTAACTGATGGCAAAGGAAACATTTGAAAGAACAAAACCCCACCTTAATGTGGGTACCATTGGACACGTTGATCACGGTAAAACTACTCTAACCGCTGCTATTACCTCAGTGCTTTCTACTGACGGTTTGGCAAGCAAGATGGATTACGATGCGATCGATGCCGCTCCTGAGGAAAAGGAAAGAGGTATTACTATTAATACCGCTCACGTAGAATACGAAACGGCTAACAGACACTACGCCCACGTGGATTGTCCCGGTCACGCCGACTATGTTAAAAACATGGTTACCGGTGCAGCCCAGATGGATGGTGCTATCCTGGTTGTTGCTGCTACTGATGGCCCTATGCCTCAAACCCGTGAGCACATCCTTCTCGCAAGACAGGTTGGAGTTCCCAATATTGTTGTATTTTTGAACAAGGTTGACCTGGTAGATGATGAGGAAATGCTCGAGTTGGTTGAAATGGAAGTTCGAGAACTCCTCAGCCAGTACGAGTTTGACGGCGACAACATCAGCATCGTTGCGGGTTCTGCTCTTAAGGCCCTGGAAGGTGATGCCGGAGCTATTGAGGCGATTAAAAAACTTATGGCAGCTGTTGATAGTGATATCCCTGAGCCGGAGCGTGTTATTGACAAGCCTTTCTTGATGCCGGTTGAGGACGTTTTCTCCATCACGGGTCGTGGTACTGTGGCCACTGGTCGTATCGAAAGAGGTGTCATTAAGGTAGGTGATTCTGTGGAGTTAATTGGTATGATGCCAGAAGGTTCCAAGCCGATCAACTCTACCATTACCGGTGTGGAGATGTTCCGCAAGCTACTTCAGCGCGGCGAGGCCGGAGATAATGCCGGTTTGCTCCTGCGTGGTGTTGACAAAAAGCAAATTAGCCGTGGTATGGTGATTTGTGAACCTGGTTCAGTAACTCCTCACAAAAAGTTCAAGTGCGAGGTGTATGTTCTGAGTAAAGACGAAGGCGGTCGTCATACTCCTTTCATGAAGGGATACAGACCTCAGTTTTACTTCCGTACAACTGATGTAACCGGTGACGTGATCCTGCCCGACGGTGTGGAAATGGTTATGCCAGGTGACAATGTCACTCTCACTGTTGAGTTGATCAATACCATTGCAATGGAAAAAGGTCTCCGCTTTGCGATTCGCGAAGGTGGTAGAACTGTTGGTGCCGGACAGGTTACCGAGATAATTGAATAAATTTGACGCTTTAGTCCGATAAAGCAGATCAAAATTGATAGTTTAAACAGTGATTTAGCATCCCTCAAAGCAGGGGTGCTAAATTGTTGTTTATAATTGAACTGGTTTTATTCGGAGTGAAGACACTTATATACGGGCATAGCTCAACTGGTAGAGCGACGGTCTCCAAAACCGTAGGTTGAGGGTTCAAGTCCTTCTGCCCGTGCAAAAAAAATTTGTATGAATTCTTTCGTTGAACATTTCAAAGAGAGTTACAATGAGCTGGTAAACAAGGTGACCTGGCCTACATGGCCCAACCTCATCAGCAGTACCAGGGTGGTGATTGTCGCTTCCATTCTCATAACTCTCGTAATTTTTATTATGGATACCATCTCTCTTCAGATCACTGGGTTCATATACGATTTGTAAAATCTTAACACAGGAGTAAAGAAGTCGGACTCTCATGAGTGAAACAAAAAGATGGTATTCTTTAAGGGTTATCAGCGGTAAAGAGCGCAAAATCAAGGAGCGAATTGATATGGAAGTCAAACGGTCCGGTTGGCAGGATGTGGTAACCCAGGTCCTTGTTCCCACTGAAAAGGTCTATAAGATCAGAGGAGGAAAAAAAATAATCTCGGATCGCAATATTCTCCCAGGTTACATCCTGATAGAGGCTGTGCCTGAGAGATTGAGTGGTGAAATAATTCAGGGTATTGCCAATATTCCAAATGTCATCCACTTCCTCGGCAGAAACAATCCGGTGCCCATGCGTGAAGCTGAAGCCAATCGCATGCTCGGTAAAGTGGATGAATCGCAGGATGAAGGAGAGGCAATGATAGAGCCCTTTATTGTTGGTGAAACGGTCAAAATTACCGATGGTCCGTTTAACAACTTCGTGGGTGATATCCTCGAGGTGTATGACGAGAAGAAAAAAGTAAAGGTATCGGTTAAGATTTTTGGAAGACCTACCGAGGTCGAACTGAATTTCATGCAGGTAGAGAAACAGAATTAATTAACGTTAATAATTGCCTCCAGGACTTTGGGGGCTTGCGACTTATGGTCGAAAAATTGTAAAAAATGGCAAAGGAAGTAGATACGTTTATTAAACTCCAGGTTCGTGGTGGCGCCGCCAATCCGGCCCCTCCGGTTGGCCCTGCACTCGGTGCTAAAGGGGTCAATATAATGGAGTTTTGCAAGCGGTTTAATGCCGCTACTCAGGAAAGTCAGGGAAAAATTGTACCTGTGGTGATCACGGTGTACAAAGACAAATCCTTTGATTTTATCGTAAAAACACCTCCCGCTGCAGCTCAGTTATTAGAAGCTGCTAAATTAAAAAGCGGGTCGGGCGAGCCCAATACCAAAAAGGTGGGTAGTGTAACCTGGGATCAAATCAAGGTTATAGCTGAAAATAAGATGCCGGACCTCAATGCTATGAAGGTTGAATCCGGGATGAAAATGGTAGCTGGAACTGCGAGAAGCATGGGACTCACTGTTAAGGGCACACCCCCGTGGGAAACTGCTGAAACCGCAGAAGCTGACTCTTAAAGAAATTGATTTTATAAACAGAGGGAGCTGACCCAACAGGTTGGCGCATGCACCTCAAAATTTTTTGTAATGGCTAAAGTTTCAAAAAAGCGTAAAGCAGCCAATGCCAAAGTGGAGCCTAATAAACTCCACAGCATCAAAGAGGCGGTGGCATTGGTCAAACAAGTAAATACCGCCAAATTCAACGCCTCGGTCGATTTGCACATCAATCTCGGTGTGGATCCCAGAAAAGCGGATCAGGCAATTAGAGGCACTGTAACTCTGCCCAATGGAACCGGTAAGTCCAAAACAGTAGTTGTCTTCTGCACACCGGATAAGGAAGAAGAAGCCAATGCTGCAGGTGCAGATCATGTTGGTTTGGATGAACTCGTACAGAAGGTACAGGGAGGATGGACAGATTTTGACGTGGTAATTGCAATGCCCGGTGTTATGGCTCAGGTTGGACGACTTGGACGTATTCTCGGTCCCAGAGGCCTTATGCCCAATCCTAAGACCGGAACAGTAACCAACGATGTGGGTGCAGCAGTAGCTGATATTAAGAAAGGTAAAATATCCTTTAGGGTGGATAAGTTTGGTATCATTCACTCCACCATTGGACGGGTAGAATTTGAAGAAGAAAAATTGGTGGAGAATGCCAATGAACTTATTCAAACGCTTGTGAAGATGAAACCGGCTTCGTCCAAGGGAATTTATATGAAGGCCCTTACTATGGCCTCCACCATGAGCCCTGGAATCAAGATCGATCCTAAAACTGTCCGATAACCCTTAAAATATTATTCTCATGAAGAAAGAAAAGAAAGCGGAAATAGTAGAATTCCTCAAAGATAAGTTTACCAATACCTCGTTCTTTTACCTAACCGATGCATCCCAATTGTCTGTTGAGGATGTAAATCAGTTTCGGGCAGATTGCTTTGAAAAGGGTATTGAAATGAAGGTGGTTAAAAATACCCTGGCAAAAATTGCCATGGAAAGTGTGGAGAACGGAGATAAATACGCTCCGCTCTTTGACGCATTGAAGGGACCCACAGCCATTCTTTTTACTGATACTGCCAATGCACCCGGAAAGGTGTTGAAGGAGTTTCGCAAAAAGTTTGACCGCCCCCTTCTCAAGGCCGCTTACATTGAAGAGGGAATTTACATTGGTGATGAGCAGATTGATACGTTGGCTGCACTTAAGTCCAAGGAAGACTTGCTCGGCGATGTTATCATGTTGCTGCAATCGCCTGTAAAAAATGTGATTGGTTCTCTGCAGTCAGGAGGAAACAAAATTTCCGGATTGCTCAAAGCCCTGGAAGAGCGTTCTGCTTAATAATGCAGGAAACCGGGGCCACAACTTTTGGCTTCCAAGTGTTAACGACACTCATTAAATAATTTTTTGAACAAAATTTAAAATTTTTGATATGGCTGATTTAAAAGACATGGCAGAACAGTTGGTGAACCTCACTGTTAAAGAGGTTAACGAGCTCGCCGACATTCTGAAAGAGGAGTACGGCATTGAGCCCGCTGCTGCAGCTGTTGCTGTTGCCGCTGGTGGCGGTGCAGAAGGAGGCGGTGCCGCTGAAGAAAAAACCGAATTCGATGTGGTATTGACCAGCGCTGGTCAGGCAAAGCTTAAGGTAGTTAAAGAGGTTAAAAACATCCTCGGAATTGGATTGAAAGATGCCAAGGACCTTGTGGATGGTGCTCCCTCTACTATCAAAGAGGCTCTGCCAAAGGATGAAGCGGAAAAACTCAAGGCTGCCCTCGAGGATACCGGTGCTTCTGTTGAACTAAAGTAAACAACGGAGGTGATAATTTGAATAGCAATTGTCTCCAATGATATTTACCAGTCTGGCCTGCGTACAATAGTGCGCAGGCTATACTGGTTTATATGTATTACAATGCTAGCTGATCGGATTTCCGATCTTTGTTTATTATAATTTTTCTTAAGAAACTTCTCAAATGGCATCTACCGATACTGTCGCAAAGCAAGTAAATTCAAGGGTTGGCTTCGGCAAAACCCGCCTCCAAAACGAATATCCTGACTTCCTGGAAATCCAGTTGCAATCTTTCAAGGAGTTCTTCCAGTTGGAAACCACTCCGGAGAATCGCATCAACGAAGGGCTTTACAGGGTATTTCAGGAAAATTTCCCAATAACCGATGCCAGGAATATCTTCGTTCTGGAATTCCTGGATTACTTTATCGACCCTCCGCGCTACAGCATCGATGAGTGCAAACAGCGTGGACTCACCTACAGTGTGCCGCTCAAGGCCAAGCTTAGGTTGAGCTGTAATGACGAAGAACACATCGATTTCCAAACCATTGTTCAGGATGTTTTTCTGGGAAATATTCCTTACATTACACCGAAAGGAACTTTTGTGATCAATGGTGCCGAGCGCGTCATTGTTTCTCAATTGCACAGGTCTCCCGGTGTGTTTTTCAGTCAGAGCTTCCATCCCAATGGGACAAAAATTCACTCTGCGCGTGTTATCCCCTTCAAGGGAGCGTGGATGGAATTTGCTACTGATATCAACAACGTGATGTACGCCTACATCGACCGCAAGAAAAAGTTTCCGGTTACTACACTTTTGAGGTCTATTGGTTTTGACTCCGATAAGGAAATCCTGACTATCTTTGGACTGGCTGAAGAGATTAAGGCGAATAAGACACAACTCAAAAAAGCAATCGGCAGAAAACTCGCGGCCCGTGTACTCAGGAAATGGACAGAGGACTTTGTGGATGAGGATACGGGGGAGGTTGTGACTATCGAGCGGAATGAGATTATTCTCGAGAGAGATATGATTCTCGATGCGGACAACATAAACATGATCCTCGAAGCTGAGACCGAGACGGTCATTCTCCAAAAGGAGGATATCGAAGAGGATTATTCTATCATTTACAATACACTGCAAAAAGACCCGTCCAGCTCTGAAATTGAGGCGGTTCAGCATATATATCGACAGTTGAGAGGTACAGATCCACCTGATGAGGAGACTGCAAGGGGTATTATTGATAAACTCTTTTTCTCCGATAAAAGGTACAATCTGGGGGAGGTTGGACGCTACAAAATCAACCGGAAGCTCAAACTGACAATTGACAGTGAAGTTCAGGTACTCACCAAGGAAGATATCATAGAAATTGTTAAGTATCTGATTTCACTTATCAATCAAAGAGCGGAACTCGACGACATCGACCACCTTAGCAACAGAAGGGTGCGGACAGTAGGGGAGCAGCTATACAGTCAGTTCGGTGTAGGCCTCGCGAGAATGGCCAGAACCATACGCGAGCGAATGAACGTGCGTGACAATGAAGTATTTACCCCTGTTGACCTGATCAATGCAAGAACGCTTTCATCAGTCATCAACAGCTTTTTTGGTACATCACAGTTGTCTCAATTTCTCGACCAAACCAATCCGCTCTCGGAAATCACCCACAAAAGGCGTATTTCTGCACTCGGACCCGGTGGATTGTCCAGAGAGCGAGCAGGCTTTGAGGTGCGTGACGTGCACTACTCACACTACGGCCGTCTTTGCACCATTGAGACGCCTGAAGGCCCAAATATCGGTCTGATATCCACGCTCTGTGTTCACTCCAAGATCAATAGTATGGGATTCCTTGAAACTCCCTACAGAAAAGTAATCGAGGGCAAAGTGGATATGACTGGTGAGATTCAATACCTGTCAGCGGAAGGAGAGGATTACAAAAAAATTGCTCAGGCAAACTCTGAAATTGCGGAGGATGGTGCCTTTGTTTCCGACAGGGTGAAGTGCCGTGAACACGGTGAATTCCCTGTTCTGACACCTGACGAGATCGAGTACATGGATGTGGCACCCAATCAGATTGTGGGTGTGAGTGCATCGCTTATTCCATTTTTGGAAAACGATGATGCAAACCGGGCCCTCATGGGCTCTAACATGCAGCGTCAGGCTGTTCCGCTTTTGAGACCGAGTTCTCCTATCGTGGGTACAGGGCTTGAAGCAAAAGTTGCAAGGGACTCCCGAATGCTCATCAATGCAGAGGGAGATGGTGTTGTGGAGTACGTGGATGCCAATAAAATCGTCATCCGGTACGACCGAACCGAGGAAGATACATTGGTGTCTTTTGAGGACAATCTCACGACTTACAACCTCACCAAATTCCTCAGAACTAATCAGGGAACCTGCATCAACCTCAAGCCCATTGTGCGAAAAGGTGAGCGGGTAACTGAAGGCAAAATTCTCTGTGACGGTTATGCCACTGACAAAGGCGAACTGGCACTCGGACAAAATCTCAAAGTGGCTTTCATGCCCTGGAAAGGTTACAACTTTGAGGATGCCATCGTACTTTCTGAGCGTGTTGTGAAGGAAGATATCTACACCTCACTTCATATTGAACACTTCGAACTCGATGTGCGCGATACCAAGCTGGGTGAGGAGGAATTGACCAATGACATCCCCAACGTAAGCGAGGACGCTACCAAAGATCTGGATGAAAACGGGATTATCCGAATTGGAGCCTGGATCAATGAGGGGGACATCATTATTGGTAAAATTACGCCCAAGGGTGAATCGGACCCGACCCCTGAAGAAAAACTGCTGCGTGCAATTTTTGGTGACAAAGCAGGAGATGTGAAGGACGCATCGCTAAAAGCGCCCCCATCAACTGAGGGTGTGGTAATCAACAAGCAGTTGTTCTCCAGAGCGAAAAAGGACAAGTCTCAGAAAGATCAGGAGAAGGAAATGCTCCGCTCACTGGACGATGAGCACGCAGTTGCGCTCAACGAGCTCAAGACCGTACTCATTGACAAATTGCTAGTTCTCACCAAGGGCAAAGCCTCTGAAGGTGTTAAAACCATTTACGGAGAAGAGCTCATTTCCAAAGGAACCAAATTCAGCCAACGTGTTTTCAACGAGATTGAATTCACTCAGGTCGATTACAGTTCCTGGACAAAAGAGGAAGACACCAATAAGCTTATTGCTCGCCTGTTGCACAATTACAACATCAAGGTCAATGAGGAAATTGGAAGGTATAAGCGAGAAAAATTCAACATCAGTATTGGAGATGAATTACCTGCCGGTGTGCTCAAACTAGCCAAAGTATATATGGCTAAAAAACGCAAATTGAAGGTGGGTGATAAACTCGCAGGACGCCACGGAAATAAGGGTATCGTATCCAGAATTGTAAGAATGGAAGACATGCCTTTCCTGGAAGATGGGACGCCGGTTGATATTGTGCTTAACCCACTCGGTGTACCTTCGAGAATGAATATCGGACAGATATTTGAAACGGTACTGGGATGGTCCGGTGAAAAACTGGGGGTTAAATTTTCAACCCCGATTTTTGACGGTGCCAGTATTGACGAGATCGGCGACTACATCAAGAAGGCGAAATTGCCCGATTTGGGCCAGACAAGCCTGTTCGATGGTGAAACTGGTGACAGATTCCACCAAAAGGCCACTGTAGGTATTATCTACATGCTCAAGCTGTCTCACATGATCGATGATAAGATGCACGCCCGTTCAATTGGACCTTACTCTCTTATTACGCAGCAGCCCCTCGGTGGTAAAGCCCAGTTTGGTGGACAGCGTTTTGGAGAGATGGAAGTTTGGGCACTGGAGGCTTTTGGTGCTGCCAATATTTTGCAAGAGTTGCTCACCATCAAGTCGGATGACATCGTCGGACGGGCAAAAGCATATGAAGCCATTGTCAAAGGAAACAACCTGCCGGAATCTAATATTCCTGAATCATTTAATGTATTGATTCACGAGTTGAGAGGATTGGCACTGGATGTGAAATTTGAGTAGGCGGCTCAGAGCGTACATTGTTGAATTGGACCTTTTCTATCAACCTTAATTTTTTATCATGGCTGTTTCAAAAAATCAGAATATTACCACCCATACATCTTTCAATTCCATCTCCATCAGCCTGTGCTCCCCGGATGACATCCTGGAGCGTTCGCACGGAGAGGTTCTCAAGCCGGAGACCATTAACTACCGCTCCTACAAACCAGAGCGTGATGGTCTCTTCTGTGAGAGGATTTTTGGTCCGGTGAAGGACTATGAGTGCTATTGCGGTAAGTACAAGCGGATTCGCTACAAAGGTATCGTTTGTGACCGCTGTGGGGTGGAAGTTACAGAAAAAAAGGTGAGGCGCGAGCGCATGGGGCACATCAAGTTGGTGGTGCCAGTTGTGCATATTTGGTTTTTCAAGTCTCTTCCTAATAAAATCGGTTACTTACTCGGACTGTCATCCAAAAAACTGGAATCGGTAATTTACTTCGAGCGCTTTGTGGTGGTTCAGCCGGGTGTGAAGGAGTCGGATGGCATCACGAAAATGGACCTCCTTACCGAGGAGGAATACCTGGATGTACTCGATTCACTTCCCAAAGAAAATCAGCAGCTAGAAGACGATAACCCGGATAAGTTTATCGCGAAAATGGGTGCCGATGCAGTGCACGCACTCCTGGAAAGACTTGACCTGGAATCGCTTTCTTACGAGCTGAGACATCAGGCTGCAACCGAGACCTCGCAACAGCGAAAGTCCGAAGCACTTAAAAGACTTCGCGTAGTGGAGGCTTTCCGAGATGGTCAGGAACGTATGGAGAACAAGCCGGAATGGGCTGTTATTCAGTACTTGCCAGTTACACCTCCTGAATTGAGACCTCTGGTTCCTCTCGATGGTGGCCGATTTGCAAGTTCTGATCTCAATGACCTCTACCGAAGGGTTATCATCAGAAACAATCGCCTCAAGCGACTGATGGAAATCAAGGCACCCGAGGTTATCCTCAGAAACGAAAAGAGGATGTTGCAGGAAGCCGTTGATTCGCTTTTTGACAACTCAAGAAAATCCAATGCGGTCAAAGCTGAAGGTGGACGCGCCCTCAAATCTCTGAGTGATGTACTCAAGGGAAAACAAGGTCGTTTCCGTCAGAACCTGCTCGGAAAAAGGGTGGATTACTCAGGCCGTTCCGTAATTGTTGTTGGTCCGACACTCAAACTTCACGAATGTGGTCTTCCAAAAGGAATGGCTAGCGAACTTTTTAAGCCTTTTATCATCAGAAAACTGATTGAAAGGGGCATCGTTAAAACGGTAAAATCAGCCAAGAAGCTGGTAGATAGAAAAGACCCGGTAATTTGGGAAATTCTCGAAAATATACTGAAGGGACATCCCGTGATACTCAACCGGGCCCCGACTCTTCACAGACTTTCTGTGCAGGCCTTCCAGCCCAGACTGATTGAGGGTAAAGCCATTCAATTGCACCCGCTGGTTTGTGGTGCCTTTAATGCGGATTTTGACGGTGACCAAATGGCGGTACACGTGCCACTGAGCCACGCATCTATTCTTGAAGCCCAGGTGCTGTTGCTCTCTGCTCACAATATGTTGAACCCGCAAGACGGATCCCCGGTTACACTGCCTTCACAGGATATGGTTTTGGGACTTTATTACCTGACCAAAGCCAAAAAGCCGGAAAATGGCTCAGAAGTTTTGGGATATGGCATGAAATTCTACTCAGAAGAAGAGGCCAGAATAGCCTATAACGAAGGTAAAGTTGAGCTTCACGCCTACGTTAATGTACGCGTCGATGTGGAAGGAGAAAAGGGGCAACTTGTTAAAAAGCGCGTGGAGACTACCATCGGAAGGGTAATCTTTAATGAAGCAGTTCCTGATGGTCTGCCATTTGTAAATGAGCTTTTGACCAAAAAGAACCTCAAAAAGGTAATCGCAGGTATTATTGATCAAACTGACTTTAAGAGAACCGCTGGCTTCCTTGACCAAATCAAGGACATGGGTTTCTACTGGTCGTTTAAAGGCGGGCTTTCCTTTAATCTCGGAGATATGATTGTCCCTACGGTTAAGGAACAGATGTTGGTAGAAGCTCAAGGTGAAGTCGATGAAGTATGGGAGAACTACAACATGGGTCTCATTACCAACAATGAACGATACAACCAGATCATCGATAAGTGGACTTTTGCGGACAACACCATTACCGACAACCTGATGAATGAACTGTCAAGTCACAAGGGTGGTTTCAACTCGGTTTATATGATGTTGCACTCTGGTGCTCGTGGTAGTAAACAACAGATTAAGCAGTTGTGCGGTTTGCGTGGTCTGATGGCCAAGCCTAGGAAATCAGGTGATACAGGAGGAGCGATTATCGAGAATCCAATTCTCTCTAACTTTGTCGATGGTCTTTCTGTACTTGAGTACTTTATATCTACCCACGGTGCCCGCAAGGGTCTGGCAGATACAGCACTTAAAACAGCGGATGCAGGTTACCTCACCAGAAGATTGGTAGATGTTTCGCAGGATGTGGTCGTATTGGAAGAAGATTGCCATACACTTCGCGGAATTGAAATAACCGCACTAAGGGATAAAGATAAAGTCATCGAACCTCTTTCCGGTAGGATTGCGGGCCGCTATTCGCTTCACGATTTATTCCATCCCGAAACGGATGAGATAATCGTGGGTGCAGGGGAGTACATTTCCTCAAATCTGGCCCAGCGAATCGAAGATATTGGCGTCGAATCAGTGACCATCAGATCGGTACTCACTTGTGAAACCAAACGCGGAGTTTGCGCCAAGTGCTACGGAAAGAACCTGGCCACAGGTCGCGTTGCAGAAACCGGAGACTCTGTTGGTATTATCGCAGCCCAAAGTATTGGTGAGCCGGGTACGCAGTTGACACTTAGAACATTCCACGTGGGTGGTGTGGCCTCTGTTACTCAGCAGGAATCTGAAATGGTTGCCAAGCAAGAAGGTGTGGTCGCATTTGATAACCTCAGAACGACGGATCTTTTGGATTCTGATAATTCTGTTATTCTTTCGCGCTCAGGTGAAATTCGCCTTGTTGACAACGATAGCGGTAAGATACTCTTTAGCGATTATGCGCCTTACGGATCGATTCTCTATGTGGAAGAAGGACAGGAGGTTAAGAAAGGAGATCGACTCTGTTCATGGGATCCTTTCAACAGTGTCATTATCTCTGAGTTCAGTGGTATAGTGAGCTACGAATCCATTGAGGAAAATGTCACTTTCCGAACAGAGAAAGATGATCAGACTGGCTATGTGGAGAAAATCATCATCGAGTCCAAGAACAAGCGTAAAATACCTGAAATAAAAATTCTCTCTCCCGACGGTGAAATACTCAAGAGCTACAATATGCCGGTAGGTGCTTACATATCGGTTGATGAGGGAGACGAAATTAAAGCGGGTCAGCGCATCGCCAAGATTCCGAGAAAACTCGGAGCCATTCAGGATATTACCGGTGGTCTTCCACGTGTTACCGAGCTGTTCGAGGCCAGAAACCCATCCAATCCTTCAGTGGTATCTGAAATTGACGGGATTGTGAGTTTCGGCAAGATCAAAAGAGGTAACCGTGAGGTCTTCGTTGAAGATGAGAGAACAGGCCAAAAGCGCAAATACCTCATCGGATTGTCCAAGCACATTCTGGTGCAGGAGGGCGACTTTGTACGGGCCGGTATGCAACTGTCGGAGGGATCTATAGCCGCAACTGATATTCTCGCGATTAAAGGACCTTACGCAGTACAATCTTACCTGGTGAATGAAGTCCAGGAGGTTTACCGTTCTCAGGGTATCGCCATCAATGACAAACACATCGAGGTGATTGTCCGTCAGATGATGCGCAGGGTTCAGATTGAAGATCCGGGCGATACTACCTTCCTCGAAGGTGAAGCGGTTGAAAAATATGATTTCCTAGAGCAAAATGACTGGATTTTTGATAAGAAAGTGATTACGGAATCCGGTGACAGCACCAATCTCAAGCCCGGTCAAATTGTTTCTCTGCGCCAGGTGAGGGAGGAAAATTCCGCTCTCAAGCGCAAGGACCTTAAAACGGTGGAATTCCGGGATGCGATTCCGGCGACTTCCAGCGCGATACTTCAGGGTATTACCAAATCATCTCTCGGTACGGAGTCGTGGATTTCTGCCGCCTCGTTCCAGGAGACTACCAAGGTGTTGAGCACGGCAGCCATGTCCGCTAAAAAGGATGTGCTGAACGGATTGAAAGAAAATGTGATAGTAGGTAAGAAAATCCCAGCCGGTACCGGTATGCGTCATTTCGACAAATTGCTCGTGCTGCCCAAAGATGCTTCTGAAAAGACATCTGGCAACGGCAAATAAGACGATTCCTACTGAATGATAAAGATTTGAAAGCCTCGAGATTTATCGATAAATCCCGGGGCTTTTTTTTTCCGCAAATCTGTAGATACGCACGGCCGTGTGCACCAGAACACTCCAGTTCAAAACTGTAACTGTGTGCTACTACTCTTTCGGGGTCAAATACACTTTATTTACAGAATATATGCAGATACGCGGGGACGTGCGAATTAGAACTATTAATCAGTTGCTTGGGAGAATACCATATTTTAAACCCCAAAATATTGATTAGCCTTTACTCCAATCCCACCGCCAGACTGGACTCCGATTTCTCATCGGGAAGCCTGATGGCATCGATGATCGGAAGGATGGAATCGCGGTGCGCGAAGTAATAGGGTAAGTCCTCATCAGACATAGGTTCGGGAGGGGGAAGATTGAGTCTGAGGTGATCCACTTGACGTCCGTTTTTCCAAAACCGGAAACACACGTGCGGTCCGGTGGCCATTCCGGTCGAACCCACATATCCGATTACCTGCCCCTGCGTTACTCGTACACCAGGTCTGATACCTTTCGCAAATCTGGACATGTGAAGATATTGGGTTTCGTAAACATGGTCGTGACGAATCCTGACGTAGTTTCCATTGCCCGAAGTATAAGCGACTTCGGTTACTACACCATCGGCAACTGTAAATATTTCCGTGCCGTGGGGTGCCGCATAATCGGTCCCTAAATGAGGTCTTATGCGCTGAAGAACCGGGTGCATACGCCTGGGATTGTACCGGGATGATATCCGGCTGTATCTAACCGGTGCCCTTAGAAAGGCGCGCTTCATCGGCAGACCTTCCAGATCGTAAAATCCGCTGTAGTTCTCATTTTCAAAGTAAATGGCGTAGTTGTCGCTCGACCGGTCAATGTAATTGGCGCCGAGCAACCGCCCAATTCCGACAGCTTCTCCGTCAATCTTCAATTCCTCGTAAAGCAATTTGAACTGGTCACCTTTTTGAATATGGTAAAAATCTACTGTCCACGCCAGGGCATCTTCCATTTTGCTGATTAGAGCGGGGTTCATACCTCCATTCTGCATGGCAACCCAAAGGCTGTGTTCGATATGGCCTGCTCCGGCTCTGATGACCGTATCAATGGGGTGGCGGTGCACCTCAGCATACAAACTATCGGGGTCTAAAGAATACACTACATAGCTGAATGGTCCAGGCTTGTAGATAAAGTAATCGGCTGCAGTGCTTGTATCCCGGTTCAATACGGCGTAGTCCTTGCCTGACCTGAGCCTGCGAACAGAATGGGTGTCCCGGGTTTCTTGCTCAAGCTCTGCAATGGTGGCGTAGCTGACTTTATGACCAAGTAGGATGCCCGATAAAAACTCATTGGGCTTTATGGTTGCTTCATATATGAAAAATGAGTCTTTAGGGAAGCCAAAGTAGATATCCGGTTCAGTGGGTATAGAAAATGCACCCGCATCTTCTTCCCATTCTGGAGTGTTTTCAGGTAAAAAATAGAGAAAGGTAAGGGGGAAAAGGAATACGATAAACAACCCCAACCATTGTATAGGACGCTTTTTCATGTAACTGTGCAGTTGTCGAGTTTGAGCCATTCGTCAGTCGAATCCCACTGTCAATTGATTCGGGAATCGAGACCTTATAATACTACAGAATGCAATAATAAGCAAGTTTTTTGGAATGGGGGAGCCTTAAAGTGTTAAAGTAAGGCAAATAGCAGGTACTCGAAATCACTCCTCCTCGATAATGGCATCGTCTATGATCTCATCGCCATCGCCGTCCAAGTCTTCGAAACCGTAAACTTTACGAGTGTCTTCGGACTTTTTATCGTCTGATTTTTTCTTTATCGCCTCGGGCTTTTCGTCAGGCATGGGTCTGCCATCTGCAAAAGCACTGGCCTTTTTAAAAAAGTCGTCCTTGTCGTCCAGCAGTGATTTGTCCCGAAACTTCAGCGGACCTGAATACTTTTTGGCTTCTTCCTCTTCGATGCGATCCAGCTCGTCCGACTTTTTCTGCACATCGTCCAGAAACTCATCCATGCCCTTTTTTACCTTGGAGCCTGCAGCCGAAGCACGGTTTTTTAATTCCTCGATGGATTCGTAAAGACGTTCCTTTTGTGAGCTGCTTTCACTTTGGCTTTGAGCCTTTTTGGATGATAGGTGTTCGCTTTGTTCTTTACTCGCCTCTTCCTGCCTGTCCTCCAGACTGCTTTTCCGAATTCGGTCAGTATCTATTTTGTCTTCCTCAGAAACAAACAGGTCGGTGAGGTCGTCAGACTGTATTTGTTTGCTGGATTTACTTTCTGAATGAGGGGGCGCTTTACCCGAGGTGTTCTCCCTGGATTGCTTTATTTCTTCTTCCATTTCTTTCAAAATCCGCTCCGGGTCAAAGGATTTATCCTTTTGGTCGAATTCCTCATCTCCGGGTAGGGGCCTGTCTTTGTTATCGCCACCGCCAAATATCTTCTTTATCTTACTGAAAAATCCCATAACGCACGCAAGTTAATGACAATCACAGTATTTAAACAAAAAACCCGGACACAAATTACATTGTATCCGGGCTAACTGATTAACTTTTAACTCTAACCTTAAAAAATCTTTGTAGCGGGGGCGTTTATCGCCGCTACCTGGTAAACTCTTTTAAATCTTCTCTTAAACATAACTACCTCCGTTTTTTATCGTGTTACAAATATACGACTTTTAAACGCCCAGTAACAAATAATTGTTTGAAAAAATATTCAAAAAAGGTAATAATTTTGATTGGGCCTTAAAAAAATATCATAAACAGAATAAAATTTTGTAATAATGCAATTATGCCATTTTCAGATGTCTTCCAGTTTTGCCCTGCTAAATGGTATTGCTCCCTCCACGGAAAAGGACCTATTAACCACTGAAATTTCATCTGATTTTAAAAAAAACAGACACTTTTTAAAATATTAAATGATTGAATAACAGCTTAATAAAGGTATTGGGAGCCTTGATTTTACCATTGGTTTCTCTCGAAAAAAATTCTTCTACTTCAAAGATTTTTTTCTGCCTCTGCACTTATTATCCTTCATAAATCCATGATCGGAGTTTGTTCCTTAGCATTAGGCTCGCGGTTGGAGTGTTATTAACTGGATCACCCCATAAAGATGTGCGTTGAATAAATAGGTGTAACCAGGGTCTTGATTATTCTTTGATTTCATAAGGAATGGAGTCCAATATATGACGGATAATCTCTAGTCGTGCGCGGTTTTTGTCATTGGCGACAAAAACTTTCCATGGGGCTAGTTCGGTATTCGTTACTTCAAACATCCTGTCTTTGTATCGGCTGTATTCGTCCCACAATTCCTGGGCCCTGGCATCCACTGGAGTTAATTTCCAGCGCTTTAGCGGATCCTTTTTGATCTCCTTAAACCTTCTTGCTTGTTCATCTTTACTGATGGAGAGGTATATTTTGAGTAGATAGGTATTTGATTCTATCACCATGCGCTCGAAATCATTTACCTGCCCCATAAATTTTTCGTACTCACCGATGGTACAAAAGCCATTAACCGGCTCGACAATGGCTCTATTATACCAACTCCGGTCAAAAAATATGATCTCGCCGGGATTGGGCAGTTGTCTGACGTAGCGCTGGAAGTACATCTGGCCGCGTTCGTCCTGGGTTGGTTTATCGAGGGCTACGATTCTGAAATGCCGGGGATTGATTCTGGCGGTTAGCCTTCGAATTGCACCCCCTTTTCCTGCGGCATCCCTTCCTTCAAAAATAACTATCACCTTTTTTCGCTCCCTGATCACCCATTCCTGCAATTTGATCATTTGATACTGTAGGTCCCGCAATTTCAATTCATTTTGAGTGCGTCTGAGTGCTTTTTCAGGCTGCACTTTCTTATCTGCCATTAAATATCGAAGGCCCAGTTTGCTGTTTAGTATTTCGAGTTCTTCCTGCGTGAATTCCATTGCTTTTTCTTAATTGGGTTGTCGTAATTAGGTCTGTTAATCCTGTTGTCTAAATATCGGTTTGGGTCAGCCCTCTGTAAAAGCGGGTGACTTTCTCCGGATCAGGTGAAATAACCGTTTTTGTCCGCGATTTACCTGGATATTCAAACTGTGAAAGCAAGTACCGGATGCTCTCCAAACGCGCTGTCCGCTTGGAATTTGCTTGCACAATTACCCAGGGACTGAATGGTGTGTGTGTGCGGGAAAACATCTGTTCTTTGTAGTAGGTGTATTTGTCCCACAGCTTTTGTCCCATCTCATCCACCTCCGAGTACTTCCATTGCTTGAGTGAATTGTTCAGTCTTTTGTTAAACCGCTTCTGCTGCTCTTTTTTGGAGATGGAAAACCAAAACTTGACCACGTGAATTCCGTCCTCATTCAGCATGTGCTCAAATTCGGGTACCTGGTTCATAAAGGCCTTGTATTCCTTCTTGTTGCAAAATCCCATCACCGGTTCGACTACTGCGCGATTGTACCAACTTCTGTCGAAAAAGACGATCTCCCCGGGATTGGGAAGGTGCTTGATGTAGCGCCTGAAATACCACTGGCCCCTCTCCACTTCGGTGGGTTTTGTAAGGGCGACCAGTCGCATGGTTCTGGGATTGAGGTGTTCTTTAAAGCGCTTAATACTTCCTCCTTTTCCGGCTGCATCTCTTCCCTCAAAAATTACAGCCACTCTCAACTTTTTGTCCTGGATATAACGCTGGAGAACCACCAGTTGTGCCTGCAGTTGTCTCAATTCCTCCTCATAGCGCAAATTTCGCTCTTCCTTTCGTAAATTAATGCCCCTCTTATGACTCAAATTGACCAGGTCTTTACGTTTTTTTACTGATTTCAGGTCACTGGCGGTAAATCCGTTTTCCATCTTGCACGTATGATTTGCTTGTTTGAAAAATAACTTCGAACCAAAAGTAGTGAAAAATATCTATCTCCTGCTAATAATGGTTTCTCGAATAGATGCCATACCAATCTAAGAGAAGTAGATCCTGGGAAATATGCAGTGAGTTTTTTTAGGTTTAAAACCTTAAGGGTTGCCCTGAGTTAGCCGATGATTAATGATTGTAGCCAAATTGTTTCAAAAATCGCTCGTCATCGCGCCAGTTGTCCTTGACTTTCACAAAAAGCTCCAAATAGACATGCCGTTCCAGGAAGGCTTCAATTTCTTTTCGAGACTCCGTACCCAGTTTTTTGATTCCCTTTCCTCCTTTGCCGATGATAATTGGTTTTTGGCTTTTGCGGTCCACAATGATTTCAGCGGCGATTTTGATCAGGTCTTTGTTTTCTGCTTCTTTATAGGCAGTGACAATAACTTCGGTGGAGTAGGGGATCTCCTGGTGGTAAAGGTTGAGAATTTGATTCCTGATTATTTCACTGATAAAGAATCGCTCCGGTTTATCGGTGAGTTGATCTTTGGGATAGTAGGCCGGTCCCTCGGGAAGTTGTTTGAGGATGGCATTGAGTACCAGCCCGGTGTTGATTTTGTGGAGTGCACTGATGACGAGTACCTTTTTGAAGGTGATCTCCTTTTCCCAGGCGAAGATGGATTCTTCGGTTTCTGAATCGGTCAGGGTGTCGGCCTTGTTGACAACCAGTATGATGGGAACCTCTGCGCCCTTTAGTTTTTTGAGAGCCTTAGGTGGGATTTCTTCGGGAGTGCCTCCGTCTGTGACCACGAGAAAAATATCCGCATCCTCGAAAGTGCTGTAGGCAAACCGGTTCATCTTGTCCTGCATTTTGTATGCGGGGCGCTGGATCAAACCCGGTGTGTCGGAAAATACGATTTGAAATCCCTCCTCATTGAGAATGGAGAAAATCCGGTGGCGGGTAGTCTGAGGCTTGCTGTTGATTATCGACATGTTTTCGCCCACCAGCGCATTGACCAGGGTGGATTTTCCCGCATTGGGCTTGCCGATAATGTTTACAAAGCCGGATTTGTGACTCATATGCCAATTCTTTTGAGCTGCTGATCCATTAGCATCTCGATTTTTTGAGTGAGCTGAGCTGGTCTCAACTTTCTCCAATTCAGATCGTTCAGGTGGGGGCCAAAGGAAATGTAATTGTCTAGCCAGGTGGCCTTCATCTCATCTTCCACATGGTCCAGTGTATTTATTAGGGCGATCCATCCACCCATTTCAAGAATCTCTTCACACCACTCCTCGTAGTAGCAATCCTCGTCTCCATGGTAATTCAGGACATTTTCGCAAATTAGTACAAACCTTGATATCCCCTTCTCCATCATAGGCTCTGCAATGTTCCGCTTAAGAAACATCACGTCGTTTTGTAAGCAGTCGTTCCACTCGCCAAACATTTCCATGATCGCGTAGCCATCACTGTAGTCGGCAAACAGCAATTTCATATACAGGGTGGGGGAGCCGATGGGGTCCCACTGGGGGTGGATGAGGTAGTTGTATATCTTGTGTTCGAAGAAAAACTCGCTGTTCTCCCTTTGATAAAAAGGCGAATTTTCATCCTCTGATGCGATGTAGTCGTCTCTCCAAAAATAATGTGGCTCTATGTCGTGCATGATTTTTCGATATTTTTTCTGCCGGCATTTTCATTCACCTTAGTTTGCGATGTCTTTTGATTTAAACGCCATAACGCCGGTAAATTGTTGCCGTAACATTGCATTACATAATCTAAGGTAGGCAATTTTCGAAACCATTAAATTGCGTAGGGTGATTTTTACGGTATTTTAACTAACTGTTGACCTGTTCTAATCAATGACAAAGTCGCAGAAATTTGGGACTTTTGGTTAATTTTGTCCATAGACTCGTATGTATGCGACTGATTTTTTTTAAAAAACCGGATTTGAAATCACCAAAGCGAGTTGTAATTACCGGACCGGAATCATCGGGCAAGTCCACTCTGGCCAATGCCATCGGAGATAAATTCAACCTTCCGGTTGTGGAGGAATACGCCGTGGAGTACCTCAGCGAAAAGAGGAGTGATTATAGTTTTGAGGATATTCTGGAAATTGCCCGCGGCCAGAGGGAGAGAGAACTTCAGGCCACCAATCGCTCAAAAGGACTAATTATTTGCGATACTTCCATGTTGGTGCTTCACATTTGGTCTAAAGTCAGGTTCCAAACAACCGACCCGCTGATCTTGAAATGGCTGGAAGAACTCCGGGATGACCTGTTTTTGCTATGCAAACCCGATATTCCCTGGGAACCGGGACCTTACCGTGAAAATCCGCACGACAGGGAAGATTTGTACAGCTTGTATTTGGACTGGCTTCGGAATAAGAAATATTGGTTTGGCATCATTGAGGGGGACCGCGATACACGTTTTGAAAAAGCATCGACTTTGATAGAGCCTTTGCTTTCTAAGGGAAAAAAATCATAGAATTAAGGGACATGCATGGCATTAGATAATTTTTTAGTAGTGCAAGCCATGCAATTCCCTTAACTTAGCGCTCCGAAAAAACCGCATTTCATAAATGGCAGCACGAAAGAAAAAGTATCCTCCTGTTATTCTCCTACATGGAGAGGAGTCTTTTTTGGTCAATCGCGAGATGGAAGAGATTGAGTCAAAAGCCATTGGACCCGGATTTGAGGATTTTAACAAATTCACCTTTTACGGAAAAGAGGCCGATCCGCTCGAAGTACTGAATCAGGTTGCCACCCGCCCAATGATGGGGGAGCCTCAGTTGGTCCTGTTAAAAGATGCAGGCCAGTTCAAAGATTGGAACAAGTTGGAGCGACTCGTAAAAGAACCCGTCGATTTTACCATATTGGTGATTGTTCATCCGGGAGGTAAATTAGACGGTCGGCTAAAATTTGTAAAGGCCTTAAAAGAGCTGGAAAAAAAGGGACAGGGAAAAATTTTCGAGGCCAAAAGGGTGTACGACAACAAAATACCCGACTGGATAGTCTCCTACGTCCAGTCCCTTGGTTTGAAAATTGACCACAAAGCAGCTGTCCTGATGTCGGAGTATCTGGGTACCAACCTGGAGAGCATATCTAAAGAAATTGACAAGCTCAAAATACATCTCAAAGACACGAAGGAAGTAACTGCCGGCCTGGTGGAAGAATATGTGGGAAGAACGCGGAAATTTACCGTATTTGAACTACAAAAGGCCTTATCCTCGGGGGACAAAAAGAAGGCCGCACGAATTGCTTCTGTCATGGCTCAGGACCCCAAGTCCAATCCAATTTACATGTTTACCGGTGCGCTTCACAACTATTTTTCACGAATATACAGGGTACACAGTTTGAAAACCAAAACCGACAAATCCGTAGCCAAAGCCCTGAATCTGAGATACGACTTTTTTGGCAGGGAGTATCTGTCTGCCTCGAAGTATTTTAACCGCCCGCGGTGTGAAAAGGCTTTTGAAATTCTATATCGCTACGACCTTAAATCTAAGGGCATCGACAGCCCGCCCAGATCTGAGGAAGCTCAACTTCGGGGCCTGGTCAGTGAAATACTCCACATAATGCCCTCCTGATATGGCCGCTGTACTCATTGACAATTACGACTCTTTTACCCATATCCTCCGGCAGCTCATTAAAAAAGCAGCCGGTAGCGAAATTCACATTCTGAAAAACGACCAAATTGACCACGCTCTATTGATAGAAGCTGAGCTGATTATATTGTCACCCGGACCGGGTAAACCACAAGAAGCGGGTAAGTTGATGCAGGTTATAGAAAAATACCATTTGTTGAAACCGATGTTGGGAATTTGCCTGGGGCATCAAGCACTGGGAATGTTTTTTGGAGCCGAATTGATCCAAGAAGATCAGGTGACCCATGGCATCGGCAGCATTCTTTCAATCAGCAGAGAAGTGAACTCACCACTGAGCAAATTGGACGAACCGGTTTGCGCAGGCAGATACCACAGTTGGGTACTGAAAAAGGAAAGCTTTCCAAAATCACTGGCAATAACCGCTGAGGATGAGAAGGGACAGATTATGGCCTTTCAGCATCGGGAATTGCCCATTGTGGGGCTTCAGTTTCACCCGGAGTCCTATCTCTCTAATCAGGGTACGAGTATTATATCGAACTTTTTTCAGGGTGTCAGGGCTCCGATTAATGGGGCAGATGAAGGGCCTCTCTTGCAGTAACAGCAAATTACAAGCTCAACTCCCGGATTTTTCCTACAGGTACAAATCCATGTAGCCAAATTTGTCCGGGTGCTTTTCCATGAAATCCTCCAGATACTTCTTTTTTAGGAGAAACAAGATGGTGCTTCCGAATACCCCTTTTTCCTTGAGTTTGATAAAACCGACTTTGAAAAGGTAGTAATCCCGGTATCCAAGAGCATTCACGGAGTCGTAGCTGTACTTGGCGGTTTTAAAGTAGTTGGTTACAAAAATCCCCTTCTCACTCATTTCCACGCGGTGAAGCTGAAAAATGGTAATGTAAATAATGAGCAGGGTGGCGATGTAAAACAACAGATTGGAGTATTTCAGCCACTCCGACTGAAAGAGGTGCATGGTAGATGTGTCGGTAAAAAGCAGGACAAAGGTGAACAAGCCGTAAAAGGTCGTCCAAAAAGTGGGTATAAACAACTTTAATAAAAGCGTCAAATTTGATGATACTCTATACATTGGGTTGTTTGTTTGTAAGTTAATTTGCAGTATGGCTGCTGCTGTTTTTTATGCGTGCGATTAAATCCTGTTTTTCTTCTCAATCCGCGCGGCAATTACAATACTCACCTCGTACAAAAAGTACAGCGGCCCGCTTATCAGTAATTGCGTGATGACATCCGGGGGCGTAATAATGGACGCCAGTACCAATATCCCCACAAATGCATGCTTGCGATATTGCCGCATTACACCCGGTCCGATCAATCCAATGCTTGCGAGGAAATAAACCACGACAGGGAGTTGGAAAACAATGCCGGTGGGCAGGGTAAACATGGTCATGTAATTTACATAGCTATTTAGTGTTGGGGCACTGGTGGCACCCACATCGTAGGAGGCCAAAAAGGTAATCCCAAAGGGCGCGATGATGAAGTAGCCAAACAAAACTCCCGCAAAGAACAAGAGCGAACAAACGGTCACAAAGCCCCTGGCTGCCCTTCGTTCTTTGTCGTATAAACCTGGCTTAATAAACCTCCAACCCTCGTAGAAAACGTAGGGAATGGCGCAAATCAATCCCAACCAAAAGGAAACTTTGAGGTGTACGATAAACTGTTCGCCCAGATCTCTGGTAATCAGCGTAAATTCCGGAGGGTAAAAACACAATCCCTCAGAAAATCCACAGATGACCCGGTAGGTGAAAAACTCCGCTTCTTTAGGGCTCAGGATTAAAGTTGAAAAGACAAAATCCTTGGCGAGAAAAACCCCGACTGCGATCACAATGGTAGCTGCCAGTGACCTGATAATATGCCAGCGGAGTGTCTCGATGTGCTCGAGAAAGGTCATTTTTGCAGAATCACCATTCTGCATTTTATCCACATCAACCTGGTCTAAAGGCATTTTTACCAATCGATTTTGTCAGCAGCCGCAAAGATAGTTCATATATTTATCAATACAGGGGGAAGTATTGATAAGGAGTTGTCAAATGAAGGTCAGGATAGAGTGAAGACAAGAAATTGCAGCTCGCAGAGGGTTCATATTAAAAACCTTTTGCATCTTTGGGTTCAATATCAAAGGAAAATTAATCTGTGGTAGAAGTAGGGCTTTTCTTGTTGTTGTTTGCTGTGGCGTTGGGATTTTTGATAAAAGGCTCCGACTGGTTTGTTATTTCGTCAGAAAAAATAGGCACCAGTTTGGGAGCTTCTCCTTTTATCATCGGTCTGACTATAGTGGCTTTTGGAACTTCTCTGCCGGAGCTTGCAACTTCTATTTTTGCCATGCTGGAAGACGAATCCGAAATTGTACTGGGAAATGTGGTGGGATCTAATGTGGCCAATATTTTTCTGGTGCTGGGACTCCTCGCGCTGTTCGCTCGCGACATCAAGTTGGATTTCGATCTTATGGAAAGCGACCTGCCGGCCCTCATTATTTCCGCCTTATTGCTTTGGTTCGTATTGAGTGATGGTGACGTTTCACTGATGGAGAGTTTTTTGTTGTTGGCTTGTCTTGGTGTGTTTATTATTTCCTCCCTTTACGCTGTTCGGAACGATCCTGTCCAAAAAGTCAAAGCCGGTTTCCGGGCTTATGTATTTCTCGTCATCGGAGGGTTGATGGTTTATTTTGGATCGCGCTATACGGTGTTTTCCATCGTTGCTCTTTCGGAGGCCCTGGGAATTGGGACTGATGTTATTTCCCTGACATTGGTGGCTATTGGAACCAGTTTGCCTGAAATCGCAGTGTCCATTTCTGCAGCAAAAAAGGGATACGCAGGAATAGCGGTTGGCAATGTAGTGGGGTCAAATATTTTCAACACCTACATCGTTGTGGGTATCGCTTCGTTTTTTGGACCATTAAATGTGACCGGGACGCTATCGGAGTTCAGCCTGCCGGTCATGGTTGCTGCTACCTTTATTCTGGCTGTAAGTTGTCTTTCGAAGCGGATTACAAAGTGGGAGGGCGCACTATTTTTGCTCTTTTACGTTTTCTTTATGTACCGATTATTTACCTAAAAATTTTGCCCAATGTTAGGAGACATGATTAACCGAATTCAGGGTGCCAAAGTGGAGGCACAGGAAAAATTAAAAGCTGTGAGTGTCGAAAAAAGCGATCCCAACAATCAAGTTACGGTCACAATGTCCGGTGAGAAGAGGATCCTGGACCTAAAAATAGCCCCTGAGTTACACGAAAAAGGCGAACCGGAATTGACTGCTGATGTGGTCGCCAATGTAATCAACGAAGCCCTGGTCGAAGTCGCCATCAAAGAAAAAGAAATCATGGACAAAATCTCGGCCGACATAATGCCCGGAGGACTTGAGGGTTTTAAGGGTTTATTGGGTTGATTAAACCTCATTTTTTCCATAAATTTACGCATGCGATATTTATCAACCATCATAGTGACACTCGCGCTTAGTGCAGGTCATATTGTTGCTCAGGCTCCGATTGTAAACCTTTCGTTTAACGATTGCGATGCTACCAATACCGGCCCTCAAAGCCCGGATGGCGAGATTTTGGGTAATCCCGATTGTGTTTGCGGGCTCTTCGGTCAGTCTTTTTATTTCAACGGGGGCGAGGATGCCATCGCTATTGAAGATACGGCGGCTTTCGATTTGCTCACTTTTTCCATCTCCTTTTTCTTCTTTCCGGAAAGGGGTCAGGGCGACTTTACAGTCTTAACTCATCAGGAAGAGTGCAATACCCTCATCGGTTTCAATGTGCTCTACCTGGACGCTGACCATTCCCTCGAACTTGAATTCACCCGCGACCTTGGCCGTCGTGTAGTCATGAATGTCGATCTGCCGGAAAATCAGTGCTGGCATCACATCATCATTGAGCGGTCGGGTAGCAGACATACCGTTTTTGTCGATGGAGAGGATGTGGCAGAAGTCAATTCAGGTGGCCTGATAGAGTTTGCTAATGAAGCTCCTATCGTAATTGGTGGAGGGCCTTGTGTGCCTAACTTCCAATCCGGCATGAAGGGAAAAATTGATGAATTCAGAATTTACGACAGAATTCTCAACCAACAGGAAAAATTCAATCTCCAGCGAGCTGCCAACCGCATAGCTACCCAGGATACGGTTATTCTGCTGGGTGCGGGAGTCAATATCAGAGTGACGGACGACTGCACTGACAGTTACTTTTGGAATCCCACCAGGGGAGTGGAGAGCATTACTGAAGGTAATACCAGAATTGAGCCGGAGGAAACCACCATCTATTTTCTCGAATTTGCAGAGGGGAATTGCACGGTCACTGATAGCGTGAGGATAGTGGTCGCTGACCCGGATGTGGTAACCTGTGAAGACCTGGCTTTGCCCAATGCCTTTACGCCCAATAGCGATGGGCTGAATGATCAGTTTTTTATCTCCAATCCCTTCATTGTCGAGGAGTTGAAATCTTTCGAGATTTTTGACCGGAATGGGGCTACCATGTTCAGAACGGGCAATATTGGCGACGCCTGGGACGGGAACTTCAGAGGTGAGCCTGTGGCACCGGGTGTCTATCTCTACAAAGTGGAATACCGCTGCGATGGAGAAATTTATTTGAAAACCGGCCAGGTTTCCATTCTCAGGTAATAGAAAAAATACAGACCATGGAAAAAATATTTGACCACCCGGCATTGAAGGATGAAAAACTGAAATGGATGTTGTCCGAGGGACTGGAAACCCACCCTTTGCATCAGATTGATCCCGAAAAAAGTCCGGAAAAATCACTGGCTTTTCAGGAGCCAGAGAATGACTGGAAATTTATATTGCCTTTTCGCACCGATGAAAATCAGGCCCTACTCAATGCCCTTTCCTCCGGTCTGCAATCCGTTGAATTTGAATACACGGAAAATTTTTACACCGATCTCCTCAAATTGTTGGAAGGGGTTCATCCGAAGTACATCGAACTCCATTTTGCCCTACAGCGTCCCGAGCAGGCGGGAAAAGCCCTTAGTGACCTTATGAAATTCTGCAAAAAGCAGAAGATTACACCCGGAGAATTCACTGGTACTTTGAGATCTAACACCGGCAGTCCAGCCGGACTTATCGACCCGGGACTCGCCGCTCAATTTTCCGGTATATCCACACTCTTTTTTTCTGCACCCCATACAGGTGTTGAAAAGAAACGGTCCTTTCAATTGACTGAAATATTCCGGTCCCTCCTCAATACCATGGAGCACTCCAATGAAGACGATGCGGAGTTTTTAAAGCGCTCCTATTTCCGACTTTACCTCGATAACGATTTACTTGCCGACATGGTCAAAATCAGGGCTTTTAACCTCATTTGGGCGTTGATAACCGATGAGACCGGAGCCGGTGCTATCAAACCCAATCTCGAAGTGGCGATCAGCCCCGGAGCTTTTGGCAAGGACCCCTACAACAATTTAATTGCCGCTACCTCTCTGTCCATTGGGGCCATTACTTCCGGAGCCGGACGTATATACTTCCCCCACATTCCCCTGGAGAAAACCGAAAAACTGAGAGACCCAGCGACCTTTTCCCGGAGAATGACCCTCAATATCTCACACATTCTGCGTCTGGAATCTCACTTTAACAAAGTCGTTGACCCACTGGCCGGCAGTCACTTTTTCGAAACGCAGGCTACTCGAATTGCTGAAGAAGCCTGGGAGAAGATTACTTCCTAAGGTTTGGTCATGAGTTATTGCTTTTTCGTAGATACATTTAAAATGATTTTAATGTATAGAGTGCTGTTAATTAGTTTTTCGAATTCATTTCTATAATTTTTTCTTCATACTTAGTGTATTTTTTACAATAAGCTATTAAATTTACCTCTTGTTAGTGCAAAATCCAATGTGATGCCAGGAGGACTTGAAGCCTGTATTTTTGACCTGGACGGGGTGTTGACAGACACCGCCGACCTGCATTTTAAATCCTGGAGACGACTGGGAAGGGAACTGGGTTATGAACTCAGTCCCGAAAAGAACAGGGAACTTAAGGGCGTCAGCAGAGCTGGTTCTCTGGACCTTATCTTAAAATGGGCGGGAAGGGAACTGGATGCCGGTAAAAAACAGCAGCTCATGGACCGTAAAAATCAGTGGTATTTGAGTGAAATAGAGAACCTGGGAGAAAAAGACCAACTTCCCGGAGCTGCCTCATTTTTAGATCAATTGGACAGAAATAACATACCCTATGGTCTCGGCTCTGGTAGTAAAAATGCCAGAACCATTGTAAAAAAAATTGGTCTTGCCCACCGGTTTAAATGGGTGGTGGATGGCACGGATGTCCAAAAGAGTAAACCCGATCCAGAGGTTTTTGTAAAGGCGGCCAATTTGATGGGCTGTAAAATTTGTAATACAGCTGTTTTTGAGGATTCCGTCGCCGGTTTAATCGCCGCCCGGAAAGGTGGATTTATTGCAGTGGGCTTTGGCACTGACAGCAACCTCAGTGATCATGCTGATTTTGTGGTAGAGAATTGGGAGAAGACATCACTGGATGAAATAGGGGCGCTTATTGCTGAATTAAATTGAGGACTACAATCACTAAATTCTATGAAAAACTACTTTGAAAATGACCCGTGGAAAATAATTGAAAGGGGTTTTGACCCGCGATTCAACAAAGCATCTGAGTCCATTTGCAGTATTGGAAACGGAAGAATGGGCCAGCGCGCCAATTTTGAGGAATCGTACTCAGGTGAAAAACTTCAGGGCTCTTATCTCGCCGGGATATACTACCCGGATAAAACAAGGGTTGGCTGGTGGAAAGTGGGGTATCCCGAGTACTTCGCCAAGGTTATCAACTCCGTCAATTGGATAGGTATCAGGTGGGTGATCAACGGAGAAGAACTCGACCTGAAAAATTGTGATGTCAGTGATTTTGTGCGTGAACTCGACATGAAAAGAGGCCTCCTGACCAGGTCTTTCACTGCAAAATTGCCGGGTGGTGAAGAAGTAAAGGTGAGGACACGGAGGTTTTACTCGATGACTCACAAAGACCTGGGCTTGATTGACTACAGCCTTGAACCACTCAATTTTAGTGGAAAAATCACCATCATTCCCTATCTGGATTTCGACATCTACAACGAGGATTCCAATTACGGCGAACAGTTTTGGGAGGGCACGGGCCAGAGAGCGGATATCGACCGGTCTTTTGTACAGGCCAAAACCAAAAAGTTGGACTTTGAGGCGAGGGCGACCATGGCCTGCCGGGTATTTGCAGGGGGTGACAAAATTATGGAGTCATTCAGCCCCGCCGATAAAGAAAGTTATGTGGAGCACAGTCTGGAAGTCGATGCAAAGCAGGGACAAGTGCTGAGTATTCACAAACACGTCTGCATAGTTTCCAATTACTACTACGATACCGGAGACTTTGAAAAGGTGAGCCACGATCAATTGGATAAATCTCTGGAACTGGGGTTTGAGAAAATGCTCGAAAAGCACTTTATGGTTTGGGAGGAGAAATGGAAAAAGCACGACATTGTCATTGAAGGGGATGTGGCAGCCCAGCAGGGTATCCGGTTCAATATTTTTCACCTGAATCAAACCTACACGGGCGAAGACCCGCGATTAAATATCGGACCAAAGGGATTTACCGGTGAAAAGTACGGGGGATCCACCTACTGGGACACTGAAGCCTACTGCTTGCCATTTTACCTGAGCAGTGCCGATAAAAAGGTGGCCCGTAACCTATTGAAATACCGTTTTAACCACCTGGGTAAAGCCATTGAAAATGCGAAAAAACTCGGGTTTTCTGCGGGGGCTGCGCTCTATCCCATGGTCACCATGAACGGAGAGGAGTGCCACAACGAGTGGGAGATCACATTTGAGGAAATACACCGGAATGCCGCAATCGCATACGCCATTTTTGACTACACAAGATACACCGGGGACGAGGACTACATCGTGAAATATGGACTCGAAGTGCTTATTGCCATTTGTCGCTTTTGGGCCCAGCGTGTGAATTTTTCCAAACCCAAGCAAAAATACGTCATGCTGGGTGTTACCGGTCCCAACGAATACGAGAACAACATCAACAACAACTGGTACACCAATTATGCAGCCGTCTGGTGTTTGCGCTATACCCTTGAGAATCTTGAAAAGCTGAAAAAAGACGACCATAGTGCATTTTCCAAGTTGGTGATAAAGACCTCTTTTGACGAAAAAAAGGAGACGGAAAAATGGCGGGATATTGTCGAGAATATGTTTTTCCCCACGGACAGTGAAAGGGATATTTTCCTGCAACAGGAGGGCTTTCTCGACAAGGAAATAAAGCCTGCGGATCAATTACCTGCCGACCAATTGCCCCTCAATCAAAACTGGTCGTGGGATCGCATCCTCAGATCGTGCTATATCAAGCAGGCTGATGTTTTGCAGGGGCTATACTTTTTTGAGCACGAATTTTCAAAGGAGGAGGTTGAGCGGAATTTTGACTACTACGAACCCATCACGGTGCATGAATCATCGCTCTCACCATGTGTACACGTAATTCACGCCGCCCGCCTAAACAAGATGAATAGGGCCTACGAACTCTATCTGCGAACCAGCAGACTCGACCTGGACGATTACAACAAAGAGGTGGATGAAGGCCTTCACATCACCAGTATGGGAGGAACCTGGATGTCGGTGGTCAAGGGATTTGGTGGTATGCGGGTTGCAGACGGAGAGTTACATTTCAATCCCAAACTTCCAGACCACTGGACTGCCTGTAAGTTCACTGTCCTGTTCAGGGGGAGATTGATTCGCGTGTCGGTTTTCCGGCAACACACAGAGATAATGATTATTGATGGAAGCACTGCGACTTTGTGGCTTTTTGGACAGAAGGTGGTCCTTGAACCCAATCAGCAATTTGAAACCAACAATCCCGGCCGATGAACTCTTTTGAAAAAGACAACAGCCTCTTGCTCAGTAATTGGATGAAAAGACCGGTTAGCCCGCTGGGATTCAACCGCCTTTTTTCACTGGCATTTTTGTTTTTTATCTTATCAGCACTCTTGATCCTTTCTGCCTGCAAGCGGGAGGAAGACCCAAAAAAATTGCTTTTCACTGACCCGGTTACTGTCCTTCTGGAACCGGAGAAAACTGTCCTCTACCTGTCGGATTATTTTTCCAATCCCGGCGAGGTGGTGATAAAAAAATGTCCCCATTGGTTAGATTGTGTGATTATGGACAGCGACAGTGTAGAAATTGAGTTAGCAGGTGAGCCAATGCCTCTGGGAATCCTTTCGCTTCGAAAAGGGGATTTTGAGATCGACCTTTTGGTCCGTAGTTCTGAAAAAATGCCGGTTCAATTTAGATTGTTCGACCCGGATGCTGAGTACGAAAAAGTAGCCACTGTGGGCGATTTCAATTCATGGAACCCCGGAGGCGCTGAAATGATGCGGGATGGGGATTACTGGGAAGGCGAAATTTTTATAAACCCGGGCACTTACGGCTATCAATTTGAAGTGGACGGCGAGCGCATTCTCGATCCTGAAAATCCCGACAGCCTCGACAACAACATAGGGGGCTTTAATAGCAGACTGGAAATTTACGCTCCGCCGGTGGAAGATCTTCCACATATTGTGACAGGGGTGGACGGTAAGGAAAATCCCTGGTTTAGGGTGGATGGAAACTACGACGGTGTAAAAGTTCTCTACGGTAGCCGGGAGGTCAATCCGGGAGCGTCCGAAGAAGGGCGGTACTATTTTCAGGAGGCCCTTTCAGCCTTCGAATCAGCAGATGGATTTTTACTTGTTCAGGCATGGAGTGAAAAGGGTGCAGGTCCAAATTTGAGGATACCGCTGCATCAAAACAAATGGACTGTAAATCCGGCCCGCGACCGTTCCGATTTGTGGCATAATACCATCATGTATTTCTTAATGGTGGATCGCTTTAAAAATGGCAATCCAGACAATGATCAGCTGGTTGATGACGACCGCATAAGACCAATAGCCAATTACTTTGGCGGTGATTTGGAGGGAGTGATCAAGGTGTTGGAGGAAGGGTATTTTTCAGAACTCGGCGTCAATTCTATCTGGCTTTCTCCCATTGTGCAGAATCCCGAAGGAGCCTATGGTTTTTGGGACAAAGGTGGCGTGCAGAGCAAGTTTTCCGGCTACCACGGTTACTGGCCGGTTTCTTTCACCCAAATTGACCACCGGTTTGGCACCCCTGAAGATCTTCGAAAATTAGTCGATCTGGCCAATGAGGACGAAAAGCGCATTATTCTGGACCTTGTTGCCAACCATGTGCACGAGAATCACCCCTTTTACATTGAGAACAAAGATAGAGAGGACTTTTTTACAGACCTCTACCTCCCGGATGGGGCACTGAATACAGAGCGATGGGACGACCACCGGCTCACGACCTGGTTTGACACTTTTATGCCCACCATGGAGCTGAGGACCACTGAAGTGGCAGAGATTGTCTCGGACTCAGCGGTCTATTGGTTAAGGGATTACGGTGTTCACGGTTTTAGACACGACGCGACCAAGCATGTTCCACTTTCCTTTTGGCGAAAACTGACAGCCAAAATTGACGAACTCTCGCGGGAAACGGGAATGGACTATTTTCAAATTGGCGAGACTTACGGAAGCCCGGAATTGATTGGCAGTTACCTCGGCCCAGGTCTATTGGACGCGCAATTTGATTTCAATGTCTACGATGCCCTCATCAGTTCCATAATTCGACCCGAAGTATCACTTGAGCTTTTGAGAGAGCGACTTTTGGAGAGTCAAAAATACTATGGTACCAATCACCTGATGGGAAATATGAGTGGTAACCAGGATAAAACCCGGATTATGTCATTCGCCACAGGAGAGGTCGCTTTTGATGAAGATGGCAAATTGGCCGGATGGACCAGGGATATCAACAAAACCACAGAAGAGGGATTTGAAAGGGTAGGCCTCATTCACGCGGTTAATTTTTTCATACCCGGTATTCCAGTGATTTACTATGGTGACGAAATTGGCGTGCCCGGAGGAAATGACCCCGATAACAGACGCATGATGCAGTTCAGCGATCTAAATGACGACCAGTTGTTCCTGAAAAATCAGGTGGCGAGACTGGCTGAACTCAGAACCCACCGCAGCGAATTGATACTTGGAGACCTGCGCATTGTCGATGTGGGGGAAAATCACCTCGTCGCTTCCAGAAATTACTTTGGTCAATGCTCCTGGCTGGTCATCAATACGGGAGACGAGACCGGGGAATTTGCCTTCTACACGGACTATCCCGACGGTGAATACTCGTCTCTTAACAACCGGGAGTTTGTGCTGAGCGATGATACCATTGAAATTACCCTTCCTCCCCGCTCTTTTGAACTCATTTCAGTAAACCACCAATAACATTTAGCATGTACAGAAATTTAACCACAATTTTGGCTTTGATCCTTTTATGTGCCGTTTACGCCTGTGAAGAGGCCGTGGAAAAAGAGAGGGACAGACCAGATAGAACCGAACGGCAGGAACTGCGGATGGAAGAAATCTTGAAAAAAGGGGTGATTTACGAGGTGAATATAAGGCAGTACACCCCGGAGGGTACATTTGATGCCTTTACAACCGGACACCTGGAAAGACTGGGAGATATGGGAGTGGATATAATCTGGCTGATGCCCATTCACCCCATTGGAGAGAAAAACCGAAAGGGAGAACTGGGTTCCTACTATTCCGTGAAAGACTACAAGGGGGTGAATCCTGAATTCGGTACCGAAGAGGACCTGAGAGCACTGATCAATAAAGCCCATGAACTCGATATGATCGTTGTTTTAGACTGGGTTCCCAACCACACTTCCTGGGATGCTGTTTGGACGGAATCACATCCGGAATTTTATGTGACAGATAACGGGGAATTTATCTACCCGCGTGATACAGACTGGACGGATGTGATTCAGTTGGATTACGACAATCAGGAGATGAGAGACTCCATGATAGCTGCCATGAAATACTGGTTGAAGGAGTTTGACATCGATGGTTTTCGCTGCGATGTGGCGGGTTATGTGCCCAATGATTTTTGGGAGCAGGCCATCCCCGACCTCAGGGCCGTTAAGCCTGTATTTATGCTGGCAGAGTGGGAAGACCCGGACCACCACAAAGTCGGTTTCGATATGTCCTACGCCTGGGAGTTGCACAGCCTGATGAACGAACTTGCCCGCATGGAAGCCGGCAAAACCCAACTGCTGGAATACTGGGAAAAAGAGACCGAGATATTCCCCGTTGATGCCATCCGAATGGTATTTATTGACAACCACGACGAAAACAGTTGGAACGGAACCATCGAAGAGCGGATGGGACCCAATGCCGATGCCATGGCGGTTTTTTCATTCACCTTCCCCGGCATGCCGCTAATTTACACGGGCCAGGAGGCAGCCCTGGATTTTAGGTTGCCCTTTTTTGAAAAATCGGAAGTGCCGTGGAGGGATTATTCCAAACAGGAATTTTATACAGCACTGGTCGATCTCAAAAAGGACCATCCTGCCCTTTGGAATGCCCACAATGGCGGTGAGCCTGTCTTTTTTGAGCAGGATGAACAACTCATGGCCTGGTTGCGGGAGGTTGAGGACAGCAAAGTGCTCACCCTGGTGAATCTGAGTGATGAAGCTGCAAGTTTCTCCCTTCCAGTGGATTTTGGAGAGGCAGAGGAGTACTTTTCCGGGGAAACCAAAACCCTGGAAGCTCAAGATATCGTAGAAATTGAATCGCACGGATACCGGGTATTCATTGGAAAATAAACAGCATATGAAACGCAAACCGAGACTGTCGTTCTGGCAAATATGGAACATGAGCTTTGGCTTTTTGGGGATTCAATTTGGTTTTGCCCTCCAGAATGCCAATGTGAGCAGAATTTTTGAAACACTGGGAGCGGATGTGGCCCTGATTCCCATCCTTTGGATTGCCGCACCGGTAACAGGACTCATCGTCCAGCCGATAGTGGGATACCTCAGCGATAAAACCTGGAACAGGCTCGGTCGAAGGAGGCCCTATTTCTTGATCGGAGCTATTTTTGCCTCTCTGGCCCTTTTTGTAATGCCGAATTCGCCCGTGCTTTGGGTGGCTGCAGGTATGCTGTGGATACTGGATGCATCTATTAATATTACCATGGAGCCCTTCCGGGCTTTTGTGGGAGATATGCTCCCCTCAGAGCAACGCACAAAGGGATTTGCCATGCAGTCCTTCTTTATTGGGATTGCTGCTTTTGTCGGCTCTTTCCTGCCCTGGATTATGACCAATGTGTTTGATGTTTCCAATACCGCCCCTGAGGGAATGATTCCCGATTCGGTGAAGTTCTCCTTTTATGTAGGTGGCGTCATATTTTTCCTTACGGTGATGTGGACGGTTTACAGCACTCGTGAATACAGCCCCGAGGAATTGAAGGCCTTTGATGAGGCTGAAAAAGACAGGCTGGGTGTGGATGATACCCAGGTGCGGGAAGAACCTCCGGAAGATGGACTGGTGCAATCCAAATTGAAGCACGGGCCAATAATTGCCCTCATTGGTTTGATCACTACCGCCCTGGTTTATTTTTTAGGGCTCGAGCAGGAACTCTACATACTCACCATCGGAATACTGGCAGCTGGAGTTTTATTGCTGATTACTGTTTGGATGCAAAAAAACGGTAAGAAAAGTGGATTGGTGGAGGTGTCCGACGACCTCTATCTGATGCCAAAAACAATGAAACAGCTCGCTGTGGTCCAGTTTTTTTCCTGGTTTGCCCTTTTTGCCATGTGGATTTACACCACTTCGGCAGTGACCTCCCACATTTACGACATGGGAATTGGTGATGTGGAGGTGGAGGAGTTGGAGGAAAGCCTCTCGGTGCTGGAGGGCCAGGTCGATGCAGAGTGGTACAGCCGGCTTCCCAGGGTACGAAGTGATATTGAGAGCTTTCGCGAACAAATAGAGGAAGGGGAGACCCAGATACCGGCCACCATGCGGGTTGTCAACTTTTTCCTTGAAGAGGGCAGGGTGAATATCAGTCCCGAACTGCGAGGTTCTCTAAAGGGGATAGAGCGGGAGTACAATGTGGGTGCAGACTGGGTCGGAGTGGCCTTTGCCATTTACAATGGATTTGCCGCACTCATCGCCTTTTTCCTGCCGGTCATGGCAAAATTCACCAACCGGAAAATCACCCACGCCATTGCCCTGGTCGGTGGGGCAGTGGGTCTGATCTCCATTTATTTTATATCCGATCCCATCTGGATATTGGTGTCAATGGTTGGAGTGGGCCTGGCTTGGGCGAGCATACTCTCCATGCCCTATGCGATTCTCGCCGGTTCGCTTCCCTCGGAAAAAATGGGCGTGTACATGGGTATATTTAATTTTTTCATTGTTCTGCCTCAAATACTGGCCGCCTCCATATTGGGATTTTTGGTGGGAACGGTATTCGGAGGGCAGCCCATCTTTGCGCTCATTCTCGGTGGTGCCACCTGGGTGCTGGCCGCAGGATTGACGTTTTTGGTGGATGACGTCGATGACCCTGACCAGGTCTCGACAGAATCGGCCACCTAAATCTCATTTATTTGAGTTTCAAAACCTGAGTTTGATATGATATTATTGCGCACGATACTTTTATTTGCCTTTTGCTTGTTGACTACTTTCTTGCTCCACAGCCAAGAGATGATTTATGAAACGGAGAGCGATCTCAGTCGGGAAGAGCAGGAGCGAAGGCTGCCGCCCGGCACAGACCGGTCACCGCATTACTTTCCACCGCTTGAAAGCCGTTTTTCAGAAAGCCGAATTAATCCCCCATACTGGTGGACAGGCATGAATAATCCCGTGGTGGAATTGCTGATTTACAAAGAAAATGTGGCCCATTTTAACCCCTCCATCAGCCATCCGGGAATCAAAATCATTGAAGTTGTTTCGCTGGACAATCCCAACTATCTGATTCTCAAAATCGAGTTGAAAAAGGATGCTCAGCCGGGAGCTGTGAGTCTCGATTTTCGGTCAAAAGTGGAGCCGGGGGATTTTTTCTCGATGGATTGGGAATTAAAGGAACGAACGGGTCACCACAAAAATATGGGTGGACTGCATGCAGGTGATGTGATTTATCTGATCATGCCGGACCGCTTTGCAAACGGAGATTATTCCAACGACAGTTTTGACGACATGAATCAACAGGGAATTGACAGGCGGCGTGTATTTTACCGTCACGGAGGCGACCTGCAGGGAATTATCGACAATCTCGATTACCTGGAAGGGTTGGGTGTCACTGCTCTCTGGCTGAATCCCGTCATGGAAAATGACCAACCCTACGAGTCTTACCACGGTTACGCCATCACAGATCACTACCGGGTTGACAGGAGATTGGGTTCGAATGACCTTTACAGGGAGCTCAGTGAAAAGGCCATGGAAAGGGGCATAAAAATGGTACACGATGTCATTTACAACCACATGGGTGATCACCACTGGATTTTTCGCGATATCCCCTCTGAAGACTGGTTTCACTGGCACGAAGAGTTTCAGCGGACCACCTATCGCTCAACTACTCTGATGGACCCCTACGCTGCACAAACAGACCGGGAAATTTTTGAAACAGGGTGGTTTGACAATCACATGCCGGACATCAATCAGCGCAATGAGCGCGTTGCCCGTTTTTTAATACAAAACACCATCTGGTCCATTGAAACCTTTAAACTTAATGGGCTTCGGATTGATACCTATCCCTATTCCGACCTGGAATTCATGATCAATTTAGTTGAGGAAGTTTACAGCGAGTACCCTGATATTGGGATTTTTGGAGAGACCTGGGTGCAGTCCACCGGTGTGCAGTCCTGGTATGGTGAGCAGACCAATCCCTTTGCAGAATTCAATTCCAATCTCGCCGGCCTGACGGACTTCCAACTCTACTACGCCATACTGGAAGCCCTCAATAAACCGCAGGGATGGACTACGGGAATAGAGGAAATTTACTACACCCTCGCACAGGATCACCTGTACAAAGACCCTTTTCAGCATGTTACTTTCGTGGATAACCACGATCTGGATCGCTTTCTCTCCGCTGTGGATGAGGACATGGATAAATTCAGAGCCGGGCTTGTGTTTTTGTTCACCACGAGGGGCATTCCCATGCTGTATTACGGCACGGAAATAGCCATGAAAAACCGGGCCAATCCGGATGGATGGGTGAGAGAGAGTTTCCCCGGAGGATGGGAAGAAGATGAAGTCAACAAGTTCACCGCGGAGGGAAGAACCCATGAAGAGGAAGAAATTTTCAACTTCGTCCAAAAGCTCATTGAACTCAGAACATCAGAGGCTGCTTTTCAGTGTGGTGATTTGATCCAATTTATTCCCAGAGATGGCGTATATGCATTTTTTAGAAAAAGCGGTTCAGATGTCTTTTTGGTTATTCTCAATACCTCGGGTGAGGGAAGAGGGCATTCTCTCGACCGATACCTCGCTGAGCTTGACGGGAAAGATTATGAAATCACCGACCGATTAAACGGGGGAACCAGGCTAGTGGGCAACACTGTGGATTTGCCGGCTACCGGGGCTCTTATACTTCAGCTTGAAGCCAGGTAAGTTTTCCCTGGTGGTTGCAAAGAACTGTTTTTTTGGATGATAAACATTTAGCCTTTTTTCTAACTGTTTTTAGGCCGGCATAAAATTTTCATGGGATTCCTCGAAAAAAGTATTATCTTTGGAAATCACCCTTTATTCGTCATGTTGGATTCAATGTTTAGTTTTTCAGTCCGGCGTGAAGGGTTCACCTGGAGGAATGTAGATGAAAGAAAAAGGAATTTTCCTGTGGTTTCCCCTCTTGCTGGTGCTCGCCCCGGTTTCATCCCTCTCTGCTCAAAAGACATCGGTTGAGGGGTACATTTTTGACTACCAGACTGATGAACCGCTCATTTACGCCCACGTTATTTTTGAGGGCAGTACTCAGGGAACGGTGACGGACACCACTGGTTATTTTTTGCTGGAGTCTGAGGAGATGCGCGATAAAATTAAGATATCTACTGTCGGCTACCATGCCAAAACTGTTTCCGTGGAGCCCGGGCAGAAGAATCAGGTCGAATTGAGGATGAAGGACGTCTCTGTCGGCCTGGATGAGGTGGTGGTAAAACCCGATGACGGTCCCGTTATGAGGCTCATGCAAAAGGTCCGCGACAACCTCGACCGCAACAACCCGGAGAACCTCGACAGCTACAGCTACAGGCGCTATTCTCGCTGGGCTTATCAAATCAACAACGTGAGCGATAATATGCGGGATTGGGGAATATTCCGAAACGCCAAAAATGCCTTTCGATACGACCAGGACAGTATGCGGTACTTGCCTGTATATTTTTCAGAGCAGGTGGTGACCAACAGCTACCAAAGCCGGCCGCGCAAACAACTATCTTTGGTCGAGGCGGACAACACCACTGGACTTGGACTGCTGGAAGATTCTGAGATTTCCGGTATCACAGCGGGGCTTAGGAGTGGATTGAATATTTATGACCGGGATATCCGCTATCTCGGCCACAACTTCATCAGTCCCCTTGGACCCAACGGCCCTTTTTACTACAATTACTACCTGATGGACTCCATTGAAACTTCCGTTGGGTATGATCAGGTGGTGCTTTTTTCCCCGAAAAGAGAGGGAGACAATACACTCAGGGGAGAACTGGTCATTGAAGACCGGTTTTATTCCATCCGGGAGTTCACTGCCGAATTGACCAATACGGCCCACCTCAATTTTGTAAAATCCCTTTCTGTATCTGCGAATTATCAATTTATACATGACTCTATCCCATTTTTTGAATCATCAAAAATTTCGGTTGTAATCGACTACATGCCCATTGAATCAAGGAGGGAGCACAGAGTTGAACTTCAGGCCGTCATGACTCAAAATTTCTCCCGGGTCAGTACGCAGCTTGATGAGGAAATAAAACTCAGTCACCGCCGGTTGACATATGAGGCCGTGCGCAGCCCGGACAGGCATGACCGGGACCAAGATTTTTGGAAAAAAGAGCGTCCCGCACAACTGGACAAAGATGAAGAGTTGTTCATGGCGTCCATCGACTCTGTCAATCAACTATGGTTTATCCGGTTTTTGGACAAAGTGGCAAGGATGAGCATTACCGGTTATTACGATTTAGATTACTGGGAGCTGGGTCCCTATGATTACCTGCTCAATTTCAATGAAGTACAGGGAACCCACTTGTTTTTCGGAGGGCGTACCGGACAAAAAATTTCCGAGCGGTATGCCATTTGGGGTGGAGTGGGATACGGAACCAGAAACAAGCAGTGGCTCGGGAGATTTGGCGCCGGCTATCTGTTTCCCTCGGCCAGGCGCATGTTGGTCGAAGCAGAGTACACGGATGACATCGCCCAGTCGGGTGAAAATGAGCGCATATTATTTTTGTATGAGAACAAACAGCACGCCTCTGAGTCCAATATTCTATCCCATATTTTCCGCAGGCAGTCTTTGAAAGAATTGCAGAGGCGGCAGCGATTGCGGGTTTCCATGGAACGAGAAGTGCGGACCGGATTCCAGATACAGGGGGTTGCCTCGGCCACACGCCTTCACTCACCTGAGTTTTTGCCCTACTTGAAAAACGACCAACCCATCGATAATTTTGAAGGGGCTGAGTTGACTTTGAATATGAGATGGTCCTGGGAGGAGCAGTATTTTGATTACGGCTACAGAAGATTGTATCTGGGCACAGAGCTCCCCATTATCAATCTATCCCTTTCCGGGGGAATTACCAATGTCGGGGGATCGTCCAATACCTACAGCAGAGTCCATTCGAGCATTAAGCACCACACCTTTACGGGTCAGGCCCGGTTGGACTACGCCATTGAGGGAGGGGTAATATTCGGGACTGTTCCCTATCCGCTTTTAGACATTCCGAGAGCCAATTTGACCTACGGCTTTCAAACTTATAATTTCAATATGATTGACCTCCTCGAATTCATGCACGACAGGTATGTGAGGGTCTATGCAGAATACCGGCTTAATGGGTTTTTATTCAAAAGAGTTCCCTTACTGGACCGCCTTGGGCTGCGCGAAGTGCTGTCCGTAAAAGCCTTTGCCGGCAGCCTGCACGAAAGGCACGAAAGTCTGCTGGACTACCCGCTGCTTTTGACCGATAAAAACACCAGACCTTATGGTGAACTAGGATTTGGCGTCGAAAATTTGTTCAGGTTTTTCAGGGTGGATTGCTTATGGCGGGCCACCCACCCCGGAGGCTACCCGCTTGGCATCCGGGTGAGGATGGAGATCAGGATTTAAAAAATGAAAGCATTATGAATCTAAGTAAAAAAATTAGCTGGCTATTTCTCTTGCCGGTCCTTTTGGTGGCCTGTGGAGCAGGACCCGATACTACAGACGAGCCCACTGATGTAGATACCGGACCGGAAACCCTCAATATTGAATGGGTGGAGGTGCCCGGCGGGGAATTTATGATGGGAAGCCCAGAGGATGAGGAAGACAGACTCGACAACGAAGTGCAACATCTCGTTCAGGTGGATTCCTTTAGAATTGCTAAGTATCCGGTGACTTTTGCACAGTACGAAAAATTCTGCCGCGATACCGACCGCCCCATCCCGGACGACAATGGCTGGGGAAAGGGAACCAGGCCCGTGATCAATGTGAATTGGAGAGATGCAATGGCTTTTGCTGAGTGGGCGGGCTACAGATTGCCCACTGAAGCGGAGTGGGAAAACGCCTGTAGAGGTGGTACCACCAGCCCTTTTAATACCGGGGAATGCCTGGATTCTGATCAGGCGAATTACAATGGTGCAAATCCATACGGAGACTGTGAAGCAGGAATAACACTGGGAATGACGGTCCAGGTGGGAAATTACGACCCCAACGACTGGGGCATTCACGATATGCACGGAAATGTGTGGGAGTGGGTGCAGGACTGGTTTCACATCTATCCCGACTCGAGAAGGGTGAATCCCTCAGGCCCTGAACAGCCTGAATACGGTGAACACAAAATAATCCGGGGCGGTGCATGGAACAGTCCCGCTGATATGTGCCGCTGCGCCCGTAGAATGAGCGGTGAACCCGGCGATGAATACCTTTTTGTGGGATTTAGATTGGCTGCGGATATTTGATCAGAATCATCTTTCTTTGGGGGCCGTATTCGATCGAACCTTTTTGAAGGATGACCATTGTTTTTATTGACAGGAATGTTAAAATAATATTGAAATGGATTATACAATTTACCACAATCCCAGGTGCAAGAAGAGCAGAGAAACCCTGGCATTGCTGAAAGAAAATAAGATTGAACCCACCGTTGTGAAATACCTGGACGATCCATTGGATGAAAAAGGGCTGGAGAGTGTCTGCTCCAAACTCGGCATCGAAGCGACTAAACTGCTTAGAAAAACCGAGGCGATTTATAAAGAGAACTACAAGGGTAAAGACCTGAGCCACGATGATGCGATAAAGGCCATGGCCAAACACCCCAAACTCATGGAGCGACCTGTCGTGGTTAAGGGCGACAAAGCGGTTATTGGCAGGCCACCGGAGAATGTGCTGGAGCTTGTCTGATTCCTTTTTTCTTTGTTAGGATGAAGGGGGCGGTTGATTGGCTGATGGTCTGATTGGTCGATGGTTGATGACTTTTTATATCCGTAATTTTCTTGTGTACAAACTCATATCTAATTTTTGAGGGTTGTAAATTTTGAAGGATTTATTTCCCGTGCCACGTTGTTGTTGCACTCCTTCAGGGTGCTGTTTTCGTGTAGTTCTATCGCTATGTATGATGCAACCCAAAGGATTGGGGCCAGGCTCATCGCTATGTTATATGACCCCGTTGGGGTCTGGTGTACAGCGATAATAGTTGCAGTAAACATCTTTTAAAGACCGGGATGTGTCAAAGATTGGAGATTTATTCTTCATTAGTGTCAAAGCAAACGCACTAAAATGGCAAGACAACAAAGCCTCGGGCCTACCCCCAACGCTTTGGGGGCATCGTCCGGCGCCAAAGGCAACGCATCATTATTCACCCTGAAGGGGTAAGATACGACACCTCGGGCTTTAGTGGGTTTGTCCCCCTTCCTTTTGTGCTCAAAATCTCAGTAAACAGCTAATCAATCCCTGCCGATTATCAACCTGCCACTTGCATTTTCCAATAGGGGATCGGGGCTGTCGCCGAGATATACCTCCTGGTAATTGCCGTCCAGCCAATCCTTTAATCCGCTGTCGTAAAGCCGATTTCCTGGGTTGCCGCTCCGTCCGCCGGGTAGCGATGTGAAAAACCTGCGTTCCTCTCCGTTGAACTGGGCTATCATCCTCAGGGAAGGGCCTTTGTCATCAAAAATCGAGTTCAGGGCGCTTCTGGTGCCGCCGGTGTGGAGTTCGTACTCCCCGAAAGCTTCTATTCTGGCGATGTGCTGAATGTAGGAATTCCTGAATTTTACCCAGTAGTCCCCATCGTTTTTCTCTTCCCATTCTGCAGTTTTCGTGGTTGCATGACTGAAAGCTTCAGCGATTGCGCCTTTGAGTTCTGTGAGGATTTCCTCTTCCTCCTCCGGGACGCTGTCTGAGTTCACGATAAGAGAAAGTGTCGTTTTCCAGTTTGGTCTCAGCAATCCGACCTCGGTAAATACCTTATCCCAACTACGCCTGAGCCAATCTCGCTGCCAGATTTTAAAAAACACGGCCTCAATGGAGTTGGGCTCGAAAGTATGGTCCCAGGACGCCAATAGTTCAAAGTAGCGGATTTCAGCAGGGGGCATGTTTGTTGTGTCCAAAAGGGGCAGTAATCCGGAGCAAATTTCAATGGCCTTTTGAGAGCGGTTGTCATTTTGGAGGCGTTTCATGTGCTCCAGGTCGATATTGGAGGCGGTATCGAGGTAGTGGCTCAAATAGGTGCCTCTGTCCAGGTTGTAATTGCCGAGCATGGGGTAGGGAAAATTCGCGCCCGCGGTTTGTTGATTGGCACTGGCGACAAACCCCGAGGCCGGATTGATCAATTTGGGCATTGAATCCCGGGGAATGGTTGTATCCAATAGGGATCCCATTGTCGATCCGTCTCTGAGAAATCGCCCGTCCATTGCATCCCTGCGATCGGGCAGTGATCCCACCACAAATAAACCTATGTTTCCATCTTTGTCACCATATACGATGTTCTGGGGAGGTCCTGAAAATTCTTTAACCGCCTGTTGGAAGTCATCGATATTTTTGGCGTATTGCTTTTTCACAAGGGCCTTCATATGGTCCTTGGCAGGCATGGTGGCCGTCCACCGCATTGCGTAGTTGCGCATCGGAGTTCCTGCATCATGGTAAAAGGGCATTTGGCCAAAAAGTGTTACCGCCATGCTATCCACATAATCCTCCCTGCCACGGACCCCGATTCGCTCTTCTCTCCACTCGACTTTTTGCACCTCATCGTCAACCACATATGATTTTCGCTCTTCGTCCTCCCAGTGGATTTCGTAGTAATCCAAATAGTCCATCCCCACATTGGTCGTCCCAAGAGCAAAATGCTCATTGATTCCAATGTATAACACGGGGATACCGGGAAGAGAAAAGCCGTATTGATTTGATCCGGGACTCACCATATGACACTCGTACCAAATGGATGGCAAGGTCAGCGGTAGATGGGGGTCGTTGGCAAGATAGAGGCTGCCGTCCTCTGTGCGTTTGGGTGAAACCACCCAGTTGTTGCTGCCCAGAAATGAAGATGGCTGGATGAATTGTCTGTGAAGACCTTTGTAGGAAAAATTACTTTCCCCGGGATGTCTATGCTTGCCAACCGATCCGAACAGAGCATCCCCGCTGGCCGCTTTATCCGGCACAACTGGAGGAATATTTTCATAGAATGCGGGAAAGAGTCGTTCAAACATCTCCTCACCCAGTAATTCCCTGGTTTGAGTTGCAGCAATGTCCTCGTGTCTGAAAGTGAGCTGGTGGTTTAGGAAGGCGACCACAGAAGCCATTTTAAATTCATCCCATTCTTCGGGTCTGTAATCCAGTAGCTTAAATTCAATGGGGTAATCTCGTCGATTCAGGTTTTTGATGTAGTGGTTGACGCCTTTAATGTACGGCAAAATATGGGTGTGGTAGTGGTCGGCGTCTTCGTTCCAAAAGGCAGCGATGTTCTCCGCCATCATGCCCATGCCTTTTCTCCGCATTTCCAGATCGTATTCCAGGGACCTTATACCGAGAATTTCGGAAAGTCTGCCGGTTGCAGCACGATAGGAAAAATCCATTTGAAAAAGGCGGTCCCGGGCGTGTAAATAACCTAGCACCAGGGCAGCGTCTTCCGCAGTTTGTGCGAAAATGTGGGGTGTGCCGCTCTTATCAAAAACCACATCTACTTCTTTGCTGACAGGCACATTGGGAAGGTTAGTGGCCGGGGAGGATTGCATGGGGGCATTTTGCCAAAACCCCTCATTGGGGGACATAAAAACTCCCGGGGCGGGCAATACCTGCCACGATATGCTGCAAAAAAGCAGGTAGATCACAAGACCAGCCGCCCACAACCCTGTTTTTAATAATTTGCTCATTGAACCTGCCCTTAAGGGAACTTCCTAACGATTAATCAGCTCCAAAGATAGCAATCTACTCAGGTTTCACAAACAGCAACTTGTTCTCCTTAGAACCATCCTTGTCAAATTGGTAGCCCATCCCATCGAATTTCGTCAATCCATCCCGGTCCCGGATGTTTTTTTCAAGCACGAATCGCGCCATCATTCCCCGCGCTTTTTTGGCATTGAATGAGACAAAGCGCAACTTACCTTTTCTAATCTCCCTGAAGTCCACATCAATCCACTTGCCTTCAAAAGCTTTTTGGTCGATGACTTTCACATATTCATTGGAGGCCAGATTGAGAATGGCACCCGCTTTGTGTTTTTTCAGGTCTTTTTTCAGTGCCTCCGTTATTTTGTCACCCCAAAATTCGTAGAGATTTTCACCGTAGTCTGTCTTTAGATTGGTTCCCATTTCCAGGCGATAGGGTTCGATCTGATCGAATGGGCGCAGTATGCCGTACATACCACTTAGGATTCTGAGGTGTTCATCGGCGCTTTTTTGTGCATTCTCATCAAGGCTCAGTGCATCGAGTCCGACATAAACATCGCCACGGAAAGCAAACAGGGCAGGGGCTTGCTCTTCGGCTTTGCCATCCCCGGAAAAGTTTTTGAAGCGTTCTGTATTCAGATCGGCCAGTTTTTCACTAATGGACATCAAATCCATCAATTCCGGCTTGGAGTACTTCTTTAATACTTTGGCTAATTTCCGGGATTCACTTAGAAAACTCGGATTGGACGTTGCCGGGTGATTGCGCCCCTCGTCAAATTTCATGGTCTTGGCTGGTGAAAGAATTGCAAGCATATTGAGAAATTTTATTCAAAGATGTTTAATATTGCAACAGTACCTTAATTAAATTAAGGCCGGGGGCAATTGTTCTTGGGAGTACACCTGAAATATAGTTTAGGCATTCATTTCCATCCCACTGAATCGGGTAACTAGAATAAAAAACGGGTTGCGTACAGCAACCCGTTTACATTAAATCATGAAAAATTCAACCAAAATTTATTCTTATCAGTTATCGAAAATATTGGAATTCTTTTTTGGAAGAGATTCTTCTTCTTTCTTTTCTACTACTCTACCTCTCACCATAAGCACATGAGGGTCACCGCTTTCATTAGTGGTAATGCGAATGGTTCTGTTTATGTTGCCCATTCTGTTGGTATCGTAATTGACACTAAACTCTGCACTTTCACCAGGCTGAATGGGGTCCCTTGGATAGTCGGGCACGGTACAGCCGCAACTTCCGCGGGCATTGGTGATAACCAGAGGTTCATCTCCGGTATTCGTAAAACTTACTGTTCTTATTCGCTCACTGCCCCTTTCTATTTCTCCATAGTCCACGGTGGTCGATTCAAAGGTCATTTGTGGACCTGTCTGAGCATCCGTATATAAGGGGAAGGCAAACAGGACTGCAAGCAGAGCAATAAAACCGGTTAATTTCATTGTATGATTTTTTTTAAGCGTTTAGGATTAAATCAACTAGTCTTGGCAAAATTACGATTAAACAACAAATAGACACCAAAAAAGATTCAAATGTTTACGCAGAAAATGTTAAGAAAGTAATATGGTGCCTAAATGTTATAATATTCATTGATCAAACGGTGAACCAGGCTTTGATAATATGCATTAATTTAGTTAATTTTGCACTCCATTTCAAAAAACCACAATCGAGCAAATATGGCATTAACTACATTATTGGAAGACTGGAAAGTAGAGGAGGGGGTTGAGAACAGTAATTTCATAAACGAAGTGATAAGTGATTATTGGATTTGTTGCATTAGTCGCGAAGCTAGTATTCTCGGCAGAAAAGAGGTGCTGACCGGGAAGGCCAAATTCGGTATTCTCGGCGATGGAAAGGAGGTGCCGCAGGTAGCCATGGCAAAGGCCTACAAAAAGGGAGATTTTCGAGCGGGCTACTACAGAGACCAGACGCTGATGTTTGCATTGGGGCTATGCACAGTTGAGGAGTATTTCGCCCAGCTCTACAGCGATCCAGACAACGATCCCTTCAGTTCCGGAAGACAGATGAACAGTCATTTTGCAACCCGCCTGATAGATGAAGAAGACAACTGGCTGGATCACACAGAAAGATACAACATATCTTCAGATATTTCTCCCACTGCAGGTCAGATGGCCCGGGCATTCGGTTTGGCATGTGCATCAAAAAAATACCGCAATTCCGATGATCTTGGACACCTCAGCAATTTGTCGAAAAAAGGGAACGAAGTAGTTTTTTGCACCATTGGTGATGCATCGACTTCTGAGGGGATTTTTTGGGAGGTGATGAACGCCTCCGTGGTGGAAAGAGTCCCTCTGGCAGTTAGTGTTTGGGACGACGGTTACGGGATTTCCGTCCCCAGAGATTACCAAACGGCCAAAGGCAGCATCTCAAAGGTTATGAGTGGATTTGCCACAACCGATGATGCGGATGGCATCGACATTTACCGCGTCAAGGCTTACGATTACCCCAAATTGTGCGAGGTTTACGAGGTGGCCACTGAAAAAGTGCGTCAATTTCACCGTCCGGCTATGATTCATGTAGAGGATTGTACCCAACCTCAGGGGCATTCTACTTCCGGCTCTCACGAGCGATACAAAAGCAAGGAGAGATTAGAATGGGAAAAGGAGTATGACTGTATAACCCAGTTGGGTAAATGGATGATTGAAAACGGTATAGCGGATGAGGCCAAACTTGAAGACATTCAGAAGCAGGCCAAAAAGTACGTCAGAAATGCGCAGAAACAAGCGTGGGCAGATTTTTCAGACCCTGTAAAGAAAAAGAGGAGAGAACTCCAGGGAATTTTTGCCAATATCGCCAAAGAAAATCTGGACATAGATCAAATCCAGCAATTATCATCGGACCTCAAATCTGCTCTCAACCCACTGAGGTACGAAATCCTGAAGTTTGCGCGAAAAATGGACCTTGTTTGCTCGGAACTCAGTGGTGGAGCAATCGATGATTTAAAAGGGTTCATTGAATCCGAACGCGATCTAGGGAAAGAGAGATACCATACACACCTATACAGCAATTCGTCTAAATCAGCCCTGAAAGTACCTGTCGTTCACCCTGAATTTGGGGATGAGCCGGAAGTTATAAACGGCTATGAGGTTTTGAACCGGTTTTTTGACACCGCCCTTATGAGAGACCCGGCCCTTTTCGCTTTTGGTGAGGATGTGGGAAAGATCGGGGATGTAAACCAGGGTTTTGCAGGCCTTCAGGAAAAGTACGGTGAAGACCGGGTGTTTGATGTGGGGATTAGAGAGTGGTCGATAGTAGGACAGGCACTGGGTATGGCAATGAGGGGATTGAGACCCATCGCAGAAATACAGTACCTGGATTACCTGATGTACGGACTGACACCACTTACCGACGATGCGTCAACTTTGCGCTACCGCTCCTACGGCCAGCAGATGGCCCCGCTGATTATTCGCACCAGAGGCCACAGGCTAGAGGGAATTTGGCACACGGGTTCTCCCATTGGAATGACCATAAATGCATTGAGGGGTATGTACGTGCTCATGCCGAGAAATATGGTTCAGGCTGCGGGTATGTACAACACTATGCTTCAATCCGCCGACCCTGCCATCATCGTCGAGTGCCTCAATGGATACAGACTTAAAGAAAATGTACCCACAAACCTGGCAGAATTTACCGTGCCCCTGGGTGTACCTGAAGTACTGCGCGAAGGAGAGGATGTCACTTTGGTTACCTACGGTTCTTGTTGTCGCGTTGCGGAAGATGCCGCCAGTCAACTGGAAGATGTAGGTGTTTCGGTGGAAGTCATAGATGTTCAAACCCTCGTGCCGTTCGATTTGGAGCACAGCATAGTAGAATCTTTGAAAAAGACCAATCGCATCGTCTTTTTGGACGAGGATGTTCCAGGTGGGGCCACATCCTACATGATGCAAAAAGTCTTACAGGAGCAGGGTGGATATTTCTATTTGGATTCGCAGCCGCTGACCATTGCCGCAACTGAAAATCGGTCCCCCTACGGTTCTGATGGTGATTATTTTTGTAAGCCCTCGGCCGAGGACGTCGCCGAAGAAATATACCTGATGATGAGAGAGGCTTCTCCAAATTCTTTCCCCGGCAAACCCGATGGAATTATTCGGTGATCAAAAGGCCTTTTTTGGTTATGAGGTACTAAACTAATTCGAAAAACCCTAATTTTTCCAGCTCAGCTCCGTTATTAAGAATCATGAAAGTTAAGTATTTGATCGTTGGTCAGGGGATAGCAGGCACGCTCTTGTCCTACCAATTGCACAAGCGCAGGCAATCCTTTTTTATAGTGGACAAGGGCCTTCAAAAGGCTTGTTCAAGGGCTGGTTCAGGCTTGATAAATCCAATAACGGGTAGAAGATTCACGGTCTCCTGGATGTTTGAAGAACTCTTCCGCAAAGCGAGAAATACCTACAGCGAAATGGGACAGTTTCTGGGAACCCAAATTCTCTATGAGCATCCTGTGTTGAATGTTTTCTACGACAGAGGGCAGGCCGGAAAGTGGAAAGAGAAAATGAATGATCCCGGCTTTGCCGAACTCGTAGGGAAGCCCACTAAAAAGTTTAATGACAATGGGCTGCTCAAAGATGCCGTGCATACTGCCCAGGTAAATTCTTCATTACATATAGATATTAGCAACTTGATAATCTACTACCGCAGCTGGTTGCTAAAAAATAATAGGCTTAAAATTGGTGAATTCTCCTTGAATGATGTGATCTATAACCCCAATGGTTTTTACTCCTGGGCAGATATTGAGTTTGAAAAAATTATTTTCTGCGGGGGTGCTGCAGACTCCCGGTTGCAACATTTTCAGCATCTGCCATTTAAACTGAGCAAGGGGCAGGCGTTTATTGCAGAACTAGAGGAGAAGGTGCCTGATTTCATTATTAAGGGTAAGGCTTTTGTTTTACCAATTAAGGCCAGCGGACTTTATTGGATTGGTGCACATAACAATTGGTCGTTTGACGATGATTTTCCGGATACTGAGGCAAAGGACATACTCTCTAAGAAGCTGACTGGTACACTAAATATAGGGTTTCAATTTCTTGAGCCCCGTGTTGGAATCAGGCCCGCTACGAAAGACAGAAGACCACTGTTGGGCCGGCACCCGAAATTAACCCACCTTTACATCTTCAATGGGTTGGGGACAAAAGGTGCTTCCTGGGCACCCTATTGGTCTGAAGTGATGGCTGAATATCTTCAAATGGATGACTTCGAGATTCCTGAGGAAGTCAATATTTCGCGATTCCATGCCTCTTAAATGTAAGCACCCAACCAACCCCCTCTTGTACACAAAGAACCGATGCCAGATCTTTGTGGAAAAAGAGATATGATAGAGAAGAAACGAAGAGCGCATGTTCTTTCCTGGCAAAACAGTGGGCTAAGTAAAGCTGAGTACTGCCGCAGAGAGGATTTGGTGTATGGTACATTTTGTTCGTGGTGTCGGGATTTGCAAGATGGACAAGGAGAATTCATTCTATTGAATTCTGATGAACAGGCCATTTCTCCAACTAAACGAGTTGTAGTCAAGCTTCCTAACGGAATTGAGTTGTCCTTTCCGGAGGGGATTGACCGAAAATCCCTAAAAGAATTGATGGATGTTTGAAAGGTCGCGGAAGTACTTTTTGTAGAGTAAGCCTGCTGATATGCGAAAAAGTTTCTACACGCTCAGCGCCCTTGTTACCTTCCAAATGAAGCTGGATGTAATGAATGGAGCATCTTATGTATTCATCAATCGGAAAAGGACGCACATGAAGATTCTCACCTGGGAGGGAGATGGTTTTGGCCTTTATTTCAAGAAACTTGAGCGAGGTACATTTGAGCATCCAGTTTCTGAAAATGGCTATCAAATTTCCTGCGAAAAACTGATGCTAATTTTAGCGGGAATAGAGACAAAAAAAGTTAAAAAAAGAGTGAGAATTTCTTTTTAAAAATTGCCTGTAATCCTTATCATTGTTGTATCTTAGAGGTATGGAAAGACAGGATTTCTTGGCGGAAAACATAGAGCTTAGGACTAGGGCTCAACACCTCGAAAGGGAACTGTCGAGACATAAAATCATTGGTCAAAACCTCAGAAACGAACTGTCAGAACAAAAGACCATTATTAAAAATCTCGAAAGGGAACTTTCGGAAGCCAGGATGAATGTTGAATGCCTCAGAAATGAGCTAAACGAGTTCAAGAGGATTATTTTTGGACCAGCTTCTGAAAAGCGGAGGTCAACTCCAGATACCGCACAATTAGAGTTATTCGAACAAGAAAATCAAGAAACTCCCACTGAGACAGAACAGGAAGAACAGATTGAAGTCAAAGCTTACAAAAAAAAGAAGAATCATAAGCGTAAAAAATCCTGTGGTAGGCATAGTTTTCCTGCCAATTTGCGAAGAGAAATAGAGGAATTATTTCCGGAGGGTTATGATCCGGAAACAATGAGGATAATCGGAGAGGATGCAACGGAAATTCTGGCGTACAAAAAACCAGAAATATTTGTCAAAAAACAAGTAAGGCCAAAAGTAGTATCAATTAAAGATGAGGACCAGGGAGTGAAACAGGCTCCAGTTCCCCCCAGGTTGATCCCCAAAGGGATGGTAGATGAAAGTCTGATTGCAGAAATGATAACAGAGAAAATGCTTTATCACACTCCCGTCTATCGGTTCAAAAAGAAACTCAAGCATGTAGGAGTAGATATATCAAATAATGTATTGCTCAATTGGTTCCACGCTGCTGCAGAGAACTTGAAGCCGCTTTACCATTTGATGCATAAAGATCTATTGAGCCAACCCTATATTCAGGTAGATGAATCTACCATAAAGGTGCTACCAAAAAACAATAAGAATTCTTGTAAGATTGGCTACATGTGGGTTCTCAATGTACCCAAATTAAAAGCGGCTTTGTTTCATTATGGAGCCGGCAGAAGCCAGGAAGAGGGTCGCAAGTTATTAGGAGACTACAATGGTATAGTACAGGCAGATGGCTATGAAGTATACCAAGGCCTCAAGGAAAAAAACAACTACACCCTTATCTATTGTATGGCACATGCCAGACGCAAATTTTATCAGGCCCTTGGAACAGATCCACCGCGGGCAGATTTTTTTCTAGATAAAGTAGACCAACTGTATGACATTGAACGCAGAGCCAGAGAAGAGAATTATTCAACAGAACAAAGACTACTTCTTCGCCGTAAAGAAGCAATACCGATATTGACTGAGTTGGAAAACTGGCTCAACGAACAGGTAGAAAAACCTGGCGCAGTACTGAAAACTCCAATAGAAAAGGCGATAAAATACAGCCATTCAAGGTGGAAGGGCTTGATGACCTATGCCCAGGACGGTAGGCTGGAAATAGATAACAATTTAATTGAGAATTCCATTCGCCCTCTGGCATTGGGACGGAAGAACTATCTGTTTGCAGCAAATAACTATACAGCACAGAATCTGGCTATACTATACTCATTGGTGATCACAGCAGAGAAAAACAAACTCGATGTCTACAAGTGCCTACTATGGCTATTTGAAAAAGTAGTCCATAACAAGGTCACAGACGATGCAATCAACTGGCTACCCTACAATCTCGACCAAGATACCATAGAAAAACTTTCCTCTTAATCAATAGGGGGTTGGTTGGGTGCTTACGAATCTTCAACTCAAGGAAGGAAAATTTCTTAGGCGTGCCTCTATCCTACTTTTTCATTCAAATCCTGAAAAGTATATTACAGGGGCCTACATAAAAATTGGCTTTTTCGAAAGTGACAGTGATTTGAGATTTCAGGACGAAA
>REEO01000027.1 GCA_007695035.1 Saprospirales bacterium | reverse complement strand
CAAAGGTGGTGTGGAAATAAACCTGAGTGGAATCCCCGTCAATGTTATCCTCATTTGCCTGAAACTCATTAAAGCAAACACATACCGTATCAAGACTCACCGATGGCACCACATCCGCCTGGAATTTATAAATCTCGCTTTCATCAGTTAAAATCCTGATATCTTCAAAACTCCACCCACACTCACACACCTCCCTCGCCGATGATGAACAACACTCCACCAACTGCGCCACTCTACCCGTCATATATTTAATTCCGTCTATCATTGCATCAAATATAGCACCCTGCTTCGACATGGACAAACCTTTGACGGAAATTGCACGGGTTTCTGTCATGAATTTGAGATGACTGAGGGGAGGGCGGTGGATGCGGACTGGAGGCTGTCAGAGAGGTGCTGGGGGGTAAAAAAGCGTAGACAGGGTTCCACTCTGCATCAAATTGGTTTGAAAATCACCTTTTCCACTCCTTTAAAGTGCTTGCTCAGGTTTTCCATAAAAAACTCGTGAGGACCAATAGCAGCGGATCCGCAGTCTATGTAGTACTTCATTTTATTACCCTCCATTTCTTCAAATTTCAATTGGTGAAAAAGTCCGCGGTTTTCAGGGGCATTGTCTATTTTGATTTCATGGTTATTCCACAGGGCTAAACTTTCCGAGAGTATTTCTCGTACTCTGCTCTCATCAGACGAATCTGACAAGTAGACTTCCATATATCCCTCATGGGTAAGATTCTTCCCCTCCATGTACACATCAAATGAAGTATCTAAATCCAATCTATTCATTTCCGGCTTGTATTCCAGGCCTGGAAATTTGTCCTTCTTTTTACTATCATCTAACCACTCGAGAACAACCTCTAAATCATCTGGAAGATCCTTTCTCGATGGGTGAATGAACTGGTTTTCTTTCTCTGACCTCCAGGATATTGTACAATCTATACCCATTTGGGCAAAACGAATTTGAGATTTTAAATACGTTTTTTTGATTCCTTCCTCTGTTTCTTTATATCTTAAATAATATTTTTCATCGGATGGCTCAACGAAAAACCACAATCTATCCCATTTCATAGGACGTTGAAAATAATTCTCAAACTGAGGTTTCAACTGTTTATCAAATTCTTTTATTAACTGAAATGAGAACCACGAATCAGAGGACTCTCCCCCTAAGAATTCTAGCCACTTTAACTGTTTAGTTTTCATATAGGGTATATTTTAAGGGCTTTGCGGACCTGGTTCAATTTCAACTGTTAAGGCAACTGCCAGTAAAATCCCTGAAGCTACCGCCAATTTTCCGGAGGGAATTAGGGATATTCCGGCAGTTTTTATTGCACTTGCACCGACTACAATGATAGTACCCACGGATGCAACTGCTACATACCAAATCATCTCAGGATTTTCAGTAAAAAAGTCTATAGCAACCAACGTAGGTGTCGGTGAATTAACCATGTCCTTTAATACATCCTTTAACTTGTCTATTTTAGTCTGTGGAATGAATACCGGATCCGGACTGGGCTTCCATTCTTGATTGGTTTGTACTAACTCATAGGTTATAACTCCATGCTCAGGAGCTGCCTGTTTTGCTCTATAAGTAATTAACCTTTTATTGGGTGTAGCCCATTCAAGTTCTTTTCTAGGTGGATAATTTTTACCCCTGTTAAAAATAATTGGCAATGATGAGGGACTTAGGCAATGCTCATTGGCTTTGTCGACGTAGAGTATTACTTCTTCTACCCCTTTTTTCCACGAGTTTACGGTTTTGATTTCAAAGATTTCTCCGGTAGTTAAATTAACGATATCTGCATATCCCGGCTGTATCCCGGGATTTTTTGAAGAGGCTTCCGGAATTTTATACTCCAATTGAATGTCATTAAACCAATTCATGGTCCGGTAATAGTATTGAATAATATTATGAGCAATTACACCTTCAGTGGGTGTAATATACGCATCCTCATGACTTTCCATGACATGAGCAGCTGTAAAATTATACCTATTGGTTCTTTTACATTCCAGAGGTTCAAAACCAGACCTCGGACTAGCCTTGGGTGCCAGACTATCAACTTGATTATCAAAGTGATCAATAATTTCCTCACCATAATAATCCCAAATTGCTGAAAAATCAGGAACTTCGTATAAAATCCCCGCCTCTTCATCAATATGCAGCCTCATCCGGACGTCAGCGTTAGAATTATAGTAATCATTCTCAATACTTTGAAAAGTTTGCTCGTCACAAGTGGTGGAGTTAGAGGTTACAAATGCCTGAAAGCTTAAATTAATTTCAGCCATTAAATCCTCAAGATCTGCAACTACATCTGAGATCAATCTTCCCTCGCCGTCCATATCTACTATCCAATAGTCCTCCCCAATTAATGCACCACTGCGAGATGTTCCACTTTGCAGGGCAATAGGGTCAATATCCACCGAGCTGGGCGATGAAATACTATTTCTGCCTTCAAACAGTATCTTAACCTCCTCCGACGTCAGGCAAAGATCACAGGTAGACCTGGCAGACGGATAACAACAAGTACTTAGCTGCAGCACTTTTTCTTCGACCAGCTTAATTGCTTCCTGCATTTTGAAGAAGTTAAAATCGCTCATCAACTGTGTGATCTGCAAATATAACAGTTCTCTATGGGATTCCAGTAAACACTCCATATGATCCCCCTCCGGCAACTCCACCTCCACCCAAACCCTCTTCAACCGCCCCTCCCGATCCATCTCCCTGCCAACTCTTAGAATATTTCAACCTCCTTAGAAAACCCCTTTTAACCTACCTTTCAATAAACTTCTGACAAAAACCTCTTCTACTTTTATTTAAAAAACCCTTATTCCACCTGGTTATATCAATTGATTCACCTGATTTGTCATATGCAATAATTTCTCCTTTATCCGCCTTGTTAAATTCTATTCTTTTAGAATTTTCAAATATATATTTTTCATTATCATAAACAGGCGAACTAAACAAAGCTGCCAGCACACCAT
>REEO01000093.1 GCA_007695035.1 Saprospirales bacterium | reverse complement strand
AATATTATAGATTATGTGGAAAAAAAATCGGCCTGTAACTGCAATTATTCCCGCCCGGCACGGCTCTTCGAGACTGAGGGCCAAGCCACTTATTAGTATTGGGGCCTGTTCGCTGATACAACACGTCTATGAAAATACCGCAAAAAGTAACCTGTTTGATCGCGTAATTATTGCGACCGATCACGAGGACATATTTGATCTCGCCAGATCTTTTGGTGCTGAAGTGGTGATGACGAGATTGGATCACCGCAGTGGCACAGACAGGTGTGCTGAGGTAGCTCGAGATTTTGAGGATGACCAGATAGTCGTCAATGTCCAGGGGGATGAGATTGTGTTGAACTGGGATGGGATGGAGCAGTTGTTTGATCTTATGTTTGAGGGTTTTTTTGAAGTGGGGACCTTGGTCAGCCCGATTGTACTGGACAGGGAGTTGTTCTCATCTCACACAGTGAAGGTGGTTTTTGACAAACTTGGCCGAGCTCTTTACTTCAGCAGGTCTGCCATTCCCTTTGCAAGAGATATGAAAGAAAGCGAATGGATTAATTCCTTTTCATATTACAGGCACATCGGCGTTTACGCATACACCAACAGGGTGCTTCAAGATTTGGCCGGTTTGTCGCCGGGAGCACTGGAGGAGGCCGAAAAGCTGGAGCAACTCCGCTGGATGGAGCACGGTTATGATATTGGAGTGGTGGAAAGTGCGCTTTGGGACAGCATAGGCGTGGATACCGAGGAAGAACTCAAACGTGCCAGAACTGAACTGGATTCTGCGAGGTGATAGTTCTTTATGAACTTAATTAATAGTCTATTAAATCCGTGATTCTGATAATTGGGGATTGGTTTTAAATTAGTGTAGAAAGCAATTCAAAGCTGATCATCACAAATCCCTAATACTAAAGGCGAAAGGCAAAATTGACTTTGAAGAAGCCAATATGATTACTGGACCTCTGTCCACACCCAGTATTATCCGAATGGGGCTTTTTTGGCGTTCCTCCAGATCGACGAGTACCTGGGCGCAAAAACCACAGGGGAAGACGGGACTCTCGAGATTGTCATTCAAATTTTTGGCAGCCACGGCTATCGATTTTACGCCAATTCCGGGATTTGATCCCATCGCGGTAAAAAGTGCGACCCGCTCGGCGCAAAGTCCGGCGGGAAAGGATGCGTTTTCCTGATTGGACCCCACCACCTTTTGGCCGTTCTCAAGTATAATACAAGCACCTACTCTGAAACCGGAATAAGGTGCATACGCATGGTCTCTCTCTTCAAATGCGCACTCAAGCAATTCTCTGTCCTCATTTGTTAGGTGTTGAAGACTTCCGTATTCCTCGTACTTTATTTTTCTCTCTCTTTCTTTTTTGCTCATAGATAGATTATTAGCCTCAACTACTTTCAGTTTCATGGTACCGGATTCTCCAGTATGGCTTCATTGCCGGGAAGATCACAATATCCTGCACTGTCCTTGCAAATTCCAGTAGAGTGAATAATATATCAAATATTGTGCCCTATTAGAAGACCGGGGTAGGGCTGCGATGTTCTCTTCTAAGCTTGTAAAAGAATGAGCCGGATTCTTAATTAGCTCCCATTGTCCTTTTTGTACAAAAGACCTTTGAAAAGCAGTTCTGCTGCGGCGATATTGGTTGCCAGGGGTATATTGTGCACATCGCAGATTCTCATAAGCATCTGCACATCGGGTTCGTGAGGGTGTTTGTCCAATGGGTCTCTGAAAAAAACGATCAGGTCCAGTTTCTTTTCGGCAGCCATGGCTGCAATTTGAGCGTCACCTCCCAGAGGACCAGAGAGGAGGCGCGTAACCCGAAGACCGGCGTTTTCTACCAAACCTCCTGTGGTGTTGGTGGCCACCAGTTCTACTTTGTTGAGAACCGGTTTGTAGTTGAGCAAAAAGGAGACCATGTCCGCTTTTTTTCCATCGTGGGCTATTATTGCGACGCGCATATTTATAAGTGGTTGGATTATCCCTGCAAAACTACTGACAAAATGCCACTTGCCGCCAGCTTTCGCATAAAAATTAGGATTCGGTCTCAGCTATTTTGAAAAAATATAATTTTTTTGGAGAGACCGGGCAAAATAAGGTTAGCTAAGTGTGAGCTATTTTTCCCAGGATGCTTCGTTTTGACTGAGTTGTGTGGTTATAAAAAATTTGATCTCTTAAATTGAGGGGTAATAACCAAGAGAAATAGGACTGGTTGAATAACAGACACAAGCCGGTTATATTTTTAGAAAATAGGCGATTTGAAGAATCCGGAGAAAAATCTTTCGCATATTTTTATAAGTCTTTGATATCCTTTGGTTAATGGGAATATATTTAAGATGACATAGAAGTGTAAAAGATAGATAAACAGTGTGTTATAAAGGAGGTCGTATTCGAAAAATTATTATAACTTTGCATACTTTTTGATGAAGTTAGAGTTTTTGTTCTCGCGTATTCATCATTTGTTATTTTTTGATTAAGAGCCGAAGATTTTACCCGGCAGAAAATATGTATTAATGTCGATAAGAGCTGCGATAAAGGGAGTAATGGGCTATGTGCCGGAAGACATACTCACCAACAGCGATCTGGAAAAACTAGTTGACACCAACGACGAATGGATCAGGACCCGCACCGGAATAAAGGAGAGGCGGATTCTGAAAAAGGATGGATGGGCTTCCTCTGATATGGGTGCAGAAGCGGTTAAGGGTTTGCTGAAAAAGACAAATACAGACCCATCTGAAATCGACTTGCTGATTTGTGCGACAGTTACCGCGGACCTGGTTTTTCCCGATAATGCCAATACGATTTGTGACAAATTGGGTATTAACAGCGCCTTTGGTTTCGATATCAATGCTGCCTGTTCGGGCTTCTTATATGCGCTTACAACCGGGGCGCGGTTTGTTGAATCCGGAACTTGTAAGAAGGTAATTGTAGTGGGCACCGATTATATGTCCTCCATAATTGACTACACCGATCGCGCAACCTGCGTCCTTTTTGGAGATGGGGCTGGAGCGGTGCTTTTAGAGCCGACAAGTGAGGAGGTTGGTATTGTGGATAGTTCCTTTGGGGGAGATGGAAGCGGACGGGCGTTCCTTCATATGAAAGCCGGTGGATCCCGACGCCCCGCAACGTTAGAAACTGTGATGAACAGGGAGCATTTTGTTTACCAGGAGGGAAGGTCTGTTTTCAAATACGCAGTGCGGGGAATGGCCGAATCCATTGGTGAAGTTATGGGTCGCAACGGACTGGACGAAAAAAAACTGAACTGGGTGGTCCCGCACCAGGCTAATTTGCGCATTATCCAATCGGTGTCAAAAATGGTGGGGGTGTCGCCCGACAGAGTGATGGTAAATATTCACAAGTACGGAAATACCACCTCTGGAACTCTGCCTCTTTGCCTTTGGGACTACGAAAATCAGTTGCGAAAGGGAGACAATCTCATTCTGGTTGCCTTTGGAGGTGGATTTACCTGGGGGGCTACTTACGTTAAATGGGCATATGATGGTGGTGATGAATGATGATTTTAGCTTTGACAATCAGTTCAATTGCATCGTCAATGCACCGTGTCACAATATTGTAAACCGATAATTGTATAATTCAATACCTGTTTAGGTATATTTGCATCAAAATTTTTATTGAATGGCTACAACTTCAGATATCAGAAACGGCCTGTGCATTGAGCACAATAAGGATATTTACTCCATTGTGGAGTTCCAGCACGTCAAGCCCGGAAAGGGCAACGCCTTTGTGCGGACCAAGCTGAAAAACCTCAAAACCGGCAGAATCCTGGAGCACACTTTTACCGCCGGGCACAAAATCCATCCGGTTAGGGTTGAGAGGCGCAAGTTCCAATATCTCTATAAAGACGACATGGGGTATCACTTTATGGATAACGAGACTTATGACCAGATAAATATCCAGGAGTCCATGATAAGCAATCCGGGAATGCTCAAGGAAGGTGCCGAAATTGAGGTGCTTTTCCACGCTGAAGAAGAAATTCCCCTCAATGTGGACTTGCCCCAGTACATGGTTTTTGAAATCACTTACACAGAACCTGGAGTAAAAGGTGATACAGCAACCAACACACTCAAGCCGGCGACTATAGAAACAGGTGCGGAAGTGCGCGTTCCTCTTTTTGTGAATACCGGTGATAAAGTTAAGGTGGATACACGAACTGGCAGCTATGTTGAACGTGCTAAATAATTTAATTACTAAAACAAGACAACTGACATGGAATACAAGGACATAATAAGCCTGATAAAAACTGTCAAAAAAGCCGATCTCTCCGAGTTCAAAATGAAGCAGGGAGATTTTGAGTTGGTAATAAGAACAGAAAAATACGCCAGGTCCAAGCAGGAAATTCACCGTGCCCATCAACCGGTGGTACAAGTTCCTCCTCAAACGGTAGCTCCCTCACAACCTGCTGAAGTTCCGGCACAATCCGCCGGTCCGGCTCCACAGCAAGCACCTCCCACAAAAGGTGGAAAAGAAGCGCCCAAGGAGTCCGGTCCTGATTCAGGAGCTCCGGAAGAAGAGGGTTTGGTGCCTGTTAAATCCCCCATTGTCGGTACCTTTTACCGGGCCTCGGCTCCGGATAAACCGCCTTATGTTAAGGTAGGTGATGAGATCAGGGAGGGTTCTGTGGTCTGCATCGTAGAGGCCATGAAGCTCTTTAATGAGATAGAATCGGAAGTGAGCGGAAAAATCGTGAAAGTCATGGTGGAGGATGCCTCTCCGGTCGAGTACGACCAGGTGCTCTTTTTGGTTGATCCCTCTTAATTGCGTTTTGGCTCATTGAAAACCAAGTCCACTAAAGATGTTTAAAAAAATACTAATTGCCAACAGAGGGGAAATTGCACTACGGGTCATAAGAACCTGCAAAGAAATGGGCATTCGGACCGTGGCTGTTTATTCTACCGCCGATCGAGAGAGCTTGCATGTGCGTTTTGCCGATGAAGCCGTGTGTATCGGACCACCTCCTTCATTGGAATCCTACCTGAGCATACCCAAAATAATGGCTGCGGTTGAGATCACCAATGCCGATGCCATACATCCCGGATATGGATTTATGGCCGAAAATGCCGATTTTGCTGAAATTTGCGCGGAATACGGTATCAAATTTATTGGCCCCGGACCTGATATGATCCGCAAAATGGGCGACAAAGTCACAGCCAAGGAGACAATGATCGAGGCGGGTGTTCCCGTGGTTCCAGGTTCCGGTGGTCTCATCGCTGATATTGAAGAAGCCGAACAGGTAGCTGAAGACATCGGGTACCCCGTCATTCTTAAAGCGACAGCCGGTGGGGGTGGCAAGGGAATGCGAATTGTCCATGAAAAAGATCAGTTGGAGAAAAACTGGAGCATGGCGCGTCAGGAAGCCCGCAATGCCTTTGGTAACGACGGTATCTATATCGAGAAATTTATAGTGGAACCGCGGCACATCGAAGTTCAGGTCATCGGTGACCAACACGGCACTGCCGCGCACCTTTCAGAACGAGATTGCTCGGTTCAACGCCGTCACCAAAAACTGGTGGAAGAGTCTCCCTCTCCTTTTATGACAAAAAGTCTCCGGGAGAAAATGGGAAAGGCCGCTGTCAAAGCTGTTAAACACATCAATTATGAGGGAGTGGGAACCATAGAGTTTTTGGTGGATGCCGACCGGAATTTTTATTTCATGGAAATGAATACCCGTATTCAGGTTGAACATACGGTCACTGAGGAAGTCATCGATCACGACCTCATAAAAGAGCAGATCAAAGTGGCAGCCGGGATTAAAATCAGCGGAAAGAACTTTACCCCCAAATTGCACGCCATCGAGTGCAGAATCAATGCCGAGGATCCCTTCAATGATTTCAGACCGAGCCCCGGTATTATTACTTCCTTTCACTCACCAAAAGGTCACGGTGTACGGGTTGATACCCATGCTTATGCCGGATACCAGGTGTCTCCCTACTACGACTCAATGATTGCCAAGGTTATTTGCAGGGCACAGACACGGGAGGAATGCATACTAAAGATGCAGCGGGCTCTTGATGAGTTTGTGATTGAGGGAATTCACACCACTGTGCCGTTTCACAAATTGCTGCTGCAGAACGAGGATTTTAGATCCGGCAATTACCACACTGGACTGATGAATACCTGGAAGTTTGAAAAACCTTCCTGATCCCAACATTGGAGGAGATAAGATTTAGAAGGAGGCCTGAAGAGGGTTCATTGCACACACAATTGTAGAGATGGGGAGTTTTCTTAGACTGGTTACGCTGTTAAAAAACTACAAACTGCCATTGGCCCTTCACATGATGTCCAATTTGCTGATGGCGCTTTTTACGGTTTTTAGCTTGCCGGCCATTATTCCTTTCTTTCAGCTATTTCTCAATCAGGAACTGAGTCAGCCTGTAAGGCCGGAAGAACCTTTCGCTTTCAGTAATGCTGACGAATACCTTAAATTTCACTTCCTGAGTTGGTTGGATGGGATGGAACAGGCCGAGGCTATGCTGATGATGTGTTTTATCATTATAGCCCTGTTTTTTTTAAAGAACTTTTTTCACTACATGGCCCTGTTTTTCCTCGCTCCGGTACGAAATGGTGTGGTTCATGATCTCCGGTCCATGCTATTTGACCGAATACTTGCCATGCCGGTCAGCTATTTTGATGACAAGCAAAAGGGCGATCTTATGAGCCGTTTTTCTATGGATGTCATGGAGGTGGAAAACAGCATACTCAAGTCTCTGGAGAAAGCTGTAAGGGAACCCCTTCTGGTAGTGGGCAGCCTTTTGTTTATGCTCTATATCAGCCCCGGATTGACCCTTTTTGTCTTTATCCTCATTTTGGTCACTGCACTCATCATTGGGGGAATAAGCCAACAACTCAAAAAGAAATCGACCATCGTTCAACAAACACTGGGCAGGTTGCTGAGTTTTGTGGAGGAGTCCATATCCGGAATTAAAGTGGTAAAAGCTTTCCGGGCGGAGGGTTTTCTCCAAGGTCGCTTCAGGGAGGTGAACAAATATTATAAATACGTGCTCAATAGAGTCCTCTGGCGTAGAGATCTTTCAAGTCCCCTCAGCGAATTTATGGGAATAACCGTTGTGTGCATGTTGTTTTATGTGGGTGCTCAATCCGTATTTCGAGGGGAGATATCATCGGAGGCCTTCCTGGCATTTTTGCTTGCTTTTTTCTATATCATCAACCCCTCTAAAAACTTTGCCAACGCTTATTATAGCATACAAAAGGGAATGGCTGGACTTCAGCGGATAGAAGACCTCTTGCTGGCACCGGATCACATGCCGGAAAAAGGTAACCCCGCACCATTTAAGGAATTGAAAAAGGGAATCAGGCTGGAAAATGTAACCTTTGAATACAATGGTGCAGAGCGTGCAGCGATAAATAATGTGAGCCTGGAAGTGAAAGCCGGCACCACCACCGCACTCGTGGGTAGGTCGGGATCCGGAAAAAGTACACTCGCAGATCTGGTAGCCCGATTTTACGACGTGAGTTCGGGGAGAATTTTGATGGATGGTGTAGATGTGCGAGATTTGAAGTTAAGTGATTTGAGAAAAATGATGGCTGTGGTTTCTCAGGAACCTGTGCTCTTCAACGACACCATAAAGAATAACATTATTTTTGGGTACGGTGAAGCGAGTATGGAGGCAGTTGAAAGAGCCGCAAAAATGGCAAATGCTCATGATTTTATTATGGAGACTTCGGATGGGTATGAAAGTGGGGTAGGAGACCGTGGTAATTTGTTGTCCGGTGGTCAAAAACAACGTATTGCCCTGGCCAGAGCAATTCTCAGAGATCCGCCATTGCTAATTTTGGATGAAGCGACTTCCGCCCTGGATTCCGAATCTGAAAAGCTGGTTCAAAAAGCATTGGAAGAGGTGATGCGGGGGCGGACCTCCATTGTGGTGGCCCATCGACTGTCCACTATAAAAAATGCAGACCAGATAGCTGTGCTTAGCGAGGGCGAGCTGGTTGAGGCAGGTTCACACAATGAATTGATGGATAAGAGGGGCGAATACTATAAATTCATTAACTTGCAGTCCCTAAGCGATTCTGATTAATCCATGAAAAAACTCGCTACAAGGTGGGTGCTGTTTATGCTGTTGTGGGGACTTCCATTCGCGACATTTGGGCAGGTGGTGGTGTCCGGCTCGTCCATTCCCGGGGTAGGTGATACCCTTAGGCAGATGGTGGATAACTTTCCGGTAGGACTGGAGCCCGGAAAAGCCGGTGGCGATCAGGTTTGGGATTTTTCTACCATTCAGGGACTCTATGTCATGGAAACCGTTTTCCAACCCGCAGCAAGGGGCAGGGCATCCCGGAAGTTTCCCTCAGCCAATTCCGTTTTGAAACTCACCAGTGGTTTGGAAAACTACTTCCAACTCACTGATGAAGAGGTAATAGAATTGGGGGTAGCGGGCTCAGATCCCATTGACATCGGAATGCAACTCACGGGAGAGTACTACCCCCCACTGGTGGGCAAGCGTGCTCATATGACTTATGGGGAAGAAGTCAGGCAATCATCTTCTCTCATTTTTCCTCTGAGAATTTCCCAACTGCCCGATACTCTCTTTGCTGATTTCCCTTTTAAGCCGGATAGCATAAGACTTCGCGTCCAGGTGGATAGAACTGATTTCGCCGATGCATGGGGTATATTGTTGATCAAAGAGCAGATTTTTAATGTGTTGAGAGTGAGACGCTCCGAAGTGACCCGAACTCGAATCGATGTTAAATCGGGGTTCTTCCCCTGGATAGATGTATCTGATATTTTTGGGATAGGAGAATTGGGTACACAGCGATCAAACACGTACTTCTTTTACGATGAGTATGAAAAAGAACCCATCGTAACCTTGAATGCCGATAAAGACGGGAATGTGGTGCGAGCTGATTACATCTACAATAAACAAACCGCTGCCGATCTGCGAATTGCGATCCCCGATGAAAGGGGATTGCACGTGTATCCGAATCCATCCTACGGTCTTGTTTCACTCAATTTCGTGGACCTGGACCCTGGGCGTTATACAGTCAAGGTGAGAAACATTTTGGGTGTTTCTAAATGGGAATCAACTTTCGTAGTGGACGGCCACAAAAGAACCAAAGCCGACTTGAGCGATTTCGAACCGGGTACGTATCTGTATTCTCTTCTCGACCACAACAACAATATTATTATGACCAAGCGCCTGGTTATTATCCGACCTTAATGATTGCCCATGGATTTTGTTGTAATAAAGGCTTGTTCTTTTACATCCACATCTGAGGTTTTTGGAGGAGAGCCTTCTGGGCAAAACAGAGAATTTGGGAAACTTTTAAATGGGGAAGTATGTTTACTTAACTAGTGTTTCAAAATTTTGCTTAAATGATCAAAGTAGCCGACAGTGCCAAAGAGCGCATAGCGCGCATCCGAGAGAGAGAGAACTACGGGGATCGTCATTTTGTTCGAGTCGAAGTACTCAGTGGCGGTTGCTCCGGTTTGACCTACAGTATGACCTTTGATAACGAATCCAGAGAGAATGATCAGGTGTTCGAGGACAAGGGTATAAAAATAGTTACTGATCTAAAGAGCTTCCTCTATCTTCACAATACCACCCTGGAGTTTTCCGGAGGGCTCAATGGCAAGGGTTTCTTCTTCAATAATCCCAATGCCGCCCGCACCTGTGCTTGCGGAGAGAGTTTCTCGCTTTAATTGATTGAAACTTTTGTATAAGTTCGGTAGTTGCCCAGTTGGGCCCCGAAAATCAGTATCCCTTTTCCATAAGTGTAATTCCCATCCAACTCTACACAGAAAAAAATCCTGGGAGGCATTTTGGTTTGAAAAAATATGGTTACTTTTGCGTCTCGATTTTGGCTCCGTAGCTCAGCTGGATAGAGCAACTGACTTCTAATCAGTAGGTCGCAGGTTCGAATCCTGCCGGAGTCACTGGAAAACAAGGGCTTGTGGCGAATGTGCGACAAGCCTTTTTTTAATGGGTAGGGGAAGTGGTCTCTTGTCTTTATGTAGATACAATGAGGTTCATCCAGGAAAAAAGGGACAGAAGTTTAGGTAGATTAAGAATTTTATATCTTTACAGAGAAAAAAAATGGTGTTGCACCTCCCGGGAAACGCAGAGCAAAGTCTGCCGAAATGAGAATAGGGAACGAGAGAAGGATTGAGGTACAACACCAGAACTTATGAATAGGGGAATAAATGATTGCCATTTGAAAAATCCCCGGGCCGGGACAATAAGCCAATAAAACTTTCAATTGTCATCTTGCCATAATCATCCGTAATAAAAGGTTGTAAGTCGCGAAAACTTTTTCCCGCGATAATCAACTCATTGCCCCGACCCCGGGGAAGTAAAGTCATCTTGTGTAATTGAGTTTGGTGAAAACGCTTAAGGTTGACTTTACTTATTTGCCACGATTTCAATAATGATTATGTCACAAATGTATTTCGGCATACATTTGGTGCAAACTGATTTATACGAGATGCTACTTTTTTTATACAAGCTGCGCGATCTATTATAAATTGCTGTAATATATTGTGACCATGTCATCGGTCTTAAGCCTTTGGCTTTTGCTGCGGGACCTTATTTTGGAATAAATCTGATAATTATGGATGTGGCAGACTCCCTTAAGGAAACAAGTTCAGCCCCGGTGAACCAATACAATCCGTTTCGAAGTATCGAATGGGTAGCAGAAGACCGGTACCGGATTTGGTTGCATCTGGCATTTTGGCTTTTGGTTTACATGGACAAATTACTTGCTGTGGCAGGATTTGGTGACATTCCCTACATAACAGGCTGGTCCATATTGTACTATTTCATGTTGGATGCAGGCCTTATTTATTTTAATCTCTACGTCCTTATTCCGGCATTTTTGCTATCCAACAGGGTGTACCACTACCTGGGGATAACGGTGGCCACTTTGCTGATTAATGTGGAACTCCACTATTTGCTGACCGTGGAAGTCTTTTGTTTCGATTGTATGATGGTGTATGAAGAGGGCACTGCCATCATGCTGATCACCAGTTTTGCCAGTTCGGCCTTTATTTTGGGAACCGCCATCGGTGCCAATGTGATGCGAAGATTTATAAAGAGCCAGATCCTAATCCGAAGGCTGGAAGTGGAAAAGCTGGAAACGGAGCTCAATTTTTTAAAGTCCCAAATCAATCCCCATTTTTTGTTTAATTCCCTGAACAACATTTATGTGCAAATTAGGAAAAATATTTCCGGTGCAGGGGATTCTGTGCTGCAACTCTCCGACCTGCTCAGGTACCAGCTCTACGAGTGCAGCAAAGATATGGTCAACCTAAGGGACGAGATCGAGTATCTGAAAAACTACCTCAGGCTGGACAAAATACGCAAGAGCAATTCGGACATCAACATGGAAGTGAAAGGAGGTACTTCCAATGTGATGGTGGCGCCTTATTTATTTATACCTTTTGTCGAAAATGCCATCGTTCACGGATTAAATCCCAAAGATGACGAACCGAGCAGGGTAGCTATACGATTTGAATATGCCAATTCTCAACTAAAATTTACGGTGGAAAACACCATTCCCAGTCAAGCCGTTAAGAAGGAGAGCGGTGGAATTGGATTGAAAAATGTCAAACGAAGATTAGATTTGTTGTACCGGGATAATTATTCCCTCCATACAGAGCGAAAAGATGATAGATTTTTCGTATCATTGACGTTGAACCTAAACCAAGGGACGAGATGAAATGCATTATTGTGGACGACGAGCCTCTGGCCAGGCAGGGGATTGAACTCAATGCAGAGGATATTGACTTCCTCGATATTGTGGCACAGTTCTCCAATCCGGTCAAAGCCAATAGTTGGTTGAAAAACAACCACGCAGACCTCATGTTTCTGGACATTCAAATGCCAGCACTGAACGGATTGGATTTTTTACGGGGCCTGGAAAATCCTCCCATGACCATCCTGACCACTGCACATTCGGAATACGCGCTTTCAGGTTTTGAACTGGACGTGTTAGATTATTTGGTCAAACCCATTTCCATGAGTCGGTTTATGAAAGCTGTAAACAAAGCCCTGGAGTTACATCAGCTAAGAAAAGAATCCAACGGGGGGAAATCAATGCCCGTTGAAAAAGAACCGAAAACCCGGGAGAATAAGACGATTTACATCAAAAGCGACAGGAGAATGATTCGGATGAAACTGGATGATATAGTGATGATTGAAGGAATGAAGGATTACGTCATGGTATATACATCTGAAGAGCGATTCAGTGTCGCGATGAACCTGAAAACCTTTCACGGCCGGCTGCCCGGTGATGGTTTTGTGCGCATCAGCAAATCCAATATCATCAATCCCACACACATTCAGGAAATTAGCAACAACCACGTTCATTTGCCAGGTCATAAAGTCAGTATTGGCCGCACTTTCAAAGATGACTTCATGGACCGCTTTGTGCGCAAAAAATTAATCGAAAGAAATTAACCTGTTTAGAAAAACTGTATTACCTTTGCAACAAAGTTGCATATATGAGTATGATTGAACACAAGAACAATAAATTGGATATAGTGGGAATGTCGGCCTCTTTGGTTTGCGCTGTGCACTGTGCTGCCATCCCGTTGATTTTTGGACTTGGAGCAGCACACCTGGCAGAGGTTCTCCACCACCCTGTTGTCGAAGTGAGCTTTCTGCTTGTAGCACTTGTTGTTGCCATCTGGTCGCTCGGCAAATCCTATCTCTATCACCATCATAACAGGGGACCCGTTTTCCTTGGAGTGACTGGTATGGCTTTGGTTTGTGTTGGCGTAATTGCCCACGCCTGGTTTATCACCCTCCCCGGTGGATTGGTACTGGCGCTCGCTCATTTCTGGAACTTCAAAATGTTACGCGCTTGCAATTGCGGGGTGAGTACCGCGGCATAATTTATTTTGCATCGATTTTTTTAAATGGTTTGGATCTCCCTGTATCGCCGGGGATTTCGATGAAATATTGTGGGGTGGTTTCCCGTCGGACTGGTATTAGACTTTGGGTAACTACAAATACTACATCTCCGTTCTGCCTAAATTAACTCCAATTGCCTTTTTGATCATTTTTTTCAACCCTTGCGAAGGTTCAGTCCGATGTAATCCCATTAACCGATGAAAAATGTCAATCCTGCGGGCATGAGAATTTTCTTATACTGCAGCAACCCGATTTGATGCCCAACCTCTTCTAAACCACATGCATTATAATGAATCAATGGTTGCCGGGTAGTGTGTGGTTCCCATCTTTTTGCCTAGAAATTTCATCAGAGTTGTTCCAAGCGGTTGCGGAATAAATCGGCCCGTTGTTGGTCGCCCATTTCTTCAAAGATCTGGATGCCGAGTTGCCAGCCCGGGCGGAAATCCGGTCTTACTTGTACCGTGTGTTGGATGTACTGAGCGGCGAGAGACAATTCACCTTCCCTGAAATTGGCGAGAGCCAGGTAGTACCAGCCGCCGTGGCTGTTGGGAAAGGTCTCCACCATTTCGTGAAGGGCGAGTTTGGCGTCGCTGTAGTCCCCGAGGTTGATTTTTGCCATGGCGTAGTTGAGTACAGTGGCCTGGTTTTCCGGAGCGTATTTCAGACTGGTCTCAAAGTGGCGCAGTGCGGCCTCCCAGTCCCCGGATCTGGCCACCGACATGCCGAGGTAGAGGTGGGCTATGTTGTTTTTGGGATTGTATTCGATTTCCCGCTCAAAGTGTTGGATTGCGTCCTGAATCTGCCCCTGATCCAGGGCTTTTTTGCCTTCGAAAGCATGGGGCTCGCCTTTTTCATAAACAGCCGATATGGGGGTGTTATTCACCTTGATGGTGTGAAAGGTCCTTGTCGAGGAGGGCCAGTCCACCGCTTTCATGTGCGAACCATCCATAAACCGGCTTATCCAGATGGCGTAGTCCCATTCTGTGTCGTAGCGCTCCCGATACCGTACGTACTCCACCTGTACTTTATCCCGGTACTCGCTTCCCAACCAGTTTTGCACACTGTATCTGAAATTCGTCGCCAGCACGATGGGCTCCATATCCGCGTGCAGCACGCCTTTCTTTTCCAGCGCTTCCACTCCCTGGCGTGTGGATATCCCCCAATAATCCAGTTCGTAATTCCCAAAAGCACCGCTTACCCCGCCGATGAGGGGATTGAAATACACATAGGGGTACTGGTAGTTGCGCATAATGTGCACCGCGGGTTCTACCATTACCAGTCCCAATATGACCGGACCGATCCACGGCTTCCAGTTTTTCTCCTCTATCCACTGACTCAATGCCTCCCATCCCAGGGCCGCCAGGGGTACGCCTGTAACGTAGAAGAAGGTGAAGTGGCGCCAGCCGTCGTAGAGGGCGGTGTCTCCTAACATAACATAAAGTAGTGGACCAATAAACATTGCGCACAGAGCAAGAATTAAATACGTTGGTCCTTTTTTAAATATTTTTGTAAAGAATGGGATTAGTAAAATTATTCCAAGGATAAAAACAATTGGAATAGTGATAGATATCCAGGTTGGGAGATAAACTGTTGGTACCTCGGTTGACGTAATTAAATCTCCATCAAAAAGAATTCTAATGGATACGGGAAAAAAAGTTACTCTATCAAATGTGTCTGCAATAACCCGAAAAGGGCTAGAAAGCGCATATGGCCATAAGGCAATCCCAAACAAAAAACCGCCTCCAAGCGGAATTCCCAAGGCTTTCAAAATGTTGGTAAGACTTGGTAGTTGACCTCCTTTTTTGATATAGTTCAATAATAATAAAGTAACATAAAAAGCAGGGAGGAATAGGAAGAGCATCAAAGCACCACCGGCTCTAATGGATAGAGCATACCCCATAAGAAGTGCTAAACCTATTAAATGCTTATTATTTGGAATCTGAATGTTTTTCAGGATAAGTAATATAAAGTAGACGCTGCCAATAAACCCAAAGGCGAAAGGTATATCCCTGGGATTAATCATCGTATGCCCCAAAAATCTTGGAGAGACAATCAAAATTAAGGCGGCTATGAAAGCAGCGCGCCAATTAAATAAGCTTTTGGAGATTAAACCAGCGAACAAGAGTATAAATACGCCAAGTATTGAAAGCAAAAAATGTCTTAGTATGTGGAAACCACGATCTGTTTCGTCCAGATTTAAAATTTCACATAATATCCCAAAGGGTAGGACAAATGCTACCCCGTTGTATCGCATGGTTTCCCAATTGTTCCATTCGTCATACACTGAATAATCTCCCAGAGAGGTATAGAAATCCAGAGACAAATGACTGTAGGTTGTCATGTATCTTTCATCGGCATTTACCCCCTGAAATGAAGATAAGCTAAATAAGACAATTGCCGAAGCACCAATAAGTATATAAAACCTTCTCCGCCAATTTAGTTTGTCGTCATAGTCTGCATTAATTTTAGAAATATGAGATAGGAATCTCCCCAATTTGCTTTTTTTACTTAACCAAGACACTCTTTTTTTTCGCTTTCTTCTTTTTTTCATTGGGTACTTTATGTTAGCCATTATTATTATTATTATTGGAATATTTCACCAAATTCTCAATTACCTTTTGGACATCTAATTCATAAAAGAAGGGCAATCTCAATAGAGTTTCTGAATATTTGTCGCAATTATGTAATATCCTT
>REEO01000090.1 GCA_007695035.1 Saprospirales bacterium | reverse complement strand
GTTTTGAGATGATCTCATCTAGTTCTCCCGGATTGCTGGAAAAGCTTAAAATTTGTCCATCTATTAGCTCATGAGATGAATTTAATTGAACTGATTGGAATTCCACAGAACCAATTTTATTTTGAAATGGTAGCCTAACATCACCTGTACCAGAGAATTTACCGTGCCCAAAACTTCCTGTAACACTTGATACTACAACAGGAAACCCAAAGGCATGTATGGTGTCTCCAACCGATAGCGTGGTTAGGGGTGTAACTCCTGATATATTCCAGTCAAATTCCTCACCGCAGTTTTCAACTACTGTAGAATCATTCATCGATCCTCCATCACCTCCCTCTTCCTCTTCATCACCTCCTGCACCTCCAGCACCTTCTAAAATGACAGTTATCGACGAACAAATATTATATTCACCAAGTGAGAAATCTATATGACTATGATCAAAGCCTCCACTGCCATGACCACCTGGTTGATTTTCACATTTTAATCCAGATCCATATAAAAGGGTAATTTGAAAGAGACATATGTCCCTCAATTCCATACCTTCATAAACTACAAACTTGATATCAAGCTCAGGATTACAATAGTGAGCTATGGTATCATGTATTATCTCCTGACTGTTACAAAACCGGTAGCTAAATATATATCCATACCCATCCACGGGATCAGGACCTTCATAATTTACTATTACCGAATCCCCTTCTTGAGTGAGGTACCCATGACTAAAGGCCAGGCAGGTGTCAACGTCAAATGAAAGATCCTCTTTTATCTTTACCGCTATCCACTCACTCGCAATTGAGTACGTGTAAAAACTGCCATCACAAACTTTTTGAATGTAGATTTTATCTACTATGGTCGGTTCCACATCAATATCTAGTTCATTTCCCCAGAACAGATTGAAGTACTGAAACTTATCATCCTTGAGTACCCGGATTCGATACCTAATATCTTCAGGTTTAGCGCTGACGTCACCAATAGATACTTTTATAGTTGAATTATCTATAGTTACGGCAGATACTTCTGTGGGTGGGTGGCAAACAGGTATGTTTCCAGGGTTTGCTAAAAGAGTTGCATTCGAGAATAAAAAGGCAACAGTTATAGCACTCAGAACGGATAGTATTTGAGGTTTCATCGCAAAATGTTTAAGTATTTCAGCGGAAAATTTTGGTAAATATAGACAGCATATGTATTTTTACAAAAAAATTAATAAGAATTTATGAAAATTTCCTCAATTTGCCTCGTTATTATACTTGCTTTTATTTGCCAAAGTGTCCATGGCCAGTTAGTTTCAGCCAATGATTTAGAAGAAATAAAAGTAACTACTGATTTATTTGTTGTGGATGAATTACACCCACATCCTTTTCCTTCGGACATTAAAGTGGATTGTTTAATCCCTTATGAGGATCTTTTTGGGAAGTTTGGTGTATGGCTGAAATTGACCATTGCCTCAAGCGGTACCCTGGCGTTTGATATTATCCCCCATAATAAATCCAATGATATTGACTTCCTGTTATTTGAAAGCCAATCGTCATTTCTATCATCTGTACCTGTACGGTGCATGTTGGCGGGGCCTGAAATTTATAATTCTTATTGGGAACAAAGTGGTTGCCTGGGCCTGACTGGAATGAAAGGGATTAACCATAGAAGTAATAAAGGATCCGGTTGTAGCCATGGTGATAATTACCTGGATGAACTGCAAACTTCGAAGGGGGAATCCTTTTATCTATATGTCAATAACTTTAATTCACCTGAGGGGTTTACCATTATTTTTGATGGTACAGCCGATATAACTGATAGGGTCGTTCAGGATTTGGATGATTTTGATTTGGTAGTTAAACCCAACCCTACAAGTGGACCACTCTGGGCTGAGTTTGATTTACCATACAGTATTGAGAATGGTTCTTTTACTTTACTTGACAGATCCGGCAGGTTTCTGAAAGAGTTTAAATTTGAGGGACTGGCTCAGGGATCCCATAGTATTTCTATGGATATATCAGATTTACCTGCTGGCTTGTACATTATTACCTCATCCTTTGACTCTCATTCCGAAAGTCATGTTATTGTGAAAAACTAGCATCCTCCCATAAAGTTAATGTATATCTGACGGTGAACTTTTAGGTATAATTTGTTTTGGATATTATTTCTACCCCAACAGAAATCAGGCTGCGGTGATTGAAGGGTAAGTGGGTCTCCAGAGTAACTTTTACCTTCCGATCTTGTAAAGCATCAGGATATTGCGTCTGTTCCCTATTGAGTCAACAGACAAGAACTTTTTACAAGGCCTTGTCGTTTACACCATTGAAACGACTAATCTTTCAGAGAAAAACACTGCAGAAGCCATTAAAGATATGCAGTTCTGGGCGAAGGGATCCAGACTATCATTTTTTTCGCATAATCAGAAGATTCGGTAGTCTGAGTTTTTTTTGACAAACTAGCCAACCCCTACAAACAAAAATGGCTGCCTTCCGCGAGAAGGCAGCCAATGGTAGTGATGTTTTTTCTTTCCGAAAAGAGGATCAGTTCAGGTCGTACCTGAGTCCTATGTAGGCCCTTCGCCCTATGGTGGGCATGTAGGCCAGGGATGCATCGAAATAGGGACCGTAGGGGTCGTCGCTTGCGAGTATGGGGTTGGACATGGTCCTGTCTGTGAGGTTTTCCACTCCGGCGTAAAACTCTATCCAGTTGAACCTTCTGGTGACCTGAAAATTAAAGATGCTGAACGGGGAGGGCCCGTCGGAAAATTCGCTTATGACCTCCGATGGTACACCGTGCAGGTGGGGCAGACGTCCCGGCTTGGTCCAGTGCCAGGTGGCGTTGACCATCCAGTTTTGATCCGTGGATTCCCAGTCGATGGTTTTGAGGACATTCCACCGCGCTACTTTGGGCGCACGGTCGAGTTTTCCGTCCATGGTTACGTGCACATCGTTGAATTTCACCCCCACTTTACTCGCGAGGTTGTCGTTCCAGGCGATTTGCCCCGCCGCGAGTAGGCTGTTGGCGTAGGATTCTCCGTCGAGGTTGTACACCCGGATTTCCCGAACATCAATGTCCCTGTCGGCGACGATTTGATTTTCAAAAAAGGAGTGGTAGGCATCGAAAAATACCGAAGCCTCTTTCCCGTCAATTTGGAAATTGCGGGTGAAATTGAACCCGAAGTTCCAGCCTTCTTCAATGTCCGGTTCTTCCTGAATAATCAATTCCCGGTTGCTCGTCATAAGAGCGAGATTGTCGGTGATTACATTGGGTGTGCGATAAGAACGCCCCGCATTGATCCGAAAGACGGTGTGCTCATCCAGATTGTACTTGGCGCTGAACGTAGGTGTAAATAGCCAGTCGTAGCGGTTGTGGTGGTCGAGGCGCAACCCTGCCATCAGGCCGAAGTTGTTCAGAAACTCCCCGTAATCTGCTGCATGTTCCGAGGTAGCCGGGTTGAAACTGTACTCCGTGAAAACACCTGTCTTGCGGTTGATCCGGGAGAAATCGGTCCCCTCAAATTCCTCCTCTATGTCGTCGTAGTTGATGGAGGCGCCGGAAAAGAACTCATGGGCGGGATTGGCGATATCGGTTTTGAAAAGGGCATTGGCGTACCAGTTGGTCTGCAATCCGCGGTGAAATCGCCTTCCAAATTGATTTTCGTTGTCGTGCCTGGTGTATCCCCAAATGAAACCGAGAGACTGAGACGGATCGTCAAAGCCAGCATAGCCCATTTTACCGAAGACCTCTATACGCTGAAAATCGGAATCGATGCGGTAGGGATCCTCGGAAATGCTGCTGATTTGTCCACCCTGGATCTGGTCGTCAATGAAAAATACGTTGAACTGGCCGAATAAATCGTCGCTCTCGTAAAAGAGTCTGTATAGAAATGAGTAGTGCTCTTTCAGCGGCATATCCAGAAATCCGTTACCGGTTTTGTCGATTTCATTTTGCATTCTGTTGGTGTGCATGAGGATACCCGTACTCCAGTTTTCATTGAGCCGGGTGTTAAGATGTACATTGGCTTCCATTCTGCCGGTAGTAGCGGCGAAGAGATTTACGAAAAGGGTAGGGGCATTGTAGGGTTTTATCAGTTCAGTATTGATTTTTCCCGTCAGCCCCTCTGTGCCAGATAATACGGTACTCGCACCCTTGGCTATTTGAATGCTCTCTATCCACGGACCCGGTATAAATTCCAGTGCCCAGGGATAGGCGAGACCTTCAAAGGCCGGTCTGTTTTCGACCTGCAACTGGGTGTAAAGTCCTCTCAGGCCGAGCATCTCCATTTCCTTCATTCCAATGAGCGAATTGCTCGCGCCCACATTGATGGAGGCGTTGGTCTCAAAACTCTCAGACAGGTTGCAACAGGCAGCCTTTTTAAGTTCGCAGGAGCTGATGTGCTCTATATTCTGGTTGGACAGTGTGCTCACCCGATTGTCCGTCAATCTGGCCCGCACCTCAATTACTTCAAAGTCCGCGCCTTCGCGCAACTCAATCCGGACGAATGTATCATCGGGATCGATGGGCACTTCGACTGTTTCATATCCCACATAAGAAATTACGAGGGTGGTTGTATGATCGTGTTTTTCCAGTTCAAATTGGCCATCCTCATCGCTGAATGTGCCGTGATCGTGGTCTTTACAGCGAATGGTAGCACCTACCAGGGGCTCGCCCTTCTCATCGAGGAGTTGGCCGGTAATTTTTTGGGCTGTAAGTTCGGAGCCCAGAAATAATATTATAAAGCTAAATATGATTGTTCGCATTGTAAATAATTTTTGCAGTTAAAAAATGAGCAATCCGCGCTTTGGCAGTTGCTGAATTTTTAAAAAAGCACAATGCGGTATTTAGCAGAGCATTTCGCTGTTCAGGATGTAGCGAAACTGGGTAGATTTTTCCGGAGGGTGTCCCGGCGACAGTTTAAGGAAAGAATCGGTGGTGGGTATTTTGAGATTTCCGAATAGGAGAAAAAGTGGAAGGGTGAAATTGTGAACCTCCCTGTCTGCCTCTAAAAGTGGGCTGTGGACCAGGGCGCCATCCAGGTCAATACCAAACTCTATGGTGGCCTTTGGCGCGTGGCAATTTTCTTTATCTTCATTCAGTTCCTCAGCGCTGCACTGATTGGAATCCGAACAGCAGGATTCACTTTGGAGAATACACGCATCTGCGTCACATTCTTTCTCGGCGGTTAGTGAGAGGTGAATCTCCCCGGTACACAGGCAGTGAATGGCATACACAGACAGGTGAACCTGCGATAGAAGCAGAAACACCGCCAGTACTTTGATCAGTGATTTTTGATAGCCATTCATACACGGGCAAAGTTACAAATCCTCGACCATTTAAACAAAAGACAGCCTCGAATATTATTTTCAAGACATCTCTGTGCGCAAAAAATTGACAAAAGTGTCAACAATTTGGTGATATTCGGACTGTTTCTCTTCAAAAAATGCTGATGTTTCGTGCTTGATTACTTTATTTATCTTGAATTCTTAAAAACTGATATTTATGGAGTTGGCAATTATTTTTAGCTGCTTTGGTACTTTGGACAAGTGTCTTAATGTATGTCCGGGATTACTTCACCTCCGGTAAGAGCTTTGGCAAATAAATAATGGCCTCTGGGAAAAGTTGGTTTTACCTCGGCTGTGTGCTGTTAGGAGTTAGGAGTTTGTAAAGTGGTTTTAATATGCATATCCCTGGTCGCTCTGTAATTGGCTGTATAACTGAAGAATGTCACTTGGGGTCACAATAAAGGCTAGAGGTAATTTTTCTTCGCTTCGATTAATATATTAAAAGATGGTTGACAAATATTACCAAAAGTTATAAAAGAGTTAAAGTTACCAAACAGGATGATTTTTCAGTAACATTTTGTGTTGCGGTACATGTAACAAATTTTCTTTTAAGGAAGTTGCTTAAGTTCATTAATGCTGAATTTATTTTTAAACCTAAAAATTTAATTCATTATGAAAAAAGTACTTCTAACTTGTTGGGTTCCTATACTTTTTTTTATAGGATGTGAAAAGAATGATTACAATGATTTCGATGGTTCTAGTTACAATGATGTTGCTGACTTTCGATTAAGTTTTGATTACCATGAAGAATGGGGAACTATTAAGGAGTTACCATTTGAGTTTAATTCTACGAATTATAACATGGCGAAGTATGGGCATGTTCATAATGATGTTATGAATCAGTTAAGGGATGTTCTAATGGAAATTGACTATTGTGATCCAGAAGAAATGTCAAATTATATCGTGGCAATTGATTCTGTAAAAGCCCTTAACAATCTTAACCTTTTCGATACCTGGGTGTTTGAAAGTGGATTGGATCAACTTTAGGAGTTAGCGCAATTGGTCGAGGTATTTGGAATAGATTTTTCGGTGATTAATTGCAAAATCGGTTAAATAATTGATTTATCGATTGTAATTTAGAAAATATTAATCTTTATGGAGTTTGCGATACTTTTCTCAGCATTGATTGTGTGGGCATGTGTTTTTTTGATGGTAAGAGATTTCGAGAGGTCAGGTAAAAAGTGTGTAGATTGGATTAATTCGCTGAAGCAGAACAAATGGTTTTACCTCGGCTGTGTGCTGTTTGGGGTTGGCATTAGTGTTTTTAATTTACAACTCCACAACTGGGGTGATTTGGTATTTGGAAAAGGATCCCTAATGACGACTGCAGTCTTTGGTTTTTCACTTGCTTTAATTTACGGGCTCGGCTTTTCGGCAGCTAAGGTCCTCTCTCTGAATTACAGCATGGAATTACAAAACAGTGGTGTCAACGGGCACGTCGATTTAAAAGGATACTTGCGGGAATACTCGATAAAATACCGTACATTTTTGCTGCTGTTGCTTCCGCTGTGGACATTGTACCTGATCGCCCTGGTAGCAGGCATGGCAGATCCCAAAGCATTTGGATTGATCGCGACCATACTGGCCTCGGTGACTGGCTTCTTGTATCTGTTATTTTTATTGATATCATTGGATCAAGCCGATGGCCACATGGCAGATAGGGTGCAGCTGTATTTCCTTTGTGTTACGGGTTTTCTCGCAGTTATTGGATCGCTTTATTTCATGCAGGAATGGCGGGGTGGGGAAACCATGTTGCTCGCCTCATTGGGATTTCTCCTACTGTGCGCGATCATAACTGTTCTGAAGTGGGGTGAAGAGCGAGTGGTCAGAACCCGCCTCAAGACCAACACCCTGCACAGTGCATTTCTTCTGGCGTTTGTCGGGGCACTGCTAGTGTTCTAAGAATTGATCGACGGATTTTCCGGCTTTAAATTTTTTCCCTGGAGGCTTGAGGAAAGCCGATTGCTTTTGGCGCAATTGAATAACTCTAACCTCCGGGCCGTTTGGAATTATCCGAATAAATTTTGATCTTTGCGGCTCATAAAAAAACCTTTGAACGACATGAAAAATATTAGCTGGATTATTTTACCGCTCGCCTGTTTATTTTTGGTTGGATGCAGCAGTGACGATGACAATGGAGGGGGACCAATCTCGGATCCCAATGTTTCTTTTACAATTGCCGGAGACATTGAGGGCGAAAAAACAGGATTGGCCAGTGCCCTTTTTACTGAAAGTGCCGGTTCTTACATACTGAATATTTCTATGAGCGATGCAGCAGGTGGCCAAACCTACAGCCTTAGCTTTTTTATGGGACCAAGTGATGAAGAGATTGAAGTACCTGAGCCAGGAGATTATACCATCGCCACAACCAATGCCGGCGATTTTTGGGTGGTTTACACCGAATTCGATATTGAAGATGGCCGGGAATACGGCTCTATTTGGGAGACCTCTGGCACCCTGACCATTACCGCATCAGGTGATAATTTCATCGAAGGCGAGTTTGAATTTGAAGCCGCCGGCAACCCGGATGATGCTTTGGAAGCTCAGGGTTCCATCACCGTGACCAACGGAGAGTTCAGCGCAGAAGTCTTTTAAAGGTATCTTAGGGTTCGCCCCGTAAATACTTTTTGATAGAATTGGTATGCACCTTACCGATTAGTTCCACTTGATCAATTGGAGATTGTGGTTGTGGATTGCGATGTGGTGATTTTATTACATCGAGAATTCGGACAGCTTTGTATGGATAATGAATTCGACTAGAATTTCATGTAATTTGCGAATTGCCAATGATTTCGAGGGAATTTTTGTGGCCTGGGTTTTGATTTTTTGCAGAGGGTGCTGAAGCTTCAAACCACACTTCCTTATGTTTTCCCAAAATAAGTCACCTGAAGAGTTGCTAATTTCAGGTAGAAATTTTCGCTTTGACTGCAAACATGCTATATCCAGATAGTATTGTCCGGGAAGAATAAAATCTGCAAACCCTGCAATCTCTTCCGATGGATATACTATTGCCTGAACCCCGATCGCGCTGAAAATTGCCAATTGCCAGGACATCATTGTTCAAGTCTCCACCACAAAGCGCTGTATTGCCTTGTGCTGAGTAGTCGAAGTAAGATACAGTCGAAATAAACAGTGTTCATGGAGATCGAACCACGGAGCTGAGGAACGAAATTCCCAAAATGAAACGCAGCAAGCCAGAATCCACTAGAAATTCCATCCTAAATGTAAAACCTCAATAAACAGGTTAACTGCTTTAAACGAATTATCTTCGTTCCGTAAAAGCCATCAACCTATGACATTCCAACCCTACGGAATTCTTGCTAATGCCATTCAGAGTTAGTTTTTGGACTGAATCAAAGTTAAGTGCTTGAAATTTTTTTAATTTTCTCATTAATTTGCTTGAGTGTGAAAATAATTTATATCTTTGCTTTTTTAAATCTTAAAATTTTTGTCATGAAGAAAATTAGTTTTATTTCTTTGTGTGTGTGTGTGTGTGTTCACTGTATTAAAATCGTGTTACTATGACGACTCTTTAGAATTAGAGGACAGTAGTGATAGTAGCACGGCAATTGAGAGAACACAAACTTTTAATGACACTATCCAATATTGGATTGATAACAATGTTCCAAATGTTGATTCCGTGTCAATTGAAGAAATGGGGAGCTTTGATGTAGATATTCAGCAACGGGTATTCTACCTAATGACACCCAATTCCAAGAAGAAAATTTGGCAGGAAAGAATGGAGGCCGCAAAAGAGCATTTATCCAGCAGTCAAGTGGGTTTCTTAGAGGTTTTAGAGTCAGTTTTAGTTGAAGCTGATTTTACTGATACCCTGTTAAATGAAGATGTAGCATCAGATTTACATAGCTGGAAAGATGATGCTTTAGAGTATCACAACTGGGATACCATCCAGGTAATCCAATTACTTAAGACCTTTACTCCATTGAATGAGCCCCCAACCTTTTTTGCTATGGCCGGGCCGGTAACTTCTATTGACGATAGCGATAAATGGTGTAATTGTAGGTTGAACCTTTATTGTCGAACTCTTACTTTGAACAAAAGAAATTGTGTAGACAAAAATTGTAGGCGGATTCCCCACTGTGGTATACTTATGGGCACCCAGGATTGTACAGGAAGGTGCCATAGAAATTAGATTGATTACTTCAAATTGTGATAAATGATAAAGAGTAAAGCCTGGAGCATCGCTATTAGTTGCCTCCTCCTGTTGTCAATGATTGGTATTGGTATTTATGGTATCCAGATTATAATAAATGTGGTTCCTTTGGGAGTGTTCCTTGGGGTTTTGAATTCTTATAAGGAAGGGTCTCTTTTCGAAAGGTTAAGAGATCCCTTTCTTCTATTCCTGGGACTTGTTGGCATAGGAGTCTATCAAACCCATATGGGATATATGTATTTGCCGGGGTGGCGTTTTGTGCTGTTTTTAGTTGTGCCCCTGTTTTTCTATGTATTAGGCTTTTTTCTGGCTAAATTGAACTTCGTTAGGAATAACGGAAGATATGTTTTTCCGGCTGTCTTCCTTCTGTTTATGTTTACCTGCCTGGGAGTTGTTAATCCGTATTCCTTTTGGTTAGCTTTGTCCTATGTACTTTCGGTATTTGTATTGAGTTTGGCTCTTTTCAAGTACCGGTATAGTGCGAGGGAGGTCGTGGCCATCAATTCGCCTTATTTTTTGATCCCAACCATTGGTTATGTTTTTTCTTCGGGGCCGAATCTTCAGGTAGTTCTGGTTCAATTTATTGGAACAGTAATCGCACTGTTCCTGGCAAAGTATGTTGCGGGGCGGTTTACAGCTGAAAGGAAATTTTATCCTGCAGGATTTCTGGCAGCACTTATATTAATGGCGGGTACTTATTTGACGCATGTCAATTCTTTTTACTACATTGAGTACTCAAAAGAGGTCGGAACTTTAGACTTAGATACTCCATTAGTCTATCAGGGAGATACGATTGCGATCGATGATTTTAAGGGAAAGACATTGGTTTTGGATTTTTGGCACACTCGCTGCAGATATTGCTTTGATGAATTTCCCAAGTTTGAAAAATTATCCCGCAAATACAGCGACAGAGATGATATAAAGTTTTTCTCGGTGAATGTGCCTTTAAGAATAGATGAGGAGGGAGAAGCTAAGGAAAGAATAGAATCTTTAGGGTACTCATTCGAGCATTTATTTATGGTGAGTAAAACCGATCACACCTTATTTGGGGTACAGTCTTTTCCCACGGTTGTTTATATCGATGCAGAGCAAAATACAATGATCTCAGGTTCCCTTGAAACATCCCCTCTTGTGGCCAATAATTCTATAAGTGTAATCTCCAGGCTCCTTGATCAATAAAGCCGGGTTTTTGCTTTCGCACCATCTCTTTTAGTGCTATTTTTCCAACAGAGAGTAAAGAGAGAGTTGCTGTGGTGCTTGTAGAGGGATGAAGGGGTAGTAGGAGTGGACCCATTCAAATTTTTTCCGGGAAATAGCGCACTACAGAGCTGTTTTCCTCTTGAAAGATCAATTGCGCATTGCGGGTAATATCGTTTCCGTTTACCGCCTTGTAGGCCAGGGGTTCCGTATTGATAAGGTTTGCATCCAGGAGGTTTTCGTAAAAAGCGAGGTTCATGGCTTTATGGAGGCAATTGGTTCCTGCGAATGCATTGGTGGTGATATAGCTGTTGATTAGTTTGTCCAGTTCAGAAGGGGTGATGGGGGTGTTCTTCACCTGTTCGAGACTTTCCCAAATTGCCTCCTCGCCTGTTTGTGCTGAAACCCCCTCGTTGAGTTTTCCCTCTATAATAAAAAGTCCATATTCGTTGGTGCCATTGACGTAGGCATCTATACAACTAAACAATTCCCGCTCCTCTACCAGATGTTCATTCAGTCTGGAGGACCGTCCCAGGCCCAGTAGGTCTGACAGCAGATCCACGGCCGGGAACCGCGGATCGAGTCTGCCGGGTATTTTGAAGGCCATATAGATTGCTGCATGGGGTACCAGTGCGTAAATGTCTTTCTTGCGACCCGATGTTTGCTTCGGTTCTTTGGGCAATTCCGGCAAAGCACTTCCCCCGGCGGGGATGTCTGCAAACCATTTTTCGGCCAATTCCAGGCATTTACCGGGCTGAGCGTTGCCGGCAATGACGAGGATGGCATTTTCAGTCTGGTAGTAGCGTCGGTAAAATTTTTCGACAGCATCGATGTCAATTTTTCGAATGTGGTCTGGGGTCATTCCGATGGTTGGCCAGCGATAGGAGTGTTTTTTGTAGCAGAGATTGTGCAAGTAGTGCCATACATCTCCGTAGGGCTCGTTCAGGCAGGTTTCATTAAATTCCTCAAGCACTACTTCTTTTTGAATGTCAAAGGTGCGCCTGTTTATATCCAAAAAACCCAATCTCTCCGACTCCAACCATAGGGCCACCTCCAGGTTTTCTTTGGGCATTATCTGGTAGTAATTGGTGATATCGGCATTGGTGAAGGCGTTGTTTTCTCCTCCCGCCATTTGCTGTGGATAGTCAAAATTCCCGGCATTGATGGAGCCACCAAACATGAGGTGTTCGACCAGATGCGCCATGCCGGTCATTTCCGGTGGGTCGTACTTTGAACCCGCATTGTATATCAAGTTGGTCACCACCAGGGGCGTCAGGCTATCGCGATGCACCAATACCCGAAGCCCATTTGAAAGTGTGTGTTTTACAAACTCTATCATGGAGCAAATATGGGAAATTTAGTCCACAAACCAGCCGGATTTTTTTCTGAAACATCTGCGCGATAATAAATACACATGAATCGCGCGAACATGCGGTCGCCCTTTTTTTATGCAACCTTGATTTTGGGACAAAGTGAAGTGCGAGTTTTTATGGGTTTTGAAGTGAAAGGCACCTTGAAAAAGCTAAACGCTTAATTTTTTCCGATTTTTTTGTCTTTGGGTAGGTTTTTTTATTTGTCTGGTGTTCAGTGCGTTGCGGTCGTTTCAGTCCTCTGCTAACCGTGTGCAGGCGTTTACATACGTTTACAAACGTTTATTCTACGGCTACGACGGCCGCCTCCCTTCATCTTTGCAGTGTAATTAAATTTATTTCATCAATTAAAACTTTTGCGTTATGACACATTTAAGTAATCAAGTTCAACTGATCGGACATCTTGGAGCCGATCCCAGTCTAATCACCTTTGACAACGGCAACAACCTGTGCAAAGCAGATGTCGCGATCAATGAGTACTACAAGGACAAGGAGGGGGAGACCCAAACCAAAACTCACTGGCACCGCGTAGTGGCCTGGGGAAAGACGGCCGAGTTGATGTCAAAGTTGTTGAAGAAAGGTTCAAGAGTAGCCTTCAGTGGCAAGATTGTCAAGAGGAGTTACGAGGACAAAGAAGGCCAAACCCGTTATGTGACGGAGGTTCAGGTCCAACAGTTCCTCAATCTCACTAATTCGGAGGCTAAAGCGGCATCCTGAATTGGAAACCGAAGGGGGTGGCTACAGTTGATCTCATGAACAGATCTCAATGTGAGTTTGCATCCCCGAAAAGAGAGGATTGGAGGCGGTTTGGGTTAATTTTATGGAATCAATAGATATCGGCCTTTTAACGGATGAGTTCCTTTTCAAAATAAAGGTCGGGACGGGACGGTTGAATTGACCACCCTGCGCGATTTTTCATATCACTGCACAGTTTTAGACTGTTTCACATAAATCCGTGGCCCTTCCGAAAGCAATTGTCATGAACCAGGGCCGACATGCGATTTGATTTATTTAACCCGGACTGTCTCCCTCTCTTTTTATTTTCCCGAAACAAGCGGCAGAAGTCGCCTCAAAAAGAAGTTATGGACAAAAATGGATCGATAAACGGAATAAAGTCGTGGGCAGAAGAAGACCGCCCGCGGGAGAAAATGATAAAAAGTGGTGTGAGGAACCTCACCAATGCTGAGTTGATAGCTATTTTGCTGGGGTCCGGAACGCGGTCTGTTTCTGCTGTGGATCTCGCCAAAGAAATCCTTTCCGGCTGCGACAATAACCTCAATTCCCTTGGAAGAATGAAACCGGGTGATTTGACAGAGTACCGGGGGATAGGTATTGCCAAGGCCGTGGTTGTCTCCGCAGCCCTGGAATTGGGAAGGAGGCGCAGAACTGCTGATCTGGACAGCACTCCAAAGGTGAGTTGCAGCAGCGATGCAGCCGCCTTGCTCGCCCCGCTCCTGGCAGATTTGGATGTGGAAGAGTTTTGGGTGTTGTGCTTAAACCGGGCAAATCGCGTGGTAAAAAAGGAGAAAATTTCAAGTGGAGGAATTTCGGGCGTGTTTGTGGATCCCCGCCTGGTTTTGCTGCCGGCCATTAAGTCCAGGAGTTCCAATATTATCCTGTGCCACAACCATCCCTCCGGAAATCTCCAGCCGAGTGCTCAGGATATCTCAGTGACAAAGAAGATTTCCGAAGCATGCAAATTTCTGGACATCAATTTGCTGGATCACATCATTGTAAGCCAGGCCGGTTATTACAGCTTTGCAGATTCGCGGGGTATTTAAATTTAAGGTGGTGAATTTTACCTGGTTTCTCTTCGCCCCTCATCGGGTGGAAATTTGGTTTTGTTTATGGAGGATGAATCTCTCGCATGACTTTCAGGAAATTTAACTGAAGGCTAACCAGTGGCCCATCACAGAGGTGGTCATTGATTGTTGAAATGCATGTAGGGAATGAAGTCATTTCAGCAGATCTTTTTGGTTTTCTGGGAGTCAGTCGAAATACCCTGAAAAAAAGTAAGCGGAATGGGAAATATTGCCTGCCCCAAATGAACTTACCTCCACCCGTGCATAAGCAAAATAAAACTGCCTTAGCCGGTTTTAATCATGTGTCTGGATTGGGGTTGAAAATAGTTTAAAACCTGAAAATATGTGGTGTAGGCAGGCAAGAACCAGGGAACCAAAGAACCGAATTATGTGTGCAAGCCCAATACATTTTTATGCAAAAAACCCAGCACGCCAAAATTTATACCGGTAGGGAATCAGGGAGGCTTTCAGGTAGGGACCCGTTTCACCTCCCGGGTGTAGAATGCCAAAATCAAAATAATCCAGTGCAATGCCCTCATATTGATCCATCAATTCCTCCCATGCTGTCAGCATGCCCGAAGACCACCGAATGTCACCTATAAATACCGAAGGTTTGAACCCATACTCCAGGTTGTTCTTGCGGATCTGATGGAAATTATTCAGTAGGGTAACGCCGCGGTGGTCTCCATCGAGTACAATGAGGTCCCACGGCATGGATCGGGCTGCCTCATCCTGCCAGAACCCGGTGAAGCTGTCACAGATGAAGCTGGACTTTCTCTCGTGCCTTCCGATATTGGTTCGCGCCAGTTCTGTGAGATAGGGATCTGCATCTACCGAAGTAATATGCGCTTCCGGTCTCGCTTTTCTGAGAACGTAATGTGCCAGGCCGCTGCCGGTTCCGAGTTCGAGTATATGCTTTGCATTCCTGTATTTGGCCAGGCGGAACATTTTCCTGTAGGCCGAGAGAGGGAGTTGCGTTTTTCTGGAAAATCTGCCGACTGTGGAGTTGTGGTAATTTTCTTCGATTATGGCTTTTGGACCTTCATTGTCCTTTGTGAGGAGGTGTCTGTCCCTGCGCAACCTTTTTCTGAAATTGAGAATTTCCCTTCCCTCCTTCCATTCAATAGGGAGTTGTTCCAGTGCACTTACCAGCTCAAATGCTCCCGGACTGTGAATGTCGTAAATAGTTTTGGCAGAGGCGTACCAGTTTAAAAACTGCCTGAATCTCCACCATCGCTGTTGTGTCGTCATAGCTGGCAAAGATACCAAAAGGTACCGTGTGATGTTGAAGCTCGGTTGGACTTTATGATTTGAAAGGGGTTTAAATCCGGGGAAAATCCACCACTTCCGGAAAATTTATTACATTTACTAATTGTAAAAGTGATTTTTGTAATGAAGATCTTAAGATTGGCGCTGGTATTGCTGTTGATTGTAAGCGCTCATTCTGCTTCCGCGCAGATTGGTATCAGAGCAGGGGCAAACTTTGCAACTCAACTGGGCGATACAGAAGCTGTAATTCCAATTGTGGGATTGAAACTCGGTTTGCAATACAAACACGAATTGTTTGATGGCTTAATCATTCAGCCGGAAGTCTACTTTATTCAGAAGGGGGGCAAGGAGCAAAATTTCTCACTTGATGGTGAAGTTTCAAGGACAATTCTCATCGACTACCTGGAGTATGCAGTTTTTCTCAGGGGCGATATTACCGACTTTGGTAAAACCGGAGTTTTTTATTTTGGGGTTGGCGT
>REEO01000039.1 GCA_007695035.1 Saprospirales bacterium | reverse complement strand
GTGCGGTTCAACTCATTGGCGCGAAGGTTTATATTTGCAGTCTCGATGAGTTTGACTGCATTTACTTCATCGGAGCTTATATGCTGATAATCGCCGATTACATCATTTTCAGCCAGGCGGTTAAATGCTCCGCCCCGCACTTCAATTCCCGAGGAGTATTCAAGCGTTATATCGTCCTGACGCACGAGGTTGCAGCTCACCACTTTTTCCTCAGAATTGAGCAACAGTATTCCGAAATTACCCGGGTTGAGTTGGACGGTGTTGTAGGAAATTCGACCCCGCGTACTGTTGGCCCGGGCATAAGCCACCTCAATTCCGGCCGAATGAATATCAAAAGTTTGGTCATCGTGATCGAGGATAACAGAGTTGTGTTGAATGCTCATCAAGGGGGCTGAATTGTTCTGAACATAAATTCCACTGTAGTTTGCTGAGATTTCATTGTCCTCAATTTCACAAGTGGTATGCGGTCTGATAGCTCTGATTCCAAAAAGTGCAACATCCATGCTATTATCCCTGATTGTGGTATTGGTCAGGGTGGTTGAAATCCCCATGCCTAAATCTTTGAAAGTAGTTACAACAGGGGTCTGAGTCCAGCCCTGCTGATTGAGATAACTCATACCTCCGTTAAAGCTACCAGCTCCAATACCAATTCCCCCGGGCATGCTCAATAATTCTTCATCCGGGTAAAAATCCCGGAACAAATTGGCCTTGATTGTTGAATGAGAATTAAACAACCTATAACCTGATCTCAGCTTGTAAAAAACATTGGTTAAGTTACATTGATCGCGAGATGCATCAGCATCCACAATGGCATCCCTTGACCGCACTCCTGTATGAAACTGTTGCCATAAATCTAACGGTCCATCCTCCCAATGCTCCTTTGGTTCGTTGGGATGGGCGAAGAGGTTACCCCTTACTGTGATCTCAGACATTCGGTCATTGGTGTTCATTTCACCGAGATCCAATGCAAAAATATTGTCATTGAATATGTTGTCGAATGCAAAGGTGAACGTAGGTCCGGTCTGTGAATGAATTCCCTTGAGGGAATGCTGAAACACATTATCGAAAAAGTGGATCGTGTTCCAATAACCGAGTTCAATTCCCTGCCACAGGTTGTCGCCACAGCTCTGGATGTTACAGGACCTGAAAGTAATGATTTCAACACCATCATTTACTTTAATCAGGGCACCGTCATCCATTTTAATATCACAGTTGTCAAAAAAGACAACCATGTCAACCACCAGTGTACCAGCTATCTCAATACATTCATTTTGGATCATCAACCCAGTTTGGTAAGAACTGAGGTAGGTAGTTTGCCCGGCTTGTCCAAGTTGGAGTGTGGTGGTACATCCACAGGGATCGGGCAACTGTTCAAGTGTCTCAGAAATTTCCTGCCAGTCAATGCAGCCCTGACTGTATAGGGTCTGCGAACTAAGCAACATAAGGCAGGCTGTTGCAAAGGTCAACAATGTGGTTTGGAGGTTTCTTAATACCCCCCCCCCTTAAACCAAATTTAATTTGGTTTTTTTGGGGATTTTCCGTGTAATTGAATCTACTGTACTTCATATTAAAAATTTTAATGAAAAATTGGTTTAAATATGGGTTTTGACAAGTACAAAACAAGTAAAGCAATGTCAGGCATTTAGCTATATTAAAACAACCAATACAAACAATCATTAAATTAGCGACACTGCTGTTGAATAACAACAGCTTCAGGCACCTTTATCAGGACGATTTGGATATGTTCAATACAAATGTACTGTATTTTTTAGAAACTCGCAACAATTTAACATGTTTTTTAGAAAAAAGTAAGGGAGGTGCAGGTTTTAGGGAAGATTTCCTGTTGTTTTGGTTGTCGACCTACCTGAACCAGGACGGCCGTATCACCAGGGGTTTAAGATCACAGTAGAAAGTCGTCCGGAGAGAACCAAAGCAAAGTGTCGGGTGTAAGGAAATAATATCACCCCTTCAGGGTTGAACTCATCCATTTTCTCTTTCTATAATCATGTCACCCCTTCGGGGTTTATTTCACAAGCCAACTAAAAATTAAGAACTCAAAACTTCCTAAGCCAGAAACCAGGGAGGAGCGACATTCCATCGGAAAAATTAATAGAATACACCATGCCATTTATCCCCCAAAACCACCCCCTTTATCAATAAAATTTTTTATCCTCGGAAACTTTAAAACCTTTTATAGTTTCCTGAGTTACCTTTGCGTTTGATATGAAGCAGACGGTAATTTCATAGAGCCAAAAATGCCGGAAGCTGAATGTCTATTTCAGAAAAAATAACAGATGAAACAACAGATCATTGAGCATGCGGGTAAAATTTTCTTCAAAAAGGGCGTAAAGTCCGTAACCATGGATGAGCTCTGCAGTGAAATAGGGATTTCCAAAAAAACGATCTACATCCATTTTGCGAACAAAGAGGAGCTAGTGCGGGAGGTCATACGGATGTTTATGAAAAACACCCTGGAATCCATCTACTTTTTGATGGAGGGCGCATCGAATTCCATTGAGGGCTATTGCGAAATTGCCGACCACGTATTTGAACTCATGACCAAAATTTCCCCGGCCATGATCCACGAGATCAGAAAGTACTACCCCGCTGTCTGGGGGGAAATTCAGGAATTCAAAAAGATGTCCATAGAGAATATGGCCTACGAAAACCTCAAAAAGGGAGTAGCTGAGGGTGTTTACAGATCGGATATCAACATCGACCTGGTCAACCGCTTCTACCTCACGGTCATTTTGAATATGAATGACGAGGAGTTGTTTCCGGACACCACCACCGATCCCGCCTCTGTTTACAAGGCATTCATCAACTATCACATACGCAGCATAGCTACTGAAAAGGGGTACGAAATTTTTAAAAAGTACAACGAGCGACAGGAGAACCAAAAGAGCCCAAAATTCAGGAATGTAATTGATAAAATCATTGAAAACCGAAAAACCAAGGTATGAGAATTTGGACCGTAATAACCGTATTCTGGCTGGCGGGACTATCCAACTCCACAGCTCAGCCATTGACCATTGAGGATGCCGTTCAGTACGCCCTGGAGCACAATTTTGAACTCAGACAGGGAAGCCTGGAAGTTTCAGATGCAGATGCGAGGATAAGCGAAACATTGGCAACCGGCCTTCCAACCCTGGATGGAAATCTGCGGTACAGCTATTTCCCGGACGTGCCCAATTTTTTAATTCCGGCGCAATTTGCCGATCCGGAGGCTCCGGAGGGGAGTTTTATATCACTCCCCGCAGGTACGCGCCAATCCGTCAATGCGAGCCTGGATATGAACGCTTTGATATTCGACGGCTCCTTCTTTGTGGGACTTCGTGCGGCAAGGGTTTTCAAAGACCTGACCGAAAAGGAAGTCGATGCCACCAGACAGGAAGTCAGATGGAAGGTCAAAAGGGCCTTTTACAGCGCCCTGTTGGTGAGCGAGCAAATTGGAGAACTGGATTCCAATATCGAAAATGTAGGCCAATTGCTGGATGAAACGCGCGCACTTCACAGGGAGGGCTTTGCAGAATTGCTGGATGTGCGGAGGCTGGAACTCAATTACAACACACTCGTCAGCCAGCGGGACCAATTGAGCGGAATGGATACCATCACACAAAATCTGCTCAAATTCCAAATGGCCTGGCCCATGGATGAACCCATTGAAATAGAGGGCGACCTCGAGAAAATGGCCAACGAGTGGAGGGTTAATAAACCGGAAATTGATTACGATTACGACGACCGGCCGGACTTCAGGGTGCTGCAGGTCACAGAAGAGCTCAACGACATCAACATCCGTCAAATCCAAATGGGCTACTTCCCCAAAATCCACGCCTTTGCAAGTCACACACAAAATCTCCAGCGAGACGACCTCTTTAACAGGGATGAGATAGGTTGGTTGCAGACGACCAGCATTGGAGCTACCATGACCATACCCATCTTTGACGGTTTTGATAAGCGGTCCCGAATTCAGCGAGCACGAATTGGTAAAGAAAAGGTGCTGGAGGGCCAGAATCAATTGCGCCACGCCATCGATATGGAGGTGAAAAACCAACACAGACATTATAAAAATGCCCAAAGGGCCCTTGAAGATGCCATCCAACTGCTCGATTTGAGCGAGGAGATATACCAGACGGTTCTCACTAAATACAGAGAGGGCATGAGCACGAGTTTTGAATTGATCCAGGCCGAACAGGACCTCTTCGATTCGCGACTGCAATACCTCAACGCACTTTACGAAGTGGTGGATTCGAGAACCCAATTGGAACAAGCTTTGGGCCGCTAACATAACCGAAATTAAAAACGAGCAACCAATGATCCGAAAAACATATAAAATGATAAATTCTAAACTCTTCTTTGTCGTGGCACTTTTACTCGCCCTGGGCTTATCAGCCTGTGGCAACAATGGAGGTGAAAAAAACAGCATCTCCAGCATAGAGCGCAAAAAGGACCAATTGAGAAATAAAAAGCAGGACCTGAGAAACCTTGAGCGATCCATTGCTGAATTGGAGGCAGAAATAGAGGAACTTGAAAATGGTTACAGTAGAGGAGATGCCGTACTTGTAGAGTTAGACACACTGCGTAAGCGCGACCTCAACCACTACTCAGTTTTCCAGGGAAACCTCGAGACTCGCAATCAGGTAATGGCTTCCGCTGAGGTGAGCGGAAGGATAGTTGAACTGCTGGTAGATGAGGGAGACCGGGTGCAGCGAAATCAAGTCGTTGCAAGGCTGGATACCGAAATAATCGACAAACAGATTTCAGAGGTAGAAACTACACTCAGTCTGGCCAGAGATGTTTACGGCCGTCAAAAGAGGCTGTGGGATCAAAACATTGGCTCGGAAGTGCAGTTTCTCGAAGCCCAAAACAGTGTAGAACGGCTAGAGAAAAATCTGGATGTACTACAGGCCCAGCGCTCAAGAGCAGTGGTTAAAGCTCCCAAGACCGGAGTGCTCGACCAGTTGCTACTCCGGGAAGGGGAACTTGTATCTCCGGGAACACCCGTTGCGCTAATTGTGGATATGGACAACCTCAAACTGTCGGTAAGTGTGCCGGAAAACTTCCTGATGTTTATAGACCGAGGGGATGAGGTGGAAATCCATTTTCCCTCCCTGGACAAAACCATAAAGAGCAATATAAGCAGAGTAGGAAGTACCATAGACCCCGAAAACCGGACCTTCAGGGTGGAGACCTTCCTGCCCCTTGGACATTCTAGGCTCAAACCGAATCTGATGGCAAGTATGTCCATTAACGACCGTACAGCAGAAGATGCCATTGTAATACCACTCAATATCATCCAAAACGAACTGGGAGGCAGGGCTTTCGTTTACGTCGCTCAGGAAGAAAATGGCCAGATGAGGGCCGAAAAAAGGTTTATCGAGACCGGATTGGAGTACCGCGGACAGATTGAGATTAAGAGTGGGCTGGAAGAAGATGACATATTGATTGTGCGTGGTCAACAAAATGTCTCTGAGGATCAACGCTTAACCTTACACCAATAAAAACACCCTGGATGGAAAATTTGAAAAAGAAATTCAGAGAATTCGGGCTGACTTCTCTCGCGGTGGACAACGCTACGACTATATTGATACTGACCTTTATGATCTTTCTATTTGGAATCAGGTCCTATCAGGATATTCCCAAGGAGTCCTTTCCGGAAATACCCTTTCCGGAAATTTTTGTCAATACGGTTTATTTCGGCAACAGCCCTGCCGATATGGAAAACCTGGTGACCATTCCCCTGGAACGCGAACTGTCCGGCATATCAGAGGTGCGGAACATCACCTCCAATTCCATTCAGGATTTCTCCATAATTGTGGTGGAATTCGATGTGGATACGGACAGGGAATTAGCCATCCGGAAAGTGCGTGACGCCATCGATCGGGCCAAACCCGAATTGCCCACCGACCTCACTGAGGAGCCTGAGATTATAGACATCAACCTATCTGACATTCCCATCATGACTGTCAATGTCTCGGGAGAATACAACCTCGATGAGTTGCGGGTTTATGCAGACTACCTGGAAGAGCGAATCAACCGTCTCAGAGAGATCTCAGATGTGGACATCAAAGGAGACCGGGAAAGAGAGGTGAAAATAGATGTGGACCTCCACAGAATGCAGGCGGTCCGAGTCACTTTTGACGATATTGAAAATGCAATCCGGTCAGAAAATGTGACCATGTCAGGCGGTGAAATGCTGGTGGCCAATGTGCGTAGGTCAGTGCGAGTCATTGGCGAGTTCCAATCCGTGGATGAGATACGGGACATAATTGTTAAAAGCGAGGACCAAAAACCAATTTATCTAAGGGATATTGCCGATGTGAGTTTCGGTTACGAAGATCCGATAAGTATTGCCCGTTCAGATAAATTGCCAGTTATTTCTCTAGATGTGATCAAAAGGGCCGGTGAGAACCTCCTGGATGCCAGCGACAAAATAAAGGAAATAATCGAAGATGCAGAAGAGAGGATTTTCCCTTCCGACCTCACCGTTCAGGTTTTCAATGATCAATCTGTGCAGACCAGAGACACTGTTCAAAACCTTGAGAACAGCATTATTTCAGGGGTGATACTGGTTATTTTGGTGTTGCTCTTTTTTCTGGGAATACGCAACTCCCTCTTTGTGGGTATCGCCATTCCGCTCTCTATGCTAATGGGTATCATGATCATCAATATGCTCGGGTACACGCTCAATATGGTAATTCTCTTTTCCCTCATACTCGCCCTGGGACTTTTGGTGGATAACGCCATAGTGGTGGTAGAAAACATATACAGATTCAGACAAGAGGGTTTTAGCGGAGTCAAAGCGGCAAAATACGGAACAGGGGAGGTTGCCTTCCCAATTATTGCCTCCACAGCTACCACACTGGCTGCCTTTTTACCCCTGGCATTTTGGCCGGGTTTGATGGGGAGTTTCATGAAATACATGCCCATCACCCTTATTATCGTATTGACATCCTCGCTTTTTGTGGCGCTGGTCATCAATCCAGTGCTCACCAGTCTGTACATGAAGGTGGACAAAAAAGCTGGCGATGCAGACACAAGGGCCCGAAAAAAGCGAAATGTACTTAAGGGCGTACTCATTATGCTGTTGGTGGCCGGAATGGCGCATCTTGTTGAGATCAACTGGCTGAGAAATATCCTGGTAATGGCATCGATACTGTCCCTACTCAATATATTCCTGCTACGGGACGCTACTTTCATTTTCCAATCGAAAATCATTCCCTTTCTGGAGCTGGTTTACGACAAATTTATACGCTTTGCCCTGCGAAGATTTATGCCTCTGGTGGTTTTCTTTGGAACCGTTGGACTCCTCGTATTTGCCGTTGGACTTCTCATTGTCCACTCGCCAAAAGTGGAGTTTTTCCCGGAAACACAACCCTCCTTTGTCAATGTCTTTGTCGAACTGCCCCTGGGGACTGACATCATGGTAACCGACGAACTGGTCCATGATCTGGAGGACCGTATAATGACCACCATTGAGCCTCACAGAGATGTGGTGGAAGCTGTACTGGCACAAATTGGTCAAAACACTGCCGACCCCAACTCCGGCCCGGATTTTGACTCCTCGCCACAACGCGCAAGGATAACCGTCTCATTCGTGCCGTCCACTAAGCGAATTGGAGTGAATACTTACGACATAATGGATGAAATCCGCGAGAGTATCTCAGGCATACCAGGGGTGGAAATAACCGTTGACAGAAACAACGACGGTCCGCCTGTGGGAAGACCCATCAATATTGAAGTGCGCGGAGAGGATCTGATAGAATTGGCAGAAACCGCTGAGGACATGCGTGTGTTTATTAACAACCAGCAAATAGGTGGGATAGAGGAGCTGAGGACCGATCTCGAACTCGGCAAGCCGGAAGCGATTATCAATATTGACCGGGAAGCGGCGCGGAGATTCGAAGTAAGTACCTTCGCCATTGCAGATGCCATGAGATCTGCGATTTTTGGAAAAGAAGTCACAAATTTTAAGATCGGTGAGGACGAATACCCCATTATGATTCGTCTTTCAGAGCAATATCGCTATAACATGGCGGACCTGATGAACCAGCAGATCACATTTAGAAGTGCCTCCACCGGCCGAATTAGTTCTGTGCCGGTTTCGGCCGTGGCGAATGTCTCCTACAGTTCAACTTACAACTCTGTGAATCGAAAAAACGAGGAGCGCGTCATCACCATTTTTTCAAATGTTCTTGAAGGCTACAACGCCAATGAAGTAGTTTCGAGAATCAGGTCCTCTTTAGAGAACTACGATATGCCGGAACACCTGTCCTACGAATTCACCGGAGAACAGGAAGAACAGGCAGAAAACCTGGAATTCCTGAATACGGCTTTTCTCGTAGCTCTGTTCCTAATCTTTCTCATCATCGTCTCCCAGTTCAATTCACTTATTACGCCATTCATCATTATTCTCTCAGTGGTTTTCAGTACAATTGGAGTGTTCCTGGGTTACGTGGTTAATAATGTGGACATCGTGATTATTATGACAGGCGTGGGGATCATTTCGCTGGCAGGAATAGTGGTGAACAACGCCATAGTACTCATCGATTACATCAACCTACTCATCCGGCGAAAGTGTATGGACAAGGGCGTGGACAATATATACCAACTGACCATTGAAGAAGTCAGAGAATGTATAATTAAAGGGGGAAGCATCCGACTGAGACCGGTACTGCTCACCGCTATTACCACAGTGCTCGGACTCATACCACTGGCCATTGGATTCAACTTCAACTTCCTTAACTTTGTTACAGATTTGGATCCCAATTTTTACATTGGGGGAGACAGTGTGGAGTTCTGGGGAGTGATGGCCTGGACCGTTATTTACGGCCTGATGTTTGCTACCTTCCTCACCCTGATTGTTGTCCCCTCAATGTATTGGATGGGCTACAGAGGCGTTTTAATATACAGAAATCTCAAAGACAAATTAACGGGAAATGAAGGAGAGCAATAATCAAGTAGAAATAAGCAGGATCAGACGCGAGTACCTCGGTGCTTCCCTGGAACTGGGCGACCTGAGAGCAGATCCGGTGGAGCAGTTTGAAAAGTGGTTTTCCAATGCGCTGGAAGCAGGGGTCATCGAGCCCAATGCCATGTCCCTGGCAACGGTGGATTCGGAGGGCCGGCCATCGGTCAGAATTGTGCTGCTAAAGGGAATATCGGACGGCAAGATTACCTTTTTCACAAACTACACCAGCCTGAAAGCCAGCGAGATCGCAACCAACCCCAATGTGGCCCTCTCCTTTTTCTGGGCCGAACTGGCGAGACAGGTGCGGATCAGGGGAAAAGCCCAAAAACTCAGCAGCGAAGAATCGGACACCTACTTTCAATCCAGACCACACTTCAGCAAAATAGCCGCCTGGGCCTCAGCTCAGAGCAGAGTGCTGGAAGACCGCCGGGAACTCGAAGCCAACTTTGAAAAATACCTCAATAAATTCAGCGGAGAAAGCGAAGTGCCCACACCCGAAAACTGGGGCGGCTACGCCGTAGAACCGTACGAATGGGAATTCTGGCAAGGCCGGGAAAACAGAATGCACGACCGCTTCAGGTACAGAAAAAACGAATCGGGCATCTATGTCATTGAGCGATTGAATCCGTAGGTTTTTTAGGCCTCCTCTGGTTAAGCACTGCAGAATTTAGCCCCCCTCAATACCTAATCATCTTCTTAACCCCCGTCCATTCCCCTGTTTGCAACTGGTAGTAATACAGGCCGGGTTTGGGGCTTGTGGGATTGAAGGGGTGGTAGTTGATGCCTTTGGTGCCGTCCAGATTTACACTTTCAATCAGTTTGCCTCCCGCGTCAAAAATATTGAGTTGCAAGGGCATGTCGTCCGGTAGAATGAACGGAATGATGGTTGCATTGGAAAAGGGATTGGGCTCGTTTTGAAATAAACTGTAGCCCCTTGTGTCCCGATGGTATTTCCACGAAACCGCAGCGTCCTTAGTCCTCCCTTTCCTATCGTACACCTCGCTGTTGAATCGGGGATTGCGGGAATTCAAACCAATGGCTGATGTGAGATCACTGTTTTCACTTAGGGGTCTGAGGCGCATTTCAAACAGCAGTTCTTCTCTGTCCGGCATTTTGCCTGGAGCGTACCACCAGTTTGACCTGAGGATGCCATTTTCAGCATCCATGAAAAAATTAATGTCGCTCAAATTCGGGAGAACAGATCCGGCATGGGAATAACTGATCAGTTCGAACTCCAGGGGGTCCACAAAAATTTCGATTTGATATCCACTTATCGGTTCCATTGTTGGCAGGAAAAAACGAACGGTTGTGTAGCCATGCTCATCCTCTTCTGCAAACAGATTGAATGTGCGATGGCCTCTTGTTTCGCGACTTCCCGTCTCAGCAGCGTCGCCTGAAGCATCACCCGTTTTTACAGCTACCCAGCCCTCTTCTGTGAAATCGGAATTGATATATGGATATACTTTCACTTCCGGAAAAGACTCTGCCATCGGATCAGCGGGATTGTTAAAATTATAACTTGCTGGTATGAATCGCCAGGGTGAATTGCCCGGTATTTGGTCAATAACGCCTATAATTAATGTCTGCAACAAAATGAGATCAAAAGTACTCACCACCCCGTCCTTATTGGCATCCCCCGCTATTATGGCATAGGGATTGCCCAGCGCATTCAGGCCTATTATGTGTCCCTGTATCATCACCAGATCAATGGTTGAAACCCCCTCCAACCATTCGTTGTTTTTCTTCGGAGTTACTACAGCACTTTGATTTTCAAAAACCTCTAGCTCATAATCTCCATATTCATTTGTAAATTCAGAGGGTGAACTTCCCTGTACACTAAGTTCTACACCCGAAACAGGATATCCTGCCCAGGTGGCAATTTGACCCGATATATAAAATGTATCCAGTTCTTGTGGAGCCGGGGTAATGCTTACAACCACCTCACAACTGGCTGAATTTCCGGCGGCATCCTCTGCTGTAAAAACCACCGTTGTATCGCCCAGAGAATAGGTGCCTGATGCATTGACACCGCCATCGTTGTATGAATTGTAGATAGTATCAACCCCACAATTGTCAAGGGCCTGCGAAATTCCCAATTGAACATACGACTCCGTATGGCCAAAGGGAATGACCAGGTTTACATCGTCGGGGCAGAAAATGACGGGATCTTCCGCGTCAACAACAGTGACCACATAAGTGCACTCAGACGTCTGTTCGTTGTATCCCACGGCTGTATAGGTGACTTCGGTAATTCCGACAGAAAAAACAAAAGGAGCATTATTGGAAAGGCTCACTGCTCCGCAACTCATACTCGCTGTAGCACCTTCCAGTTCAGGATCAGCCGCACTGCAACTTCCAATATCGGTGGAGATGGTTGTATCCACAGGACATTCAATGACAGGGCTTTCCTCATCCACCAGGTCGATCTCCTGTACACAACTGTAGGTGCTTCCGCCCGAAGCTTCTGCAGTATGGGTAACCAATGTCTGTCCGGGGTAAAAGGTAGATGGAGCATCGCTGGTGACAGTAACTGGATTGCAATTTCCAATTACCGATGAAATGCCCACATCCAGGCCGGTCAACTCGCAGTTGCCCTCCACCAGAATGATTTCTATATCGGGAGGACATTCTATACTTATATCTCCTTCGCCCTCAACGGTAACCAACTGGGTACACTCGCTCGAAACACCGTTCGCTCCCACCGCAGTATAGGAAATCTGATTTTCTCCGTGGAACAATACAGCCAGAACCTCATAATCTAGAGTCACATCCCCGCAAATGGCAGTCGCCGACAGGCCTTCGGGTGCAAATCCGGTCGCGTCGCAACTCCCCGGGTCTGTGTCTATAGTTACATCATCCGGGCAAACCAATACAGGGGGCTGGAGATCTTCAACTGTGACCGTCTGAATACATTCGGATGTCTTTCCATTGTATCCGGTAGCTATCCACTGCACTTCGGTTTCACCAATTTCATATTCAGCAGGTGCATTGCTCTGCGCATCCACAGTTCCGCAATCCAACCACGCCACGGCTGAGCCAATTTCTACTTCCGTGGCGACACAATGACCCTCATCCACCTCCACCACCAAATCTGCGGGACAGTCAATGGAAGGCAATTGAACGTCTTGCACCACCACCTCTACGGTGCAGATATCTGCTATGGTATCGTTCTCGATCAATTCAAAATTCACCTCCGTGGATCCAATGGGATACCAGTCACTGGCATCTTCCCCATTGTTGGTGTAGTCATTTTCTACACTTACCGGCCCACAACCCTGGGTGAAGTCTACTTCGAGTTCCACAAAAGCGTCACATTCACCCGGTACAGCATTGACTTCTACGATTGAAGGACAAATTAAACTCACTTCCTCTCCGAAATTCTCCAGGATCAAATCGAATGAACATACTTCGTTGTCTCCGTTCTGATTTTCCCTGTAGAGAAAAACCGAAATGGTGTCCGCTATTTGGATCAGACTTGAATTGGGTGAGGGTATCTGCTGAACCCCCGAAGCTTCTGAGGCCTGACAATTCGGTACCACATCCAATTCCATTATGAGATTCGGGATGGGCACCGCACAGGCCTGCTCGGCATCGATGACTACATCGTGAGAGCAATTAAAATCCAGTATTCCCACATATCCTTCAGGAGGCGAACAGGACCGCGTAAAAAGGGTCTGCTCATCAAAGCCTCTCTCATCTCCGATGAGGTAGTAATAGGTGAGTCCGGAAGGATCTTCAACGACACAGTAAGAGATTGCTGTACTGTCGTAAAGGAATTCAGGAAACCCGCAATCCCTGGCAAAAAACACAAATTGTTGTGTTCCTGTCCACGAGGTGTCGCGAACCTGTACCTCCACTTCACCCTCCGGGGATATTACCGGCAGCAGTGGACTAATATCCAGCATGTGCGGACTTTCCCAACTCCCGATCAGACCGTAAGGCTGAAAAGGCAGTCTCTCGGGAAAACTCATCACTTTGCCCTTTTCCTGGGAATAGAACTTCAGTTCAATTTCACTGTCTCCCGACTGTCCACCCACATTCAGATAAAAAACGTAATTCTCACCCTCTTTGGTCGGATTGGTCACACCTCTCACCTCGCCATCCACAAAAGCCGCGAGCACATCCCCCTCATTCAGGAATTGATATTCAGGCGTAAAAAAAACCTCTGCCACGACATTCATTGAATTGCGGAAGGAATTGGATACCTGCCAGTCCGGAGTGAGGTCAGGCGGGATTTGGCCCTCAATCACGGGTAGGTAGCTGTAGAAAAGACAACTGTCCGACTGACTCTGGAAGTCGTTTAAATTCCGCAAAACAGTTTCACTCGAATCGCACAAATTCACAAATTCCTCTCCTTTGAGCACACCCTGACCGGGAACTACTCCGAGTTGCGGAGCCGGATAAGCGGGAACGACCTCAAAGAGGACCATGGTGCTGTCGCTTTTTGCATTGGCTGTTTGTTCCTCCACAGCTATTTGCAAATTGACCGTTCCGGTAAAATTGGGATCGGAAGAAACCTGCAGCAGCGAACCATCGATTGAAATGCTCAGATCCGGATGCTCCCCCGCAATCCACACAACCGGATCATCGTCCAGGGTCAGTAAAAAATCAGCCAGGTCGATTTCCGGAAAGGGAAATCCCTGAAGTGTGAGCTGATCCGGAATTAGGGATATGCCTACCGGCGCGTCATTGTCTGAATACGTCCTGAATAAATAGGGGTCTTCCAGTGTACCCGTAGTGGAATACAATTCAAAATAGAACGGCTTAAAGGTGAACAATACCTGATCGGAGTCATTGTGGTAGAAATCAGCATTCAGTGTATCCACCGGCGCGTTAGAATAGATCGTGGTGTAGTAGACCGTTCCGGAATCTGTTTGTAACGGACTTCCGAGTCCCCGCAGTTCACCAGCCTTAAAAAAGGCAATCACATTGTCATCACTGCTCGCCCTTTCGTCGTCCACGAGCACTTTCGAAATTACAGTTGCAGAGTAGTTGTAGGCAGATGGATTGGGCAAAACCCAGTCCGCAGGTTGTGCCAACAGTCCACTGCCAATTGCGATCAGCATCAGCGAGGCGAGAAGATTTGATACCAGTCTGTTCATTGCGCCTGTTTAGTTGTGAGCCACCTTTTTAAATTGAGTACCATAATTCCCCTTATCTCTGAGTCCATTTATCTCTGAATAATCAATCTTCGACTCTGCAATCCTGTGCTGCTTCGAATTACCACCATATACAGGCCTTCAGGCAGATTCACGCCAGCCTCCCATTCAAAGGTATTTTGTCCGGGTCGGATCGCGGTTTCAAAACCATCTACCAACGCCCCTCTTGAATCGTGTACCGTGACTTTGATGGTTTCACTGTTTCCACTGAAAAAATTGATGAAAACAACCCCTTTTGACGGGTTGGGATGGATGCTGAAAAGCATTTCTTCCTCTTGAAATTCATCACCGGTGGAGGATACAGTAAAGGTAAACTCAAAGGGGTCGGTCACTTCACCTATCAATTGATTCGAATTGAAGGGAAGGGCCTCTTCCAGTTCCATGACTTCACCTGTAGCTCCATCCAAATACCGGAAGTGCATCAATTCTCCTTCCTGATTGGAATATACCGTCAGGAAAAGAAGGGTTTCATCCAGTGCTTCCACATAAATGGCCTCTCCGCTTCCCCTCACTTCTCCGTTGTAAAATGCGGCCACCTCATCTCCTTCCCTGAGGAGATTCCGCTCATCTTCACCAATTACAACCGCGATGGCGTTCATGCTGAATTCATAATTACGCGGATTCATTTCCCAGTGGCTGAATGGCATCTCTTCCACCATTACTCCACTTACCCAGTTTTCCTCTCCATCCAGTACCGCTGTAGCAATGGAGCGGCTGGATCCGGGCTGTTGCAGGTCGAGTACGGTTGGAAATACGAGCGTGCCCGGGTTGCCGATCCGCAGCAGGTAGCCATTTAAAGGACTCATAAAGTCGAGGTTTCCAATCCAGCCTATTCCCGCCACGTACTGCGCAAAATTGATCTGGCTTTTTACCACGTCTCCATTCAGTGGATCAAGACTCGACAGGGCCACATTCAGCGGCAGGCTGCGCTGGGGTAAAAACCCGAGCCAGTTCCAACCCTGGAAAACATCGATGGGCGTGGACGGATCGACCCCCATACCCACTACAAGAAGCGAATCCTGAACTGCTGATTTGTACTGGTACATGGTCAGGTGAGACAAGTCATTCAGGTTACCAATCCAGGATTGAGTTGCGTTCGAATAGGTACTGAAAGCCGTTTGACTCTTGATCAAGCCATTTGCAGGATGCGAAACAGAGGCCAGCGCTGAATCGATGCCCGGATTTGGCAATTCCAGATTGTAGGAAAACCAGTTCCAGCCGGGATTGAAGTACACCTGGCGAATGAGCAGATTCTGCGTGTGTATGGTTACCGGGCTTTGCGGATCGCCTATGGTCTCGTCGGCTATAAACCCGAAACTCTCAATGGTCGGTCCGTACAACAGACAAGCCTCTGCATCCCATATTCTGAAAGTGACTTCCTCTCCGGTCGCCTCATTGCTATAAACCGTTAAAAACACGAGATACTTATCCAAATCAACATTGTATTGTACATATCCAACCCCTCTTAACTCGCCATCTACAAATGCTCCAATATGGTCGAGGCGATCGGTAGAGAGTTCACCCTCTATATTTAGCTCCAGGGTCAAATTCATGGAAAAACTGAAATTGGCGGGATTGATGTTCCAGTTGGGTGGTTCGCAAATGACGCGCAAATCCACATCCA
>REEO01000071.1 GCA_007695035.1 Saprospirales bacterium | reverse complement strand
GTCACTTACCGCGCTTTCAGTTTTAGAATAAGAGCCTGCCGGTGGGATCAGACGGCTTTGGGCTCCGGATTGACGTTGTTTAAAATCCCTGTATCTATAGCCATTTGCAGTTGGTAGCCGATGGTTTTGAGCTCTACCAGAAACCGGCTTTTACCCTCGCGGTGGAGCAGTTTTCCGCGAATGCCGGCCAGGGGCCCCTCGGCCACTTCGACCTCCATTCCTTCGCAGAGGTCTTCGCGCCTGGTTTCGACCTGACTCTTTTCTCCCACTATCCTACGCAGCCAGTCGATTTCCTCCTCCGGTATGCGAATCAAATCGCGGCCGTTCAGGAGAAAACTCTGCACATTGGCCGTCTGAAGGACGCGGTTTTTTTGATCGGGTTGCATTCTTACGAATACGTAACAGTGAATGAGCGGGATTTCACTGACCCTGCGCCGTGCTCCGTAGCGCCTGACTTTTTGCCTGAGCGGAACCCATGTAGTGATGCCCTTTTTGACGAGGTCCCTCGCGACCTGCTTTTCGCACTTGTAGCGCGTATAGACCGCATACCAGCCCGGAGAATCCGGCCCGTTAGGCTTTTCGGTCGTCGTTTTGGGATGATTTTCTGCCATGAATTCTTTCGTTCAATGCTATTGCCCGCCACATTTGCACTTATCGAAAACAGTCAGCGGTAATTTGGGCCCCCTGTTCGCGCATAACAAATGACGATAATTACAAATATATGGAAATTTTTGAAAGTGTTAGGTGGTGTCTGAAAATTTAATAGTTAAGATGACAGATATTTAACTTAAGTTGGGTGCTTTACTTTCCTCAAATTGAGGTTTTTTGGGGTTTAGATTAGAGTCGGGATTACGGCTCCGCTAAATGCAAGCAGTTTCCAGTTGTACGCAGTCGGCAGTGTGGAAAATATAAATATACGTCAGTGGAAGGGGCTAATCAAAACTTCTGCAGATTGCACAGTTCACGCAAAGGACACGCAAAGAAGTCGCTAAGGCACCGCAAAGGGGTTTTGTTAGGTATCGGACCTTGAATTAATTGACATGCGGAGGTATGATTTTTGTAACCAACCATTTTGTGTCAACTAAATTTTATGTAAAAAGGAAGTCGGTGAGGTCATCCCCACTTCTCCAACTGATTCAAACTGGCCCGGAAATCTTTGGGCAGGGGAGCTTCCCATCGCATTTGCTCTCCGGTCTGGGGATGCTCCACAGAAAGAGTTCGCGCGTGCAGGGCTAATCGGTTCATGAGCGGCCGTTCCTGGCGGTCTTTGGAGGGGTGGTATTTGCGCTTGAATGAAGAGAGGTAGAGTGGTCCGTGGGAGCCGTATATAGTATCCCCGACAATTTCGTGGCCGATGTGCGCGAAGTGGACGCGCAACTGATGGGTCCTGCCGGTCAGTAGGTTGGCTTTCACCAGACTGAAAATCCGAAAGTGGCGAATGGTTTCGTAGGCGGTTTGGGCCGGTTTGCCTCCCTTACCGGTGGCCATCATTTTAGAACCGGATGGATGTGGAGCAATATTGACGTCTATGGTCCCACTTTGAGGGGGTTGCCCGGTAGTCAATAGCCAGTACCACTTTTCCACCTTGCGGTTTTGAAATTGCATGTTGAGGTGACTGTGGGCTTCTGCGGTTTTGGCAAAAACGAGTGCTCCGCTGGTCTCCCTGTCGAGTCTGTGCACTACCATCAATCCGGGGTGAAGGTCTTTCAGCATTCCAGCCAGGCAGGGTAGGTCCTTGTTGTAACGGTCGGGTACACTTAGGAGGCCCGAGGGTTTATTGACCACCAGCATGTTCACGTCTTCGTAAATCACTTCAATGTCTCGCAGCTTCATCTTCTTTCCAGTTCAAATCTGAGAATTTGCGTTTATTTCTTATGAAAAATTGCCAGACTATGGAGTAATAGTATCGGCCGTAGCGGGTTCTGGAGCGACCCTTTTTCATTGCCACAATTTTTTTATTGAATCTTCTTCGGGCGAGTGTCAGTCGGGGCAGGTTTCTGAATACATGCCATTTTGCACGCCATACTTGCATGAAAAGCGGAGTTTTTCCCTGAAGTAAAAATTTGAATGAGGCAGCCACATCCAGTAACAATCGCGTCGGTAGCATCCATACCAGTCTGCGCTTGTTCTCGTTTTTCAGAATGGTAAAGAGGTTGTTTCTGAAGTTGAGATAGGTCTTTCTTGGGTTGTCGTAATCCAGTGTACCTCCTCCCAGATGATACACCTTGTGCTGGGGCAGGCACTCGATCAGATACCCGGCTTTCTTCAACCGCCAGCAGAGATCAATTTCCTCCATGTGTGCAAAATAGCTGTCGTCAAAACCACCCGATTGGGTGAACAACTCATTGCGGACCACAAAAGCGGCGCCAGAGGCCCAAAAAATCTCTATTTTGTCATCGTACTGCCCTTCATCCACCTCAGAATGGTGGAAAATTCTGCCCCGGCAAAAAGGGTAGGAGAGAATGTCCATGAAACCACCGGAGGCCCCGGCGTACTCAAATTTATCGGGCTCTTTGTAACTGAGGACTTTTGGCTGAATGGCACCCACCTGTGGATTTTCATCTAAATAATCCAAAGCGGGACTCAACCAATCATTGCTGAAAGCCACATCCGTATTGATTAGCACCAGGTATTTTTCCCTGATCAATTGAAGGCCTTTGTTGTAACCACCGGCATATCCCCGGTTGTCCAACAATTCAATGACTTCTATCTGCGGATGATGTTCCCGCACCCAAAGGACTGAGTCGTCCGAGGAATTGTTGTCGATGAGATAAATCTTGCAGTTGGACGGGCAGTGTTTGACCACCGAGGGCAGGAAGGTGGGCAGGTGTTTCATGCCGTTGTAATTGAGAAGTGCGAGGGCTGCTCTGTATTGTGATTCTTGTTTTTTTCGAATGCGGTATTCCTCCAGTATGATCTCCGCACTGGCCTTGTCTCCACGCAAACCCGCCTTGAGGGCTTCCATGTCGTCAAATTTCTCATCCTCGCGGACAAAGTCTATTATTTCGACCAATAAGGATTCGCCGTATATATAGTGATTGAAATCAAAAATGTGGACCTCAATACTTCGTCCTCCTCCATCGTCCAGTGAGGGGCGCTCACCCACGTACATCATGCCGCCGTATTGGTCGTCTCCAAAGTACACCTGCACGGCGTAGATGCCATTTGGAGGAATAATTTTTTGCTGATTGCGTATTTTCAAATTGGCTGTCGGGAACCCCAATCCGCCACCAATCTTTTTGCCGTGGACCACTTCACCGATGAGAAAGTAGGGATGGCCGAGTAGTTTGTTCGCCTGAGCCAGTTCTTTATTCTTTAAAAATCGCCGAATCTTGGTGGAACTCACTGCTATGGCATCGCATTCCTGTTTGGGGATTTGTATTACCTTGAAATCGTGTTCCCCCCCGTAGCTCTTCAGCATGTGTACATCTCCCCCGCGGTTGAGTCCGAAGCGGTGGTCGTAACCAATTACGATACAGTAGGGGTTGAACCTTTTAATGAGAAAATTTTCGATGTATTCCTGGGGAATCAATTGAGCAAATTCCACCGTAAAAGGGACGATTACAAGGTGGTCAATACCTGTTTTTTCAAACAAAATGACCTTTTCGCGCAGCGATGTGATCAACTCCAAAGATTTGTCACCCGGGTAGATTACCTGTCTGGGGTGTGGATCAAAGGTGACGACAATAGAGGGTGCCTTGTACTGGCGCGCGTAGTCTTTTACCCGGTCCAGTATTTTCTTATGACCGAGGTGCACACCGTCAAACGACCCAATGGTCACCACGCTTTTCCTGAATTCAGGCAAATGATCTATGTCGCGATATACCTTCATTCGTAATGTTTTTCAAAACAAATCCTGCATAAACCGGAATGGAGTAAAACCAATTGATTGGCAGAAAATAATTTCGTTAAATCGCTGAAACTATTGAGCACAAAAGTATTAAAATAACATATAATATGTAGCACTGCACCGGAATTATATTATTATTTCAACATACTTGTCCGCTTTTCGTTGTATCATCAATTGTGATTACACTCCAAAAAATCCTTTCGTTATGAGGTTGAGTAAAAAATTATGGATTCCGACAGGGATAATATTCAACGGGGTAGGACAGATTGCTGAGTGCTGTTTTGATCGAAAGTCGAAATGCGATTATTCGAAGTTGGGAACCGTAGAGGTAAGAATTTTTCTGTGAGCGAAGGTATTGGATTTTGGAGCCATTCGGAATGGAAAGGGAGTTTTTAAGTAGAATCAAGTAAAGAAAATTTTCATGATCGACCACAACAAAATAGTTGAAGCCCTTCGAAGGATACCGGACCCCAGTTCTCAGTCCGATCTGATTGAGGGCAAGCGGGTGACGGACCTTAAAGTGACAGAGGGAGAAGTGTTTTTTACCTTGAATACCTCGGGACTGGATGACCAGCAAAAAGGGAAGCTCAATTTTCGATGTCAGGAGGAAATAGCCCGTGATTTTCCGGAAGCCTCGGTTCACATTCACATGAAGACCTCCGGTGGCCCAGGCAGCGCTTCTAATTCGGCACTTCCGCAGGTCAAAAATATTATTGCAGTGGCCTCAGGTAAAGGAGGTGTGGGCAAATCGACCGTGGCGGTGAATCTCGCTTTGGCTCTGGCGAAATCAGGCTACAAAACGGGATTAATAGATGCCGACCTTTACGGTCCCTCCATTCCGACCATGCTCAATTTGGAGGGCAAGCGCCCAAAAATTTACGAGCACTACGGCAAGCCTGTAATTCAGCCCCTGGAACAGTACGGGCTGAGTGTGATGTCCATAGGGTTTTTGGTTGAGCCGGAACAGGCGGTTGTATTGCGAGGTCCAAGACTTAGCGGTGTGTTGAAGCAGTTTATCGGTGATGTGCGGTGGCCAGAGCTGGATTTTATGGTTATTGATTTACCCCCCGGGACCGGAGATATTCAATTGACGCTGGTGCAGAGTCTGCCACTGACCGGCGCGGTTGTCGTCACCACTCCTCAGAGTGTCTCCCTGGCTGATGCCGTGAAAGCCGGAAATATGTTCCGCATTGAAAATATAGATGTACCGATACTCGGTGTGGTGGAAAATATGTCCTGGTTTACCCCTGAAGAACTCCCTGACAACAAGTACCATATTTTTGGCAAGGGAGGAGGAAAAAAACTCACTCAATTTTTTGAAACGGTATTACTCGGCCAGATACCCCTTGTTCAATCTATTCGGGAAAGTGGAGACAAGGGCGTGCCGGCGGTTGAAAAAGAAGGGCATATAGCCGATATTTATAAGGAAATAGCAGTGAAAACAGTTCGTCAGACCGCTATTCGAAACGAATTGCTCGGCCCCACGAAAATCGTGGATGTCAAGTAATAGGTCATAAAAATGACTTGATTAATGATCCCAGGAGCAATTGATTTGAAAAAAGCCTTAATTTTGCAGGCCGGAATAAATCGTCGCAGATATGCAAGATGAAAAATTGAGAGTGGAGGTGGAAAAAGCTCTGGATACCGTCAGACCCCATCTGGAGGAAGACGGGGGCAATGTCGAAGTGGTGGATATTACCCTCTGTGGGGAATTGCAAATTCGATGGTTGGGAACCTGCAGATCCTGCAATATGTCGGAGATGACACTTCGCGCCGGTATTGAACAGGCAGTCTTACAGAAAATACCCCAAATCAAAAAAGTCAAAGCTGTTCTCTAAAATCCTTTCAGTGAATCGAGAAACCCTTATCTCCAACATACGCTTTAAAGAGAGTTTCCTCTGTGTAGGACTGGATTCAGATATAGATAAATTGCCCGTTCCTTTTACCAAAGACCTCGAAGGGCTGGTATCATTCAATGCCGCCATAATCGAAGCCACCAAAGATTATTGTGTCTCCTACAAGGTAAACACCGCCTTTTATGAGCGTTATGGATCAGGGGGATGGGAGGCTTTAGAAAAAACTCGTGCCCTTTTGCCGTCCTCTCATTATTTGATCGCCGATGCCAAGCGCGCCGATATAGGAAATACCACCCATCAATACGCCCGCGCATTTTTTGAGCAGATGGACTTCGACGCTGTTACAGTCGCTCCCTACATGGGCAGGGACAGCGTGGAGCCTTTTCTCAACTATCCCGGGAAGTGGACCATTTTACTTGCGGTCACATCCAATATCGGGAGTGAGGATTTCCAGCTTTTGACTGATTCAGAAGGGATTCCTCTTTATGCAAGGGTCGCTAGAAAGGCAGTTTCCTGGGCTGACCCTGACAGGCTGATGTTTGTCTGTGGAGCTACGCGCCCAGAGCAATTGGAAGTCATGCGAAAAACTGCTCCGGATCACTTTTTTCTCGTGCCCGGGGTTGGCGCGCAAGGCGGTTCGCTGGAGGAAGTTTGCAAAAACTGCATGACCGATGATGTCGGCATCCTGGTTAACTCTTCGCGTTCAATAATCTACGCTTCTTCTGATGCCGATTTTCAATCTGCCGCTGAGAATAAAGCCGAACAGCTCCAAAAAGAGATGGCCCACATTTTGAGTAAGGGCCTCTAAAAAATCGGCTGGAATCATTCACTGAATTTTTCCAAAACCAATCACCTGCCCTTCGCAATTCACCGACATTTCAGAATACATTAAAGAAAACTTGGATATTTAATATCTGGTGTCGTACATTCGTGCTGATTTTTAAATTACAGAGCAGAAGATGTACGATTATATAAGTGGAAGGACGGCCGGTCTCGGGCCTGCGCATGTGGTTGTTGATGTGGGGGGAGTGGGATATATGTTGCACATATCCCTATTTACCCACTCGCGTATTGTGGGAAAAGAGACGGTTAAACTCTACGTGCATTTACATGTGCGGGAGGACAATATGGAGTTGTACGGTTTTGAGGGTTTGGCTGAGCGCGAAATGTTTCGCCATCTGATTGCGGTATCCGGTGTGGGTACCAATACAGCACGCCTGGTGCTTTCCGGGCTGAATCCTGAGGAGGTAAGGTCGGCAATACTGTCCGAAAATATTGCACTTTTTAAGAGTGTTAAAGGAATTGGCGCAAAGACTGCGCAGCGAATAATACTCGATTTAAAAGATAAAGTTGTGAAAGAAGGGGGAATTGCTGTGGATAAAGTTGCCCCCGGATTAGCGAGAGAAACCGATGAGACAATAGAAGCATTACTTGCGCTGGGATTTCAGCGGTCCAAAATCAAGAAGGCTTTAGAGAAGGTAATAAGAGAAGAGCGTGGAAATCTGACTACGGAACAACTTATCAAAGCGACACTGAAGATTATGACTTGAATTCACCGGTATTAATTCCCGTCCTGCTTACCTTTGCAGTTTGCAATACCAGCGGGGTTGGAATATGCTTGTTCTGACTGGAATATACGGGTGGTGGTTATTTTGCCCGGGTAGCTGTTTGAGCCGATTTCAGAGTTGCCCACTTGCGGAATATTGAGAGAGGAATGAGTTAAAAAATTTATTAATTTATACGCCTGAATGTTTGGGGGCGTTTAGAGACAATTATTTCGTTTTTCAAGGTAATATGCGGAAAAGAATCTCGATTACATTTTCGACGGTATTAATTGCATTGGTCTGCCAGACCGAGATGTTGGCAGGTGAAGGCTTTAGCCTAAATCTGGACGACCCCTACGAACACATGCTGGAAGAACTCCAGCAACAACAACCGAGGGACACCACGCCTATTCGTGAGCGAGCCGGGGATTTTTTAACTTCCCCCAGGGGCAATCCATTCAACCTCCAGGACCCTCCTATTATCGAGCAAGAGGTGGAATACGACCCGGAGACTAACCGGTATTACATATTGGAGAGAATAGGTGACGATTATTTCCGGTCTCCCACCTACATGACTTTTGAAGAGTATGTCGAGTGGAGGTCAAGACGAGAGGAGAGGGCTTACTTCAATAACCTGGCTGGAATTTCAGATGACTATGGCGAGGTAGAAGGCCTGACAGATCCTATTTTGGAAGTGGATATTGAAACCAACCTGGTGGACAGAATATTCGGAGGGTCGGAAGTGGATATTCAGCCCCAGGGACACATTGATGTGCTGTTGGGTGCTCGTTTTCAAAATATTCAGAATCCAGTACTTCCGGTGAGGCAACAGCGTCAGGGTATCTTTGATTTCAACATGGATATCGAGATGAATGTCACGGGGCAAATCGGTGAAAAACTCTCCCTGTCAACCAATTACAATACACGACCTACATTCGACTTTGAAAATCAGCTGAACATTAAATTCGACAGCGACGCTTTCGACGAAGACGACATCATAAAAAATATCGAGGCAGGAAATGTGAGCCTTCCTCTAAGAAGTTCTCTGATCGAGGGAAGCCAGAGTTTATTTGGTATAAAGACTGAACTGCAATTTGGACACCTTCGCCTTACCGCAATCGCTTCTCAACAGCGTGCTCGAAGGGAAAATATTCAAATCGAAGGTGGTGCGCAAATTCAGGAATTTGAAGTGCGTGCTGATGAGTACGATGCCAATAGGAACTTTTTCCTCTCCCACTACAACAGAAGTATATTTGAAGAGGCGCTGGAGAATTTGCCCTACATCAACAGCTTGTTTAAGTTGGACCGAGTGGAAGTGTGGGTGACCAACATCGGTAATGAGTACGAGGACCTCAGGCAGATCGTGGCTTTCTCTGATTTGGGCGAATTCGAGAATTTTTCGTCTCAGAGTGCAAAGGATGAGTTTGGACTGCCGGTCATCCCCCCTGAGCTTAGACCACTTGACGGAGAGGGTGCCTTGCCTGACAATTCCGCCAACAGAATATACAGTCAATTGCTGCGCGACAGTGTACAAACCAGGGATCTGCGAACCGTGGTAAATACCCTACAGGGTATGCCTTATAATTTTGTCTCAGGGTCACAATTTGAGCAGAGAAGGGCTAGAAAATTACCCTCTAACAGATATACCGTAATCCCGGAATTGGGTGTAATTCAACTCGATGTGGCGCTTCGTCCGGATGAAGTATTGGCAGTAGCATACGAGTACACTTACAATGGAGAGCCCTACAAAGTGGGTGAATTTGCCACCGATGTTCCCGCATTCGAGGGTGATTCAACAAGTGCATCCAGTCAGGTCCTGTTTTTGAAAATGTTGAAGAGTTCCAACCAAAGTGTTTCGGAGCCCATGTGGGATTTGATGATGAAAAACGTCTATTCTATTGGTGCGTTTGGAGCGAGTCAGGAGGATTTCCAATTTGACATATTTTTCGACGATCCGGCCGGAGGCCAAAAGCGCTTTTTACCGGAACCGGGATTGGCCGGGAGGCCGTTACTGGAGCTTTTTAATCTGGACAACCTTAATTTCTTTGGAGATCCCGTACCAGATGGTTTTTTCGACTTTATTCCTGGCATTACCATCAACACCCAGACTGGAAAAGTGATGTTTCCCGTCCTCGAGCCGTTTGGTGAATCGCTGCGTGAAATACTGCCCTCGGAAGACCTTTACGAAAAGTACCATTTCGAGATGTTATATGATACCACCATTACTGCAGCCCGGGAATTTCAGGAGAGAAACCGGTTTGTGATGCGGGGATCCTATCGGTCCGAGGTGAGAAGTGATATTTCCCTCGGGGCCATCAATGTCCCTCGTGGCTCTGTTACGGTTCGCGCCGGTGGAAATGTGCTGCAAGAGGATATCGACTATGTAGTGGATTACCAGATTGGTAGAGTGAGAATAATAAATGATGCAGTTTTGGCTTCAGGTACTCCCATCAATGTATCATTTGAGGATCAATCCACTTTTAGTTTCCAAACGCGGTCCATGATCGGACTTAGGGCGGACTACGACATTAGCCCCACTATGAGTGTGGGAGGTACTTATATGCATTTGTGGGAGAAACCCTTTACGGAAAAAGTGAATTTCGGGGACGATCCGATTAACAACCGAATATTTGGAGCTGATTTTAACTACAGCGATGAAGCCCCGTGGCTGACTCGGGCAGTAGATGCCATACCGGGTATCAGTACGCGGGAAGCTTCCAGCATTGACTTTTATGCGGAAGGTGCGGCACTGCGACCCGGCCATTCCCGAGCCATCAATGTAGGTGACGACGAGGGGGGGGTGGTATATATCGACGATTTTGAAGGAAGTGCCAGTCGAATTGATTTGAGGGTTCCAGTAAACAGTTGGATTATATCGTCCATTCCCGAAGGAACCGGACAGTTTCCCGAATCCGAATTGATCGACGTGGATATAACAGGTGCCAACAGAGCTTTGATCAACTGGTATCGCATAGACAGAACTATCTCCGGGCCTCAGAGTGATCCTTACACTAGAAATGTGGGTCAGCGTGAGATTTTCAGAAATAGACCCGACCTTCCCACTTTATTTGATTTCAGGACTTTTGACATATCTTATTATCCCGATGAGCGTGGTCCCTACAATTTTGACAGACCCGATGGGATTCCGGGTTATTCAGCCGGTTTGACTGAGGATGGAAAATTGAGGGATCCGGAATCGCGCTGGGGTGGTATGATGCGGGCACTGCCGACCAATGATTTTGAGGTAACCAATATTGAATACATCGAATTTTGGGTGCTCAATCCCTTTATTGGAACGGAAGAACGACCGGTTCAGGACGGTGGCTACCTACATATCAATCTGGGTAATGTGTCCGAGGATATACTTAAAGACGGTATCCAGTTTTACGAAAATGCTCTTCCGGTTCCCGGCGATGTCATCCCGACAGATACAACCGCATGGGGACGTGTGCCATCCGTACCACCGGTGGTTTATGCATTTGCCAATGATCCGGACCACAGGGCTTTGCAGGATGTCGGTCTTGACGGATTGGACAGTCTTGGGGAGATTCAGGTATTTAGAGATTACTATGAGTCCATAATAGGTTCTCCCAATCTCACCAACGAAGCAAAAGCCAGAATTGTAGCAGACCTTTCCAATGACGACTACAAGTTTTGGGACGATCCTTCATTTAGCGATGAAGATGGTGTTTTTGAGCGCTATAGAAGGTTTAACAATCCGGAGGGCAATTCCCCAATCTCGCAACCCGGACAACGAATAAGCAACGCTTATACTAACTTCCCCGACTCGGAAGATGTCAACCGCGATGGTTCCATGAACAGGACCGAGGCCTATTTTGACTACCAGATTCCTATCAATCACGATGGAAACAACGCCCTGGAGTGGAATGAATTTATCACTGATACAGTAGTCAATCCCAATAACCAAATTTGGTATCGCTTTAAAGTACCCATTAAGCAGTATACTCGAAAAATAGGTGGGATTCAGGATTTCAGATCCATGAAGTTTATGAGGATGTACATGACTGGTTTTGAGAAACCAGTGACCCTGCGTTTTGCCTCTCTAGATCTCGCCAGAAATCAATGGCGCCGTGTGACCAGACCCATCGGATCCGGCTTTACCACTGAACTTGACGCCAACAATGAGTTTGAAATAAGTGTGGTAAACATTGAGGAACACTCCAGCAGGTCTCCATTCAGGTATATTATTCCGCCGGGTATTCAGCGGGAACGAAATTACCAGTCAACTTTTGCTAATGCCTTCCTCAATGAGCAATCACTGGCTCTGGAAATATGCAACCTTGAGCCGAATCGTATGAACGCAGTGTACAGATTGCTGGGCGAATTTGATATGCGGTATTATGAGCGTTTGAAAATGTTTGTTCACGCCGAGACATTGGATGATCTTGACGATGAAGACCTGTCCATCGTTATGCGGATCGGTTCTGATTTCACCGAGAACTATTACGAATACGAGATCCCAATGATCTTTTCATCCTTTGATATGGATCAACCATACGATCGAATCGTATGGCCAAAAGAAAATGAATTTGACTTCCCGCTCGAATTACTTAAAGATGTCAAAATCAATCGAAACCAGTCCGGGATTCCTTTCAATACCACTTATTCAGAGCCAGACCCGGACAATCCAAACAATACGGTAAGTGTGCGGGGCAACCCCAATACCGGTGCAGTGAAATCGATATTTATCGGGGTGCGAAACAATTCTACTAAACAGACTTTCTGTACAGAGGTATGGGTAAATGAACTCCGATTAACTGGTCTTAATGAGCAGGGAGGTGTGGCAGGTTTGGCACGACTGAATATGCAACTCGCAGATTTTGGAAACCTGTCAGTCAGCGGAAACTACAGCAGTGTGGGCTGGGGGGCGCTGGAGCACAGGGTCCAACAAAGAAGTAAGGAGGCCGTATTGCAATTTGATGTTGCAGCGGATCTCGAGTTGGGCATGTTCTTACCTGAGGATTCAAATATCGATATCCCATTCTATTTCCAATATTCTTCTGATGTAAGGATACCGCAATTCGACCCCTATGATATGGACCTTGAATTGGACGAAAAACTCGACCTTGCAGAAACTCGTGCGGAAAGGGATTCGCTGCGAGAGCAGGCTCTGGATAGAACTCAGATTACAAGTGTGAACTTTACCAATGTGCGCAAGCGTCGCGATGCCGGAGATGAACCGAGACCGTGGGATATAGAAAATTTCGCTTTGAGTTATGCCTACACAGAGACCAATAGGTCGGACCCTATCATTGAACAGGATGACAACACACACCATGAGGCGACATTAAATTATCAATTCAGCATCAGGCCGAATTACATTGAGCCCTTTAGTTTTCTCGGAGACGGCCAGGGTGTCCGGCTTTTATCGGAATTTAATTTCAATCCCATACCTTCTACTATAGGATTCAGGACTACGGTTAATCGCCGGAAAAATCAGCGGCGGTACCGGTTTACTGAAGATTTTCCCACTTCCACCAGCAGGCAATTTCTCTGGGTGCGTGATCACGAAATTAGTTGGGACCTCACGCGCTCTCTCAGGCTAAACTTCAATGCAAGAAGTAATTCTGTTATAGATGAGTTGACCGATGAGGGATTCGATTGGCGGACCGGAGAGTTTGTAGGAGCCGATCGAAAGTCGAGGCAGAGTTTTGTCTGGGAAAATGTAAGGGATTTTGGGCGGATTAGGGATTATGATCACTCTTTGACCGCTAATTACTCGGTTCCCATCGATAAATTGCCCTTTATGGAATGGGTCTCAGTGGATGCGCGATACACCACGAGTTACACCTGGTCAGCAGCCTCCTTCCAGGCCCCCTTTCTCGGCAATTCTCTATTCAACTCCAGAGGGGAGAGTATTAGGGCCAATTTCAATTTTGAACGACTGTACAACAGTATTGGATACCTGAGCAGGATCAACCGGGGGGCCAGAGGTCCCCAAAGGGGTGGCAGGGCCGGAGATGATCAACCACGGCAAGTCACTACCATGGAGAGAATACTCATTAGACCACTTTTGATGGTGAGAAGGGGGCGATTTAATTTTACCCGGGATTACACTTCATTTGTGCCCGGATTCATGGATACTCCGAGTTTTGCCGGAATGTCCAGTGGTCTTGGATCACCGGGAATTGATTACGCATTTGGTCGGCAACCCTCAGATGCTTGGCTGCTGAGCAATGCTACTCAGAAGGGTTGGTTTTCTGCCGATAGAAAACAGAACCAAAACGTCTCACGAACCTATTCCGAAAACTGGAATGCTGAATTGAATATAGAACCATTCAGAGACTTCAGGATTGACCTCACTATGAATCGGAGGTTCTCCACCAATGAATCCTTTTTGTTTAAAAACTTTGGGGATGTGAATATCGATCCGGAAGCCTGGAGAGACGCTGAGTATGGCTTTGGCTCTGTCTCTGAGTTTGGATCTTATTCCGTATCATTCCTGGCGCTCAACACATTATTTAAAGACGGCGATCAGGAAATCAGGGGATTGTTTGAAACTTTTAAAAGCAACAGGTCCATTATTTCCGGGCGCCTCAACCCCGATGGTGATCCGCATCCAAAAGACGGACCAAACTACCGGGAGGGATTTGGCGCCAATCAGGAAGAAGTACTGGTGCCGGCATTCCTTGCTGCTTATACAGATACGGACGCTCTCAGAGCGGAATTAGATCTCTTTGATGTCAGCCCAAAACCTAACTGGAACGTCAGTTACAATGGGTTGAGCCGACTGCCCTGGTTCAATGAAATTTTTGATAGGATAACTATCTCTCACGGCTATCAATCTACACTGACTGCAAATAGGTTTGAAAGTAGATTATCCTATCAAGAAGACGAAACCGGCAACTCGCAAATACCCGCCAACATAGATTCCGTGTCGGGGAACTTCTATCCCAGACTTAGTGTACCTCAGTTGGTGATAAGTGAGAATTTCAGTCCGTTGATTGGAATCAATGTACAGACCAAGGGAGGAATTGAGTTAAGAGTTGATTACTCCAAATCAAGAACTCTGTCATTAAGTACGGTGGGTCAAAACCTCAATGAAACCAGATCTACGGATTTTACCATTGGTTTTGGTTACACCTTGCAGGACTTTAGATTTGGCGGTCAGCCACGACGGGGTGAAAGGGATGCGCGAAGGCCGGGTGATACCCGCGGACAAGCTCCTGGTCAACAACAGGCCACTCGAGACCTGCGTATGATATTTGATTTCTCCATCAGGGACGATAGAACCTTACAGCATAGTTGGGGATTGGATATTAACCCCAGGGATACCCGAGGTCAGCGCGCTATCAGGATAGCACCGGCGGTGGAATACGATATCACGCAAAGTCTGTCTCTGCGACTCTTTGTGGATTACTTCCGAACTGTTCCATACACGACCCAGTCGTACCCCATTACGAATACTCAGGCCGGAATTAGGGTTAGGTTTACACTTAATTAAATCCTGCTATGGTGATATTAGGACCGAATTAATTTTAGGTGGCTTTACAGATAGCAATTGTTGCGGGATGAGCCTGTCGTGTTATTGAGAATTCATTGGCCAAAAAGATGAAACAGAAGCTTAAATATTCCTCAAACGGTCTTCCTGAAGATTCCAAATGAGGCCTATAGAAAGTATTCCGTTTATTAATTGGTCCTTTCCTTTCGATTCCAAAGACAAAGCTCTATATTTGATCCGTTGTTCTAAGACTGTTTGAAAGGCAAACGACACAGATGAACAGAACAGGGATTTGGACTATAATTATATTGATGAGTGCCGGAGTGGTTGGCTCGTTCTTTATTCAACTTTACTGGATCAACTACTCATTGGAACTCAATGAATCCAAGTTCGATCAAAATGTCTTTTCAGCGCTCACCAATGTGGCTACTCAGTTGGAGCGAATCAATGAAGTTCAACAGAGTACCGACTTGCTCAATCTCTACGGTGAGACCGTGAGCCTGGACTGGGATGAAGTGGCAAGAAGTCCCTATTCCTCACATGACTATTCAATTACAGCCAGGATTATTGAACGAATTTTTGAATTGGACTCCGTCTCACTTGCTAACCATGAGGTAATGATGGAGGGTGGGGTCTTGCGAGACGAAAACCTACGAAAAACCATTGATAAACCTCTGCAAGAGCGAGTAGAGCCCAATATTTTGGATCAGCTGCTCAGCGTGGAGTTCAAGAATCGAAACATTACTACGGACTACAATTACGGCCTTTATGCGGTCCGGGATGGAAAATTTGCCATCATTAATGGGGCGCTTACTCACTTTTTCGACACTACAATTGATGCTGAAAATCAGGAAGCTACCGGATTGGAAGCATCGCGATACCGGGTTCGCCTCTTTATTGATCGCGATGGACCCCTCGGAGAACTGGTCATTAATTTCCCAAACCGTGGAAGATTCATCTGGGAAGATGCATGGGTTACCTTGCTGGGTTCGCTACTTTTTACTACCTTGATATTATTTTGTTTCGGATATACGGTCTTTGTGATTTTCAGACAGAAGCACCTCTCAGAAATGAAGAGTGACTTTATCAACAATATGACCCATGAGTTCAAGACTCCCATCGCCACCATTTCTCTGGCCGCTGATTCAATTAATTCTCCTTCCATTAATGAAAAACCTGAGAAAGTATTGAGGTTTGCCAATATTATTAAGCAAGAGAATGAGCGAATGCTCGGGCAGGTGGAGAAGGTTCTTCAAATGGCCGTTATTGACAAAAAACAGTTCAACCTGAAAGTTGCTAATGTGGATGTTCACGAATCGATAGAAAAATGCATCAAACATTTTGTCTTTTTGGTGGACAAGCGGGATGGAAGTATCACTACCAGCCTGAATGCGGAGGATCCTGTGATCAAAGGGGACAAAATGCATATTGAGAACGTATTGAATAATTTATTGGACAATGCTTATAAATACAGCCCTGAAAACCCCGAGATAAAAGTTCGTACCCGAAATAAAAACGGTGGACTGGAAGTGCGCATATCCGATAACGGAATTGGACTCAGTTCGGAGGCTAAGAGAAATATCTTCGACAAGTTTTATCGCGTTCATACAGGAAACCTGCACGATGTGAAGGGGTTTGGATTGGGACTCACCTACGTCAAAGCCATGATGTTGGCACACCGGGGAGAGATTTCCGTGGAAAGTACCCTGGGCAAAGGAAGTACATTTATCCTGTTTTTTCCCCGAAATTTTGAACAGGATCGATAGTTTTTTGCACCTATCCATACAGAATTGTATATCATAGCGTTATTATGTGTAAAATACAGAGAATTTCATGGAAGGAATAAGAATTTTATTGGTTGAGGATGATCACAACTTCGGTGATGTGCTCAAATCCTATCTCGAGATGCACGACTTTGAAGTACACCTTGCTCCCAATGGAGAAGTCGGTTTGCAATATTTTAAAGAAAGACCCGTGGATCTCTGTATTCTCGATGTCATGATGCCCAGAATTGACGGCTTCACGCTGGCCAGGGAAATTCGCAGCCTGGACAAAAAAGTTCCGCTAATCTTCCTGACTGCCAAATCAATGAAAGAAGACATCGTTACCGGATTTAAGTTAGGTGCGGACGATTACGTCTCTAAACCCTTCAATTCGGAGGAACTATTGGCGCGAATACAGGCTGTACTCAAAAGGACATTGCTGGTGGATCAAATTCAAGAAGAACCCAAGGAATTTGAGTTTGGAAATTATCATTTCCACTTCCCAACCCGGGTGCTCACGCACAAGACTTCTGCAAACGGCAAGTCCGATCAGGAAGTAAAACTCTCTCCAAAAGAAGCAGAACTCCTAAGGCTCTTTTGCAAAAACATCAATCAAGTGCTGTCGCGAACCGATGCGCTTAAAGAAATTTGGGGCGAGGACAGCTATTTTACTGCAAGAAGTATGGATGTGTTTATCACCAAGCTTCGAAAACACCTCAAAATGGATGAGAGTGTGGAGATAATTAATATCCACGGCAATGGTTTCCAATTGCTCGAAAAAGAAAAGGCCAGTTGAGAAACCCAACCGGCTTACTAATACTTTCTAATAGTTTTCTTGTCAGACGGATTGACTGAGGTTTATCTGATTTCCCTGCTATGATGAGGGAAATTATATATTTTGGTGCTTTCCAGACTCTGCCAGACCAGCTATAGGCAATCAAAATCTCGGTATTTGTTGGTGGTTTGAAAACGGGCTACCAAATTAAAAAAACTCCCTCTTGCTCTTGCGGAAAAATTGATGAAATTTAGTGTAGTTTTTAAAGCAAAAATTTAGGATTTGTCGTCGCTTGAGTCCTCGCCGTTACTCTCGTCCCGACCTTTTTTTACATTGGCATCTGAATTGGTGGGTTTTCCTTTTTTAGTGGTTGTTATAGGCGGTGGAACCAGCTTTTCATCCTGTTTGTTAACATCCGGTTGTTTCGATTTCTCAGAGGCCGGGGCTGAAGATTTTTCCTCAACACTTTTTTTGTCTCTGCCCGATTCTTTTTCCGCTGGCGGAGATGATGGACTCACCGGTTCATCTTTTTCCGAATCGTCACTTATTTGTTCAGTGTCAAATGGCCTTGGCCCGATCAATTTCTCCAGATCAGACTTTAGTAATACTTCTCTATCGAGGAGTGCCTTAGCCAGGCTCTCCAGTTCGTTTTTCTTTTCTTTTAGCAGAGTGATTGCGCGCTGGTATTGCTCGTCAATGATGTTGCGCACCTCTTCGTCTATGACCTTGGCAGTTATGTCTGAATAGGGTTTTTGAAACTGGTCCTGGGACATGCCATGGAAGGAGATGTTCCCCACTTTTTCATTCATCCCGTAAACCACCACCATACTATAGGCCATTTTAGTGACCTGATCAAGGTCGTTTTGGGCACCTGTCGAAATTTTATTAAAGATCACTTTTTCAGCAGCACGGCCTCCGAGCGTCATACACATTCGGTCGAGCATTTGCTCCGTTCGCACCACGTGTTCCTCTTTTGGAAGGTACTGAGCGTAACCTAATGTACCAATTCCACGCGGCACAATGGTCACTTTGACCAGTGGACTGGCGTGTTCCAAAAACCAACCGCAGATGGCGTGGCCTGCTTCGTGGTAGGCGATGATCTCTTTTTCAACAGGACTTATAATCTTGCTCTTTTTCTCCAGACCACCAATAACTCTATCGAGAGCGTAGTTAAAGTCGTCCATGTCCACTGCCTTCTTGTTTCGTCTGGCAGCGATCAGTGCAGCTTCATTACAGACATTTGCTATATCAGCTCCTGCGAAACCGGGTGTCATTTCTGAAAGAATGGACGCCTTTACTCCAGGGCCAATTTTAATTTGCCTGAGATGCACCTTAAATATTGCCTCCCTTCCTTTGAGGTCGGGTCTGTCAATACCAATTTGCCTGTCAAATCGACCGGGGCGCAACAGGGCTGTGTCCAGCACATCGGGTCTGTTGGTAGCGGCCATGAGGATGACCCCTTTGTCTGTGCTGAAACCATCCATTTCAACTAGCAATTGGTTGAGCGTATTTTCCCGCTCATCATTTCCTCCCTGAATCGCTCCTTTACCACGCGCTCGACCGATGGCGTCAATCTCATCAATAAAGACAATACAGGGGGCTTTTTCCCTGGCTTGCTTAAATAAGTCTCTTACCCTGGAAGCACCCACACCTACAAACATTTCCACAAAATCAGAACCGGATATGGAGAAAAAAGGCACACCGGCCTCACCGGCGACAGCTTTTGCCAGCAGAGTTTTCCCGGTACCCGGAGGTCCTACCAGTAGCACCCCTTTTGGAATTTTTCCACCCAGGGAGGTGTATTTTCCCGGGGCTTTCAGAAAATCCACTACCTCCATTACCTCTTCTTTGGCTTCATCCAGGCCTGCTACATCTTCGAAAGTGATGTTGACCTTGGTATCCTTGTCAAACAAGGTGGCCTTGCTTTTCCCGATATTAAATATTTGTCCTCCAGCACCACCTCCACCACCGGCCACTCTTCTCATTATGAAAATCCAAATAGCTATGAGAATCGCAAAAGGAATAACCCAACTCAGTATGGGGCCCAGCCAGTTTTGACGCTCTATATAAATGGGGTCTACCTGGTCTTCGGGTGGGAGTTGCTTGTTCCACTCATCCATCCTTTGTGCAAATGACTCCGCAGGTCCAATGTTAAAATGGAAGTGAGGCCGCTCTGAAAAGACACCACCTTCAGCCGCTTCGCTGTATTCCGGCTTGCCGAGGGATTCGCTCTTGATCCAAACATTGGCTGTTTTCTCATTGATTATCTCTAGCTTCCTGACGTCGCCATCAAGCACCATTTTTTCAAACTTCCCCAAAGTAATGGGTTCATTGGCACTGCCACTGTAGCTCATGAAGTTGAGCGCGATCAAAAAGATGGCAATGATGGCGTATATCCAGTATGAATTGATACCTGGCTTTTGAGGTGGTTTCTTATCTTCACCTTTTCCACTGCCTGTATTCTTGTTTTGATTGGTATTCATTCCGTAATTTTCTCAGTACTTTTTCCGGGGTAATTAATATTATTTAGATGAGGATTGACTGTTTTCAGTCTTCATTTTCATACTCCTTAACGCGTCCATCGGACCATAGTTCTTCCAATTCGTAAAATTCGCGCGACTCTGGATGAAAAACGTGTACCACAGTGGAAAAGTAATCCATCAAAATCCATTTCGATTGTTCCTTTCCCTCAACAGCATAGGGCAATTCTTCCCGGAATTCTTTTACCCTCCTGTGAATATTTTCCGCTATTGCTTTAATTTGGGTGTGCGAATCGCCTGAACAGATTATGAAAAATTCAGTTGGGCGATCGTGCAATTCTCTTAAATCAATCAATACGATATCTTTGCCTTTGATTTCCCTGATGCTTTCCACTATGGTTTCGTTGAAGGAAAGGGACTCAAAAATTTTGGTGTCTTCTGATGTCGTATTCTGATACTGGGTCAAATTATCCTGGTTTTATTAATAGAAATCAATTACAAATATACGTCCTTTATGACAAACAGACTCATTGGACCTCCGGCATTAATCTATTTGCCACATATTGAATCTACAAACGATTTTCTATGTGCCTTATTGGCAAAAAGTGAACCAAAGCCTGGAACTGCCATAACGGCAGATTTTCAGGCCGCTGGCAAGGGGCGTTTTGGCAAAAAATGGCATAGTGAGCCTGGGATGAATCTGCTTTTGTCGGTTTTACTCACCCCTGATTTTCTCAAAACTCGTGAAGTCTTCTTCCTCAATATGCTCCTCTCTGTAACACTTTGTGAGGTTTTACAAAAAAAATTGCCAACCCACAGTGATCGCATTTCGGTCAAATGGCCCAATGACATTCTTGTTGACGGAAAAAAAATATGTGGTCTGTTGATTCAAAATGGATTTTCAGGCGACAAAATCCAAACATCCATTGCCGGTTTGGGACTCAATGTGAACCAAACTCAATTTGAACACTTCCCGGGTGGATTGCAGCCTGTTTCCATGTCAATACTTGCAGGGGAAAACCTTGACAGACGGGACTTGTTATTTGAGGTGATTGAAGTGCTTTTTCAAAACTTTGAAGATGCCCGCGAAAATCGAGAAGAGGTTAGGATCAGGTATTTGAGTCTTCTTCATGGATGTCATAGTGTCTTGCAGTTCCAAAAAAGAGCAGATATTAACTTCAAAATGCCGGGTAAAGTAGTGGATATTGATGACAGCGGAAAGGCTCTCGTTGACGATGGAAATTTCAGGAAATGGATATCAATTGACGATTGGAAAATGTTGGTAGGTTGAGTATCCAACGAAACTTTAGTATAGGATAATAGATTGGACTTTATCCCTTTCTGAACTCGAGTGGTCTTACCTGTGGTGCAAAAATACCGCTGCCTTAATCTTAAATCATTATTAATTGTTCCAAAAATGGGTAAAATAACCAGAGCGAAAGCTGTAATAATTACCATCGGCGATGAAATACTTATCGGACAAACCCTTGATACCAATGCTGCCTGGCTGTCCTCGCAATTGCATCAAAGGGGGATCGAGGTTTTGAGAATGTTGACGGTCAGTGATGAGGAGGAAGAAATGGAGAGGGCCATTCGAGAATCTCTTAAAGTAGCAGGACTCGTAGTCTGCACCGGCGGATTGGGTCCTACCAGAGACGATAAAACCAAGGAAGTTCTATGTAAAGTATCGGATGAGAAACTGGTTTTTAGTCAAGAGGTGTTCGACTGGATCAGTGAGCGCAAAAGGCAACAGGGAAAAGAGCCCAACGAGCTGCACAGAAGGCAGAGTTACATGCCCACAGGTTTTGATTATTTCAGAAACAACCGCGGAACCGCACCCGGCATGCTCGGCGAGATAGACGATTCAATCATAGTTTCTCTACCCGGAGTTCCGTATGAAATGAAAGAGCTGATGACGAATCAGATTATTCCGGTCTTGTTGGAAAAATTACCGGTGGAAATAGCTGCGGTAAGGACATTACTCACCGCCGGAGTTGCAGAGAGTGAACTTGCGCAGGAACTGAGTGATTTGGAGGACAATTTGCCTGAGGGGCTTTCCCTGGCGTGGTTGCCCGGCCATACCAGAGTTCGCATCAGACTGACCTCCCGAGGTGATGACCGTCAAACAGTAGAACAAAATTTGGATGAGTGTACAGTCCGGGTACGGGAAATTCTGGGCGATATAGTTTACGGAGAGGGAGACGACAGCCTGGAAGAGGTGGTTTTTGAACTGCTGAAAAATAAGCAGTTGTCACTTGCGGTGGCAGAGAGTTGCACCGGAGGCTTTATTGCTCACTTGATTACCCTTGTTCCGGGCGTTTCTGCCTGTTTCAAAGGTGGGGTAGTGGCTTACAGCAATGAAATAAAGCGTGAAATATTGGATGTAAATGAGCAGACACTTAAAGAACACGGCGCAGTCAGCGCTGAAACGGTTCGGGAGATGCTGACAGGTGTCTGTGAGAAATTTGGTACGGATACCGGCATTGCAGTATCTGGTATTGCAGGGCCGGATGGAGGAACACCGGAAAAACCCGTGGGTACGGTTTGGGTAGCGGTGGGAGGAGTTGAAAAACAGCATGTTGAGAAGTTGCGACTCAACCTCAATCGAAAACTGAATATTGAAAAGTCGGGGCTTTTGGCACTCAATATGCTCAGATTATTTTTATCCCGCGATTAAATGATGTATTTTTGCAAAAATTTTTAATGCATGGCAAAGGTTGATCTCATAATGCCCAAGATGGGCGAAAGTATAATGGAAGCCACTATTCTCAAGTGGTTGAAAAAGGAAGGTGATTCAGTCGAAATGGATGAAACCATACTCGAAATCGCCACCGACAAAGTGGATTCCGAAATTCCCTCGCCCGTAGATGGCGTAATCTCGAAAATTCTTTTTCCCGAAGACGAAGTGGTGGAAATCGGTAAGGTGATAGCCCATATTGAAACGGAGGGTGAGGAGGGCGATGTGCAATCCTCTCCGGCAGTGGCAGAGCCCGCTCCGGAAGACCAGGCTGCACCTTCTGCAGAATCGGCTGAGTCAAGCCCGGAAAAGGAGAAAGATGAAAAGCCAGACCCTGTTCCTCAAACGGCTTCTCAACCTGTGAGTGAGGAGGAACTGAGACCGGGTTCAGTGGGAGCCTCAAAAAAGTTTTACAGCCCACTGGTGAGAAGTATCGCATCCAAAGAAGGTGTAACAGCCGCTGAATTGGAAGCCATTTCCGGCTCGGGGATGAGCGGACGCGTCACCAAAAACGATATTCTAAATTACCTGGAGCAGCGGGCCTCGGGTAAAGTTGCAGCTCCGGCAGAACAACCTCAGCCCGAAACCCAAACTCAAACCACTCAGCCTCAAACCTCATCGCAAACCAGGCAAACAGCGGGGCCTCTAAGTGCCGGCCCCAATGAAGAGGTTATTGAAATGGACAGGATGCGCAAGATGATTGCACATCATATGGTAGAGTCCAAGCAGACTTCACCCCATGTGACCTCATTCGTTGAAGCAGATGTGACCAATCTCTTTACCTGGCGAAGCAAGAACAAAGATGCTTTTATGGAAAAGTACGGTGAGAAAATCACCTTTACCCCCATCTTTATGGAGGCGGTCTGCAAGGCTATCAGGGATTTCCCAATGATCAATATTTCTGTTAGCGGTGATAACATCATCAAGAAGAATAACATCCACATAGGAATGGCAACTGCTTTACCAAATGGGAATCTGATTGTTCCTGTAATCAAAAATGCAGACAGGTATAACCTTGCCGGACTGGCCGCTGCTGTTAATGACCTTGCGAAAAGGGCCAGAGAAAACAAACTCGGTCCCGATGAGATACAGGGCGGCACATTCTCACTGACCAATGTGGGGACTTTTGGCAATGTAATGGGTACACCCATTATCCCTCAGCCGCAAGTAGCAATACTCGCCACCGGAGCGATCCGAAAAAAACCCGCAGTGGTAGAGACCGAATACGGAGATGTAATTGCTATAAGGCAAATGATGTATCTGTCTTTATCCTACGACCACAGGGTGGTTGACGGCTTCCTGGGTGGGTCATACGTGAGGAAAGTAGCAGATTATCTGGAGGCCTTTGACCCGGACAGGGAAATTTGAACAAGGTGAATTGCGTTTTCTCGTTCACGGATGCTTTTTTTGTCTGATTTTTAAGCGAAATCTACAAGTATTCGTTGAAATGTTCATTCTGACGGTGTAATCAAATAGGTATTATTGGCAGTAGCACCGGTGAAGTGGAAGAATTGGAGACAACGGCCGGGGAAAATTTGTAAAATTTAATTAGCTGAATTAGAAAGGGATGAAGTGCAAAGGGTGTTTTTCACGCTGGACTTTTTGCGGTGTGTTTCTCTTAATGCCCCTGCTGGTCAATGGGCTATATGCGCAAAAGGAGTATTTGTACCACCGCAGCACAGCAGATACCTTCTTCATGCACAAGCATTACGAAAGGGCACTTGACGAGTACAACAGCGCACTGTTTTTCAATCCTAACGATCAGCAATCACTTGAAGGAAGGGCGATGTCGCTTTACAAAACAGGCGACCTCCGGACAGCAGATTCCGCCCTGGTGCATATTTTTCGCGCAGTTGAAGAACCCTCTCCTGAAATGACTCGCCTCAGGGCCATGATTCATCATCACCGATTCGAGTTTGACGAAGCAATAGCTTCTTACAAGGACTATCTCAGAATGATTTCCAGTGATCATCCCGACAGACAAGTAGTCCGAAATCAAATAATGAGAGCCTCAACGGGATTGAGAATTCCCGGTAGGAGAATGGATGTGATGGTTGAAAATATGGGACCTGATATTAATACCCGCGGCAATGAAATCAGACCGCTCTTTTCACCAAATATCCCCGAACGGATTTATTTTTCATCTAATCGACCAGGTGCAACAGGGGGTATGACTGATTTAATGGGCGTGCCCGACACAGTCTTTGGACACTACTCATCCGATATGTACATGGCAGACCTCTCCGGCGGAGAGTGGGTAAATATCCGCCATATCAACGAAGATTTGAATTCCCCCATTCACGACCTGGCTTTGGAATTCTCCAATCAGGGTCGGGTGCTCTACTATTTTCGCGGATTCTCATTGGAGGTGGGTCGGGTTTTTACAGACACTTTTGGAATAGAAAGGAGTGAGGCCGGTAAATTGACGCCCTTTGAATCGCCTTTTGTCCCGGAACTTGGGGACCAGGGATTGACCTTTGTCAATGATTCCACTATTCTCTTCGCCAGCAATCGACCGGGGGGATACGGAGGATTCGATATATACATGGCCATGCGGAGAAATGGAAAGTGGAGTGAGGTGCTGAACCTGGGACCTGAAGTCAATAGCGAATACGATGAACTGGATCCATTTATGACGGAGGGAGGCAGGGAACTATTTTTTTCATCTAATCGCCTCAGCAGTATAGGAAAAATGGACATCTTTCACGCACATTGGAATCCGGAAACAAAGACCTGGTCATGGGTGGAGAATATAGGGAGGCCCCTGAATTCCGCGGGTAACGATCGATTCTTTCGTATATCCAATGACGGAAACACTTCTGTTTTTGCCTCAGACAGACCCGGTGGCAGAGGGGGTTACGATCTCTATCTCGCCTATTTTCGAAACTCATGGGAAGACCAGTTCGAATCCATGGACAGCATGATTGTCAATGCGCTATTCCCATTGCCCGTAGTCCCTGACTTTTTGCAGTTTGATGCAGACTGGGTACTCGCATTTTTAGAAAAAAAGAAAGAAGTTCCGGAAGGAATACCCCCCCCAGTGGAGGACGAACCGGTTGAAGTGCCGGAGGAAATACCTGCTGAAGAGGAAGAGACGGAGGTGTTTGTTATTGAGGAACCGATAGAAGAGGAGGCGGAGGAAAAAGTCGAGGAAGTTGAAGAAATTGAATGGGTAGTCGAGCCATTTTACTATGGAAGTGACGGCGTGATTCTTTTTGAGGACAACATTAAAAAAGCGGACCGTTTGGCGAGAATACTCCGCGCAAAACCACAGGTAAAATTAAAGCTATCCGGATTTTCAGCAGGTTCATCCCCACTTCATCTGGATCTGTTTTTTTCGATCAATAAAGCAGAGGCTGTGGCGAACTTGCTGATTGACAAGGGGATTGAACCAGAACGAATTACCGTTGTTGGATATGGATCTCAATACCCGGTGGCCCTGAATCAAATTAACAGAGAGCCATACTATGCCGGGCAGGAGGCCAACAGAAGGGTTGTGCCCGCTTTGTATAAGAATGGTAGAAAACTAGAAGGGGTGGAATTGCGTGGAAAACTAGAACCTGAAGCCTATTTATCATCTCGGTACAGAGATTTTTTGGCAGATCGTGAGGGGGGGTACTTTAAGGTCCAAATATCAGCTACCAGATCAATGCTCAATGTGGATGCGCTCAACCGGTATTCTCATCCGGAAATAGAAAGGAACATGGATAGTGAATTTTACCGCTACACGGTGGGTTTTAATCAAACTTATGAGGGAATAAGAGATTTTCGGGACCAGGTTCGCGCGCGGGGAATTGATGGGGCCTTTATTATTCCGTATGTAGAAGGTAAGAGGATTCAGGGTGAGTTGATTAGAGAATTAAGTGGTATCTTTGAAGAATTAAAACATTTAAACTGATTTGAAATGAAGAGATTGGACTTTTTTTCAGAGAGCTTGAAGAATCTGAAGGAGGTGGGAACTGTGACAAGGAGTTCTCGTTACCTGTGTCGCAGTATTGCCAGGCAAATTGACTTCGAAAAGGCCGATACAATCGTTGAGCTCGGTGCCGGAGACGGAGTGATTAGCCTACACTTACTCAAGCAAATGAAACCGAACTCCAAACTCATCGTTTTTGAAATAAACGAGGCATTTTGCAATCAGTTGGAAGAAATAGACGATCCCAGGTTTCATTTCTATAAGCGCTCAGCTGAAGAACTTGGTGACGTGCTGAAGGAAATGGATATCGATGAGGTCAGTTACGTCGTTTCTGCTCTTCCTTTTACAGTTTTTCCGGAAAAAGTAGCGGAGAGCATAGTAGATCAGTGCCGGAAATCGCTTGCCCCAATGGGTAAGTACGTCCAAGTTCACTACTCATTGGTCAAAAAGAATCTGTACAAAAAGATTTTTGGCAATGTGAAGGTGAATTTTGTGCTTAAAAATCTGCCTCCGGCTTTTCTACTGGTGAGTTTTAGAAATGAAGAGGTCTTCGACAATCGCAGTGACGTTGGGTAATTCTTTCACTGTCTCCTCCTTTTTTGAAAATACATAAAAATATCCTCCTCCGCCCGCTCCGCACAGTTTTAAATAATAAGTCTCATCCAGCATTCCCCGCTGCCATATTCCCCTTATTCCCTCAGGTATCATAGGTTCAAAGAATTCGTATTGAAACAGGCTGATCTGTCGCAATTCGAGCCAAAGGTTTTCCGGTTGGTGGTTCAGGTAGGCTGAAATAGCTCTGTTGACAGATGGGATGTAATCATTTTTCAGGACCAACTCACTTTCAGGTTCATTCACCTTTTTGCGATACAATGGAACCAGCGCTGCGGTATTACGCTTGATTTTGCTGTCTAAAAGACCAGTGAAAAAAGGTGGGTTTTCAATTGTGTCGTGAATCTTAGGAATTAGAGTTTTTTTGTCTTGAAGCAATACGGGATTTTCCAAAAAACTCACTAGTGGATCCATTCCCGAGCTGCGGCCGTGAAAAAAAGCCTCCATTTTTTGCAGCATCCTGTGGGTTTGTCCCGGTTCACTGTTTTTTTTGGTTGCAAAAGCGTCATAAACAGCAGCGCAGAGCATGCCTGAACTTCCGAGTCCCACTCCCACGGGAATACTTGATTTAAGCCTCCAACCCTCCTCAAAAGCGCGCTTCATTTTCGTCAAATCCAAAAACGCCTCCTGATCGTCTGAGTCAAAGAGTTTGTCGAGGTATTTGATAAAGGGCTCCAGCACTTTTTCCTGGCCGGTTAAGGTGTCATCACCCTGAACCCAAACTCCCGAAAACCTGCGGAAGGGCAGTGCCAGGGCATCGGAGCCTGAAAGCACAGAGTACTCGCCGAGAAATAGGAGTTTGGCAGGGTATTTTCGCTGAGGAAGTGAGACCTGGTTGCGCATGAATGGAGGCGTTTTGTTGAAGCGAATGTACACATTTTTTCAGAATCTCTTCCTGGAGCTATCCATTTCTATAACAGAGGAAGTGAAAAATGTCATTGGTAGTTAATCGCACCCAAGTTAAACCACATCGCACTTAAGCCAATTTGCAAAACCCTTACTTTTCCAGTTCTTCCACCTTTTCAGTGAGCCATTTTATATCGGCTATATTTCCAGCCTCGCTTATTTCCTTTTTGAGGGCCCTTACCGATTCCTGATTCATGGGGTTGAGACGCGCCAACTTTTGTGTGTACTTGATGAGGTTGATGTAGTTTTTTCTCCGCTGTTCGGGAAGCTTGTTTTTTTTGCGGTTGAGAAAAACCCTGAAGGATCCGAGAAAGGAGAGCAGGGCATCTATTTCGTCCAACTCGTAATAAGTCACCAGCAGCATGGCTTTTGCACCCAGGTTGTATGAAATGTCGTCGAATTCCACAGCCCGGAGGAGTTCGAGTACCTTGTTGTAGTCCCCCATGTAGAGGTACAATCTGGCGAGATTGAAAGTCACTGCATTTTCCCGTTGTTTTTCATTGAGGTATTGACTGTAATTGTGGATAAATTTTTCAGTCCACTCAAATTCTTTTAACCTGAGCCCCACAATGACGATGTTTTTAAAAGTCCATGGAGAGAACTCATTATTGACCAGCAAGATGTCGTTCTCAATGGCGTATTTGTAGAGAAAGAACAACTCCTTGAGGAAGTTTTGGTGGCCCTGATTCAACCTTCTGACACAAAAGTTGGTAGCATCGAGAAATATCCCCCTTGCCTGCATTTTAGGAAAGTGGTGGAGGTGTTTGAAAATCAGGGATTTCAGAGTGAAATAGTGTTCGTCCTCCTCCGGAGTTTCATAGACTTTGTAAATGGTGTGGTTGATGGAAATCTGTGGTATATTTTCATAGTTGTGGTCCTCCAAATGTCCGAGTATTTCATCGATAAACAAAAATTCGTAATCCTGTTTTACAAAGCGCTTTTGACTGAGACCGGTATTGAGATAGCGCAATTTTTCAGCGATGAAAAAGTAATCGAGGTTCCTTGCGATTTGTTCAAGATTTAACCGGTGTTCACGCTTGAACTCAGCCTCCATCATATTGACGTAGTTCTTTTCGATCTCGTACTGGTAATAGTAATAGGAAGGGGCAATCTCCTGCTGTTGGTCGGAGAGTCTCCTAGCAGATTTGAGCACAGAATTGTATAGCGGTGCAATGCGCCGGTTGCTGATGGCCTGCATGAGATAGCTGGCCTCGTGCAGAGGGTTTTCCTTAAATTGCTCTATGGCGAGAAATTCCTCTGTAAGCTTTAAAAGATCTGAACACAATTTTCGAAATCTGCTGTCCGCGTATTTTTTGTCCGGATAGAGTTGCTCAAAAACCCGCTCCTTGTCCAGTAAGGAAGGTTTTTCCTCGCGTATGGCCGTGTAAATAATGTCAAACAGACCCAAAATGGATTCACTGACATTGAAATAGGGTGATCGAACAAATTTTTCCAGCCGGTTCAGTTCCGTGGTGTTGAATGTCTGCAGCACTTTAACTAGCTTTATGTTGGAGAAATCCATAGGAGAAAAAATTTCAAAAAGTAAAATTAGTATATTTATCCAATTGATGGTCAATCATTCACAAATATAGGGTGGGCCAACTTTTACTTGATAAAAAATATTTATAGATTGCATTTGATTGTGTAAACCAATTGTGGACACGACCTTATAGATCATTAATAAAATGGATTAAATAACTTTGTAATATGACATAGAAAAAATATTTATATAAAAATTTTTTAGATGTCGGAAAATGCTTACTTTTGTACCCAACATCAACTGGTTGAACTCATGAATAAGGCATTTCAATATTTCTTGCAGGTGTTGCTTGTAAGTTGCCTGACTCACGCAACTGAGGTATTTGCTCAGTCACAGCCCCACAGCCCCTATGAGACCCATGAAATTCTCAAGGATTCAACATTTGAGTCAAACACTTTCAGCGCCTTTACCCTCTACATAATTGGTCACCCGAATAACGGTTCTGCTTCGAGAGCTGGCAATTCAATGAATCGGTTTTTTACTTACACTCCCGACTCTTCTTTTACGGGAAGGGACAGTGTGTCGGTTGAGGTTCACTACACCGTGGGTGGCAATCCGATCATAAAGTGGTTTCACTATGCCTTTGACGTCAAGGAATCCATAGTCTGGATCAATGACGATGAGTTTATGGTTCCGGCAAACAGTGACTGGACCTTTTTGGATTTGATGGCCAATGACAGTTCGACCCTTGGTGATTTGTCAATCAGCAATGTTTCTGCGGTCAATAACGGGCAGGTGGACATTGTGAACGACAGCCTCTTTTTCAAACCCACTGAGGAATTTAGCGGAATGGCTTACGTCCGATACACAGCATGTGACAGTATTGGAGAATGCGGAAGTGCGACGACCCACATCAATGTAGTTGATACTTCTGATATTGTTGCTCATTCCACCATTCATTTACACACCATGCGCAATAGGTCCATACGAGTGTCTCTTCCCTCAGATGGATTCGAATTAACTCAGGTCCCCGATTTGGGTTTGGTTCAAAAGCAGGGTGAGACAGGAATTTGGGAGTACACCCCCATTCAGAATGTCACAGGTCAGGATTCCTTTGAATTCGAACTTGACAGTTCTTTTTTTACCACAGTGCATATCACCATTCACGATTTACATGATCCCAATTCGTTCCTCGTGGACGACTATATCTACACCCCTTTGAATGAAAGTGCGGATTTCAACGTACTGGAGAACGACCTCAAGGGCAATTTAAGAATCAATTCCTTTACCCAGCCCGACAACGGAAGTCTCACGCACAACGGGAACGGTAATTTTACTTATGAGCCTGATCAGGATTTTTCAGGACGCGACCATTACACCTATACTGTTTGTATCCTTGGAAACTGTGAGACTGCCAAAGTCAATATTTTTGTTGGTAACCTCAGTCCTCAAAATGATGCAACCTATCAGTTGACTACCACAAAGAACAGACCTCTGGTCATCAATTACGATGTACCAATTTCTAACTTTATGTTCCATACAACCCAGGAGCCTGACTACGGAGATCTCTCCGTTTATCCGGGTTATGATACCACTACCATTGGCTGCAATACTGTAAGTGGTAACAATCTAGTTGTTTATGACCCCGATGAAGATTTTGTCGGGCAGGATGAGTTTGAGTTGGAGTACTGTGTCGATGGCCAGCCCGATTGCCAAATCGTAAAGGTTGAAATTGAAGTTATCGACCTGGTGATTGATTCTGTCTGTGTTTGTATCGATGATTGCGTATGGCCCGGTGATGTTAATTACGACGGAAAAGTGGATATGCGCGACTTGCTTACGCTTGGTTGGTATATGGGGTCTGCGGGAATGGCGCGCGATGATGTGGACCTTCAGAACTGGTACGGGCAGTCCGGAGATGATTGGGCCGATGATCAGTTTACAGGAGAAAATCTTAAACACGCTGATACGGATGGTGACGGGGTTGTCACCTCGGCAGATACTGCAGCTATCAGTAATTTCTATCACAATGTTCACACCCTTGTCACGGAATCTAACTTTGAATACAAGCCTTATTCAGTCAGCCTTGTTGAATCTTCTTCAGGCCCCTATCAAGCTGGTGATTTGGTGACATTTGATGTGGTAGTTGGAAATAGTTCCAATCCGGTTATTGATTTGCACGGCTTATCTTTGACCTACTTTTTCAATAACGCTCCATTTGGTATCTCGGAATTCAACGCCCAGGAGCACAATCAATCCTGGTTGACCTATGATGGTCCCTCGCTTTTTATGGCCAAGTCCTTCGATGATCAATTGGATTTTGCCCTGACAAGGACAGATGGCTTTGGAGCTGCAGGTTATGGAATTGTAGCAGAAGTCAGTATAGTGATCGAGGATGACATCGATGGAATTAGGCTTGACAATTCTGAAGATCAGTACTTCAGTTTGCAATTTGATCTTAAGAATATAACCGGCTTTTTCGCTGATGAGTCTGAGTTTTTGTTCCCCGAAACAACTGCATTTATTGACGTTGTCCGTCCCGGCGCTGAGCCCACCATTAAATTTGGTGAGGACCTTCTCCACTTGTTCCCCAATCCATCGGGCCCCGGCCAGGGTGTCAATCTCCACATGAACGGAGGCTTTGAGATTGAGGAGATAGAGGTTTACGATGTGATGGGTAAGTTAATCATGCAGCGTGATGGCATTGCCTCTAACAGGTATCACTTTGATCTGGCTGAAAAGGCAACCGGCCTATACATCGTTCGTATTAAAACAGACGGAGGTGTGGTGAGTCGCAAATTCCAGTGGGTGGAGTAATTCCAATATCTCTTATATGTGTTGTGCTTGTGTTTGGCTGAAGTTTCTTTGGATGCTTCGGATATAATCTTTTGTGCCCGCCATCAATAACTTTTCCTTCAATACGCCTGCTTGTTTCCTGGGAAATGCGCTTATGTAACATTTGTCACAGTCTGTGCAAAGGTGTCGCCGTACCTTTGTCATTGCAATACCGATAGTGGTAATTTTTGACAAAAACATATGATCATGAACGCAACGAAGAAAAAAGTGAGTTTCAAAGAATTGATTCATTCCGATACGCCGGTCCTGGTAGATTTTTATGCCAATTGGTGTGGACCCTGCAAAATGCTTTCTCCGGTACTGGCCCAATTGGCTTCAAAGCACAGCGGGGACATCAAGGTGGTGAAAATCGATGTGGATAAAAATCCGGGAGCTGCCCAATCGCTGCAAGTCAGGGGTGTGCCAACCATGATGCTATTTAAAAATGGTGAAATTCTTTGGAGGAAATCCGGTTACATGAGCCTGGCTCAATTAGAATCAGAGCTTCAGCCCCACATGGCATAATTCAGCTGAATTTTATTGGCAAAATTCTCCCTGTTCCAAATGTGATTAAGCTGAATTTATTACAAGCTTGAAATGATGGATTAGGGATAGGTAGCAGTAAAGGGGATAACATTTAAAGCGATTGGATCCGCGGCATCCCGCGCGCTGAATTATCAATGGCATTTAAAGTAATCAAAAGGCTCCATGCAGTCCTTGCACTGATGCAGGGATTTGCAGGGGGTGCTGCCAAACCGATTGGTCATGGTGGTGTTCTTGGAGCCACAGTGCGGGCACTCAATGGCGGGCATATCACCAAATAGTTCGGATTCTTTGCCTTCGTTATCGAGCGGAGGGGCGATTCCATATTCCTTCAGAGCTTTTTTCCCCTTTTCTGACATCCATTTAGTGGTCCAGGCTGGAGATAAAACTGTTTTGACCTCCAGGTCATTAATTCCGGCATCCAAAAGAGCAGTGGTGATTTCCATTTGAATGACACTCATTGCGGGACATCCGGAGTAAGTGGGAGTAATGGTTACAACCCACTTGCCATTAATCTTCTCCACGTTCCTTACTATTCCAAGGTCAACCACAGAGATGACGGGGATTTCAGGGTCCTTTACATGCTCGAGTAATTCCCAAATTTCCTTTTCCGTTATGTCAATCCCCGTGTTATTCATAATAGTTTTACCATTTTTGTCCCGGATAGGTTCTTTGAACATGCTGCATTTCAGCCAAAATAAATCCGTGGTGTTCCGTGTGAATACCCTTTTTTCCGCCACTGTACATAAATGTCTCTCCGGGTAGTTGTAGCCCGGCTCTTTCTAAAATCTGTGAACGATACTCATCTGAGAGAGATTTTACCTGATTCAAATCTACTCCAACACCTTTTTCCGCCATGGATTGGTCGAGTTCATCCACTAGAGTGAGTTCTCCGCTGTAACCCCACAGGCTGTCAATGGCTTTTTCCATTCTCTTCTTGCTTTCTTCCGTCCCGTCCCCCAGTCTGATGGTCCATTCCGAGCTAAATTTTCTGTGATAAGCAACTTCTTTAATCGATTTCTCAGCTATGTCGCGAAGGCGATTATCTTTGGATCTGGTAAGCGCATCTACAAAGAAGAAGTGCCAGGAGTCAAAAATGAATTGGCGGAAGATGGTGTGGGCAAAATCGCCATTGGGGAGTTCTACCAATTGGCAGTTTCTGAACTGCATCCCGTCCCGGTGAAATGCTAGAGTATCTTCTGTTTCCTCACCCCCGATGAGTTCTGCTGCATACTGCAAGTACATGCGTGACTGACCTAAAAGGTCTAGCGCCATATTGGTTATTGCAATGTCTTGTTCCAAAACCGGCCCGTGACCGCAGAGTTCTGATAATCTGTGGCCGAGAATGAGCGTATTGTCAGCCGCTCTAATGACATATTCCGCTAGCGGCTCGTATTCCGTGTAGGATTTCATGACTTTCAGTATTAAAGTTTGTTTTCAGCTATCTTACATGTGCTTGACTTCATCGGGAAGGTCGTAAAATGTGGGGTGGCGGTAAATTTTATTGTCAGCGGGTTCAAAAAGTGCCCCTTCATCGGCCGGATTGGAGGCTTTGACGTGTTTGGATTCTACCACCCAAATACTCACGCCCTCGTTGCGCCGCGTATAAACATCCCTGGCGTTTTCGATAGCCATTTCTGCGTCCGCCGCATGTAAACTACCTACATGTTTGTGATTCAAGCCTGCTCTACTTCGAATAAATATTTCCCACAGGGGCCAGTCCTTTTCTTTACTCATGACATATGTTGTTTAAGCTACTTTTTCTCCTTTTTTCCTGCTGGCTTGTTTTTTTGCAAATGCAGCAGCAGCTTCTCGCACCCAGGCTCCTTCAGAATGAGCTTTTCTCCTTGCTTCCAGGCGTTCTTTGTTGCATGGACCATTTCCTTTAATCACATTCCAAAACTCTTCCCAGTCTATTTCTCCAAAATCGTAATGACCTCTTTCTTCATTCCACTTGAGTTCCGGATCGGGAATTTTCAAGTCAATAAGATTAGCTTGAGGTACAGTTGCATCTACGAATGCCTGCCTGAGTTCATCATTGGATTTGCGCTTTATCTTCCACGCCATGGATTGAGCACTGTGTTTGGACTCGTGGTCTGGTGGACCAAACATCATGAGCGATGGCCACCACCATCGATCGAGTGCATCCTGGGCCATTGCTTTTTGCTCTTCTGATCCGCGTGCTAAAGTCAGCATTATTTCATAACCCTGACGCTGATGAAAGGACTCCTCCTTGCAAATTCGAACCATGGCACGGGCGTAGGGTCCGTAGGAAGTACGACAGAGCATTACCTGGTTCATTATGGCAGCTCCGTCAACCAACCATCCAATTGCCCCAATATCGGCCCACGTCAGAGATGGGTAATTAAAGATAGAGCTGTATTTGGCTTTTCCTTCTAAAAGGTCATCTATCATTTCGCTGCGGGGTGTTCCAAGTGTTTCAGCCGCTGAGTATAGATAGAGTCCATGACCGGCTTCATCCTGAACTTTCGCCAAAAGAGCTACTTTTCTCCTCATGCTGGGAGCACGGGTAACCCAATTGCCCTCGGGTAACATGCCGACAATCTCAGAATGGGCGTGTTGAGAAATTTGACGTACTAACGTCTTGCGATATTTATCGGGCATCCAATCTCTTGGTTCAATTTTGACTTCCCGATCAATTTTTTCTTCAAACTTCTCTAATAATGACTGATCATCCATTTTGTGCTGTGTATTTAAGGTCAAAGTTAATAAAAACTGCTCATTTTTTTAACGGAATTTGCCAGCCCAATGTTTCGAACTTCCGCGGATGTTCATTATTGCGGCGGTTTTATGACAGAGGTATTATTTTTTTAACCGCTTGTCGTGTCGGCTTTAAACTTTACAAATCATAGGTAGATCTGCTGAAGGCCTTACTGGAAAGGGATGCAATTGAAATCATCCTTAGCTGTAATTACAGGAGCCGGTTGTCATAGTTGTTTAAAAGTATTAATTTTGGCGAATGATATTATTAGCAGATAGCGGTAGTACCCGTTGTGATTGGCGGTGGATCGACCAGTATGGCTCGCTCTTGAGTGATTTTTCAACGCCTGGTTTCAATCCGGTTTCCCACTCAGGTGAGTATTTTAGAAAATTAATACTAAGATCCGGAATGGGCAAAACCTTAATCGGACAATCCCGTCTGGTTGGATTCTTTGGAGCTGGCCTTGGTTCAAAAAGCCGCATTGACCGCGCAAGAAAGATGTTGAAAGTTTTATTCCCTGCAGCTTATGTTGTCGCAGGTTCCGATTTGGATGCTTCGGCCATTGCTTCGCTTGATGGAGAAACCGGCCTTTGTTGTATCCTTGGTACTGGTAGTAATGCAGGATTGTACAAAGGACCAAAATTGCTGCGAAAATTGCCGTCCGGTGGTTATTTGGTTGGGGATGAGGGTAGTGGAAATTACTTTGGAAAAATTCTGCTCAATCACCTCATCTACGATAGTTTGCCCACACATATCCAGAATGAGGTCCAGGCAGAGCTGGGTTCAGATCCCGTTAAACTGATAGATGAGCTGTATTCAACTGAATCACCAGCCGCTTATTTGGGTGAGATTGGGAGCCTGATGGTTCAAATGAAGGACGATTACTGGGTGGAAGACCAACTGCGTGATGGTTTGTCTGCTTTTTTGATCAAACAGGTTAAACCGCTTCTTAAGGAGGAAAAACATCCACTTTATGTAACCGGAAGCCTGGGAGTTGAACTGAGAGACATCTTCGGGGAAGTAGCAGAAGAGTTGGGATATAAAATAGAGCGGTTTATACAAAGACCCGTGGAAGAGTTGGACTGTTGGGCTGTCAAAGAACTTGAAATAAAGAAAGCGCAACAAGGGTGAACTCATTGCGCTGTAGAAAAGCCGTAAATCCGCTGTGGGTTACAGGCTATTAATGTGCTTTGCCAGTTTGCTCTTGAGGTTAGCAGCTTTTTTGTGATGCCACTGGCGCTGTCTGGCCAGTTTGTCGATCATGCTGGAAACCTTGGGGAAAAACTTTTCAGCTTCTGCTTTATCCTCTATTTCCCTGAGCTTCGCTATTGCTGTTCTGGTCGTTTTCTTGTAGTAGCGATTGTGAATGCGCCTCTTTGCTTCCTGACGCGCTCGCTTCTTTGATGACTGATGATTTGCCATAACTTTTCTTTCGTCGTTTTTTATTCGGAGCGCAAATATACGAATACTTGAGTAATGGTAGTCTGTTTTTTTGAAAAAAATTTAAACGACCCTGGATTTCTTTTGTCTAATATCTGTCTAAAAAAGGGGGCCACTACAATAATTATTGAGATATTTGCACTATGGCACGGTCAGTTGGGACTATTTCTTTTATTGATAAGTGCTGATTCAAGTTTTTAATTTTTTGTTTGCATCTTTGTTAGTGTGCAGACTTCTGAAAAAAGCTAAAGCTAAAGATAAATTTTTGTATGTCAGATTATTCTTATGTCTTCAATGCTCACCCGGAATACATTGATAATATGTACCGCAAGTACAAAGTCGATCCGGCTTCTGTGGATGAGGGCTGGAGAGTGTTCTTCGAGGGATTCGAGTTTGCACTCGGCTCCAATGGTGTGGCGAAATCCAATGGGGAGATTCGCAAAGAATTCGCTGTTTTCTCAATAATACACGGCTACAGAGCAAGGGGCCACCTGCTCTCAACTACCAATCCCATCAGAAAGCGCCGTGATAGAAAGCCCAATCTCTATTTGGCCGATTATGGACTGGATGAGAGCGATCTGGACCAAAAGTTTGATGCAGCCAGCGAAATGGGTATGAAAAACGCTACTTTAGGCGAGATTATTAATCGTCTCAATGCCCTGTACTGTGACAATATTGGCTTTGAGTTTCTTCATATAATAGACAGAAAAGCCAGATATTGGGTGCGGGAACAAATTGAAAAGCGGGATTTGAAAGAGGACTACGGCATTGCACCTGATGAGAAACGTCGCATACTCGAAAAACTCAACGGTGCCGAGGTCTTTGAGCGCTTTTTGCATACCAAATATATAGGTCAAAAGCGATTTTCACTGGAGGGCGGAGAAGCTGCCATCCCTGGTATGGACCTTATTATAAACGAGGGAAGTAAGCACGGGGTGGAAGAATTTGTTATAGGAATGGCACACAGGGGAAGGTTGAATATACTGGCCAACATCCTCGGCAAGACCTATGAGCAAATTTTTACCGAGTTTGAGGGCACGGCAGTCCCTGATCTCAGTTTTGGTGATGGAGACGTGAAGTACCACCTCGGATTTTCTTCCCAAATAGAAACCCCGGCTGGAAAGACGGTCCATTTAAAACTTGCTCCCAATCCGTCCCACCTGGAATCTGTCAATCCGGTAGTCATAGGCTTTTCACGCGCCAAAGCTGAAATACTTTACGAGTCTGATTTTTCTAGAATATGCCCTATTTTAATTCATGGTGACGCTGCCATCGCGGGGCAGGGTGTGGTTTATGAAACGGCTCAAATGAGTCAACTTTCAGGTTACTTCACAGGGGGAACTGTTCATTTGGTTATAAATAACCAGATTGGATTTACGACTGATTTTGATGATGCACGTTCTTCCGTATATTCCACCGGGGTGGGGAATATGATCCAGGCTCCCATTTTTCATGTGAATGGTGATGATCCGGAGGCCATTGCCTATTGCGTTAAACTCGCTATGGAATACCGCCAAAAATTTGAGACCGATGTTTTTATCGATATGGTCTGCTACCGGAAACACGGGCACAACGAGGGAGACGATCCCAAGTTCACCCAACCGGAAATGTACGAAATAGTCAAATCTCATCCCAGTCCGCGAAAGGTGTACATCGAAAAGCTGGTGAAAAGAGGCGATGTGGACAGCAATCTGGCAAAGGAAATGGAGAAGGAATTCTGGGATAAACTCCAGGAGCGACTCGATATGGTAAAAGAAAAGCCTTTGCCTTACGAGTACCAGGAACCTGAACTTGCCTGGAAACAATTGAAGAGAAAGGCAGATCTCAGTGACTTCCAGCGGTCTCCAGTGACAGGAATTGCCCGGAATAAAATTACTGAGATACTGAGGAAACTGATCAATACACCCGATGGATTCACCCCACTCGGTAAAGTCAACCGTTTGCTTAAGGCAGTTGAGCGCTTGAAAAAGGACAATACCCTGGACTGGGGGATGGCTGAATTGCTGGCTTACGGCTCCATTCTCAATGAAGGCAAGGACATTAGAATGAGTGGCCAGGATGTGAAACGCGGTACTTTTTCTCACAGGCACTCCATTTTTTACGATAAAAACACCTACGAAGAGTACAATAGGCTGGAAAATGTGTCGGAAGAACAAGGCAAATTCAGGATATATAATTCACTGCTTTCAGAATTTGCGGTACTCGGCTTTGAATACGGGTATTCTATGGCTACCCCTGATGCATTGGTCATTTGGGAGGCGCAGTTCGGTGATTTTTTCAACGGCGCCCAGGTTATTGTAGATCAGTATATCACTGCTGCTGAGAGTAAGTGGCAAAGGCAAAGTGGTCTGGTCATGCTGCTTCCCCACGGTTATGAAGGCCAGGGGCCGGAGCACAGTTCAGCCCGACTGGAGCGCTTTATTCAAGCCTGTGCCGAACTCAATATGGTGGTTGTCAATATTACAAAACCATCCAATTTTTTCCATGCATTGAGACGGCAATTGACCTGGGACTTCAGAAAACCATTGGTGGTCATGTCACCCAAATCGCTTCTCCGCCATCCGGCTTGCGTAAGCGACATGAATGAATTCCTCAGTAATAAACGCTTTATCGAACTTGTGGACGACTCAAACTTCGTAGAAAAAAAGTCCCCGAAGGTAAAGAGGCTTATTCTTTGTACAGGAAAAATATTCTTTGAACTGGATGAGTATCGGAAGGAAAAAGAAATTGACGATGTGGCTATTGTGCGTGTAGAACAACTCTACCCTTTTCCTCAGAACCAACTGGAGGAGTTACTCGCTAAATATAGCAACGCCGAAATGATGTGGGTACAGGAAGAACCTGAGAATATGGGTGCATGGTGGTATATTGCGATGATGTTCAGAGGAAAAGATATTCGCGCCGTAAGTCGAAAGGCGAGTGCATCTCCGGCGACCGGATTTAAAAAGATACACGACCGCCAACAGCAGGAAATTATAGAGCGGTCCTTTGAATTCTAATCCGGTAACATTCTCTGGGATTGCAGGTATTGAGATGCCAAAAAATGACTAATATCAAGGTGGGATGTAAGTAATTGCAGCCCCATTCACCTTTGGTAAAACCTTTGAGATGAAAAAAAAGCCCGGGAAAGGGGGAAAGCGAGTAGTTAAGCGTAAGAAAGTGGTAAAAAAGAGGTGGGAGAGCCTGACGATGCCCGGTTTTTGGAGAGATTCCGGAAGGATTAAGGCCGGTGCCATAATACTTGCAGTTGCTTTTGCTCTCTATTTGCCGGTTATCAATTACGACTATATTCTGGACGATAAAATCGTCATTTCCGAAAATGATTTTGTCCAGGAGGGGATTGGCGGAATATGGGATATATTGAGCAGAGAGTCCTTCGAAGGGTATTTTGGCGAGCACCAAAGTCTTGTTGTGGGCTCTCGTTACCGGCCGCTTTCCATAGTAAGCTTTGCTATTGAATATGAGCTATTTGGCCTCAATCCATTGACGGGACACATCGGCAATGGCTTGCTTTACGGACTGAGCTGCCTGTTGATATACCGTCTTATGTTTTTCTTTTTCCGTAAAAAGGAGTCGGCGGATACCCGGTGGTTTCTATCGATTCCGTTTGTCGCGTCCCTGTTGTTCGCTCTGCATCCTTTGCATACCGAAGTGGTTGCCAATATCAAGGGACGGGATGAAATAATGGCGTTAATGGGTGCTTTGGCTGGGCTGTATTTATCAATTCGATATTTTGACCGGTTTCAAATAAAATGGCTGATCGCAGCTACCGGGGTCTTTTTTCTCGGCTTGATGGCCAAGGAAAATGTGATCACCTTTCTCGCCGTAATCCCACTGGCTCTCTATTTTTTTACAGACAGACCCATTTGGCGACAACTGCCCCTAATGGGTGGTTTGTTGTTGGCTACAGCCGGGTACTTATTAATTCGATATCAGGTGGTAGGTTATCTCCTTTCCAGCGGGGTGGAGGTGACCCAGTTGATGAACAATCCCTTTGTGGAGATGAACACAGCTCAGCAATACGCAACCATAACCCTGACACTCGGCAAGTACATTCAATTGTTGTTTGTGCCCTGGCCGCTGTCCCACGATTATTATCCATATGCCATCGCCATTCAGGAATGGATAAATCCCGCTGTTCTTCTGAGTGCTTTGCTATATATAGGGATGGCATTTTACGCCATTTACGGATTGAAGAAAAAAGACCTGGTCGCATTTTGGCTTTGGTACTATTTGGCGACTATTTCCATAGTTTCCAATGTGCTTTTCCCGGTTGGTACTTTTATGAATGAGCGCTTCGTGTATATGTCTTCCCTTGCGTTTTGTGCCTTGCTCCCCTGGATGTTGCTTCGCAAAATACCCAATTACTTTGAGCAAGTGGGGAAAGTCCGGAATATATCCATTGGAGTGTTGGCTTTGGTGATGGTATCATATACAGCTATTGTGCTGGATCGTCTCCCGGACTGGAAGAGTCCCATGGCGCTCAATGCGAGTGCTGTAAAGACCAACCCCAACAGTGCCCGGGCCAATCTCTTTTACGGAACCGCCAATTTTAATAAATACCGGGAAGAGACCGACAGAGAAAAGAGGAATATGTATCTAAATGTAGCAGAGCACCACTTTAAAAGGGCTCTGGAAATACACCCCACCTACAGCAGTGCTTTAAATATGCGTGCCGGAGTAGCAGCAGAGCGTTATCGCATTCACCGCGACCTTGACAGGTTATTGCAGGAGTTTACAGAGGTGATGAAAATCAATCCTAGGTTGTCTTACATCAGGGAGTACATGGAATACCTGAATCGCACCCACTCTGACCGTCAAAAGCTGTTAGACTTTTACTACGAGATCACCTTTGAGCTGTTTGTGGAAATGGGCCATATCTCCGAATCCCATTTTTATATGAATTTGGCCCACGAATTTGAGCCGGACGATGCCCGGATTAACTATGCCCTCGGTAGGGTACTGGAGATGCGGGGTATGCATGATCAGGCGCAATTCCATATAGATCGAGCATTTGAACTGGACCCTACTTTTTTGGACGAGTAAATTTGTGACCAACCTTGCTATGAAAGAACAGGAAATAATTAACCACATCGCAATCAGCCGGCTTCACGGAATGGGAACCAAGAATTTTCGGCGTCTAATCAATGAGTTTAATACCACCGAAAACCTCGTAAAGGCCCCCGCTTCAGAAATTTCCAAACTGCCCAAAATAAGAGAGGACTTAGTCCGGGGCTTGAAAAAGGAGCTGGATTTCAAAGAGGCAGAGGAAATTTACCGCAAGGAAACTGATCAGGATACACAGGTTTTGGCCTATTTGGATCCCGCCTATCCCTCCCGATTGAGAAGAATGGCGGATGGCCCCATTGTATTATACTACCGCGGGACTGCAGATTTGAATGCCGGGCGGACAGTGGGTATTGTCGGCACCCGCACGCCCACTCCGGACGGCCTGCTGCTCACCGAGCAGTTGATTAGTCAGCTCTTACCTTATAAGGTAGTGACCATTAGTGGGTTGGCGATGGGAATAGACGGTGCTTCGCACAAGCATTCGCTGGAACAGGGTATTCCCACTGTCGGGGTCCTTGGTGGAGGTCACGATTTTATTTATCCTGCCAACCATAAAGGGATAGCTAGCCAAATGCTTGAAAATGGAGGCCTGCTGACCGAGTTCGTTCACAATCAAAAGGTGGTACGGGAGCACTTCCCCATGCGAAACCGCATTATAGCTGGCTTGTCCGATGCACTGGTCGTGGTGGAGTCCAAACAAAAGGGTGGCTCGATGATTACTGCACAGCTTGCCTTTGACTACAACCGCTATGTATTTGCCTTCCCCGGAAAACCATTTGACGAAAAATCGAGAGGTTGCAATAAGTTGATAAAAACCCATGTGGCCTCACTGATGGAAACTGCGGATGACATCGCAGAGCAGTTGAACTGGGATGTGGAAAGCGGACAGCCCGCTGCCGCCCAGGGTTTGTTATTCAGTGAAATTACGGAAGACGAAATGCTGATAGTGGATATTCTACGTGAAGAGGGCAGGGTGCATGTGGACAAACTCTCCCTACTGGCCAAATGTCGGCCCGGAAAACTCGCCAATCTACTGTTAGAGTTAGAATTAAAGGGCATGGTGCAATCGCTGCCCGGCAAGTTGTACAGGCTCAAGAATCGAATAAATTAACTGAATTTTCTCATCTACTGGAAAAAATAAAGCCCGGAAGAGGGGATCTCCCGAGCTTTATTAACCTAAATCCAACTACTTGCTACTTGCCTCGTGCTTATGAAATTTTAATTGTTTTGGCAGGCTTTTTCTTAGCCTCTTCCCTCTTTGGGATTTCTAAAATCAGCATGCCATCCTTGTAATTGGCATTGATTTTTTCAGAATTGCAAGTCTCTGGCAAGTGGAATGATCTGCTGAAAGAAGTGTAGTTAAACTCCCTTCTGGTAAATGTGCCCGACTTGTCTTCTGACTCATCTTTGCGCTCTGCAGATATGGTTAAAATATCATCGTCCACGGTGACATTGAAATCTTTCTTGTCAAGTCCGGGAGCTGCAACTTCTACCATGAAATTGTCTTCATTCTCGACAATGTTTACAGATGGTTTGGTGGCCATAAGGTTGCTTTCATGCATATCTCCAAATCCGTTGAAAAAATCATCCATCATTCTGGACAGCGTGCTTTGAACCGGTGTTTTATTGATCTTCATTAACATGGCTGAAAAATTTTTAGGGTTAAATAAATAACTTTTCACCCCTTTATTATCAAACTATATACCATTGCAATAATTCGGTCAAAAAGTCATAAATCGTTCTTGTGTTTGTCAAAATGACACATAGAGAGGAGTAAAAGTTGAATATTCGTCATTATGGAGGTGAAAAATGGCAGTTAGTGTGTGGTGATTATTATCAAATTCCAGCAGTAGTGAAATCGACAAATTTTCATTGGCCCTCAGGCTACTCTCAGTTTTTCCTAAGGAAAGAATATATCTTACGGCCAAAAAGTGGATTGATATCCTGCCGGGTGGCTGTCAATGACGGTTATTAAGGGCGTGTTTGTGGTTTAAACGGCTGAACATCCAGGCAACTGCTCCTCCTGTAAAGAACATGATAATGGAATACACTGCCGGGGCAATAGCCATATCAGGGCTGTTTAAAAGTGTGCTACTGGCTGCAATTGCGATGGCCAGGGTTCCATTTTGAATACCGGTTTCTATGGAAATGGATGATTTTTGCGGCATAGGCAAACCCATTAGCCTGCCTGTGAGAAATCCGGTTGCCATGGTGACTACATTGAGAATCAATGCCCACAATCCAGTATCTTTGAATGCCGGCAGTACCATTTCCCGGTCATTAAACACCACCGCCACTATCACCAAAATTATAAATAGGGTAGAGGCCAGCTTCACCGGGCGAATGGCTCTCTCGGCCAGTACCGGTATTTTTGACCTGGTGTACATGCCAAAACCAACGGGTATGACGGTGATTACCATGATTTGGAGAATCGTACGTAATACCGGAAGTCTGATAATTTGACCTGAGTCGTAGAATAACTCCAGTCCGAGATTTACGATAATGGGAATAGTAAATATGGTGATCAAACTGGACAAGGCTGTCAGAGAAATTGAAAGGGCCGTGTCACATTTGCCCAAAAAGGCGATTAGGTTGGAGGTTGGGCCTCCGGGGCAAGCCGCAATCAAAATCAGCCCCACTGCATAATCGGGTTTCACATCAATGGAATACACCAGTGCAAATGCAATGGCCGGCAACAAAAGCAATTGGGAGACCAGGCCGGTGAATACCGCTTTGGGATAGACCAAAATTCGCTTAAAATCATTCAATCGGAGGGTGAGACCCATACCAAACATAATGGTGGCCAGGGAAAGTGGAAGTAGTATTTCAATGAGTAAATTGGTCTCCAATTCAACAATTTTCGGTCAAATATACAGTGATTTGAATTTCCGCATAGCCGTGGTGCAAAGCTTGCATAAAATATGCTTTAATGTACTGGCATTTTGTCTTATACGAAAAATGTACCGTTGCGGTTACAACCACTGGAATTGGGAATGATTGTTTAAAGGAATCTCTGTGGGCACAGATTGTTTTGGGGGTGCTTAATATGCGCGTTTTTTTTGATCCGATAAAGGAAGGGAAACCCCGGGTTTCCAGTCTTTCAGCAAAAATCAAAGCATCTCATTACTTCAGCAATTCCATCAATTCCTCCAACTCCACATCCCTCTGTTCTCCAGTTTTCTGATCCTTAAGGCCCACCACATTTGAAGTGCGTTCTTTTTCTCCTACCAGCGCCACTTTGGGAACCTGAATTTGTTCGGCATACCTGAATTGCTTTTTGAGTTTGTCAGGGCTGGGGTAAACCTCAGATGGGATGCCCGCATTCCTGAGTTGGGTGCACCAATTGTAACTGTACAGGAGACTTTCCTCGTCAAAAGGCATAAAGAGAACCCGAGAGGAGCTGGCTGAGAATTCGGGAAATCCGTTTTGTGCTTCCAGGGTTTCAAAAATGCGCTCTGCTCCAAAGGAAATACCTACTCCGCTTATATCCGGGTAGTCAAATATGCCGGTTAAATCGTCGTATCTGCCGCCGCCGCCAAGGCTTCCGAGGCCTGTGTTTTTTCCCTCCACCTCAAATACCAATCCGGTGTAATACGTCAATCCCCTGGCGAGGGTAAGGTCGATTTTCGCCTTGTTAGCCAATCCGTCAAATGCACCCAGTTTATTTAATTGGTTGATTTCTTTCACGGCTTCCGCACCGGCTGAAGTGGATTCCAACACTTGCTTTACTTTCCCGTTTTCATAACCTTTTGTGATGACATCCAACGTTTTTTCGATGGCTCCGTCCTCGCAGCCGAGTTTTTTTAATTCCCCGTCAAAACCCTCTTTGCCAATCTTGTCCCATTTGTCAAGGGCAGTGGTAAAGGCGATAAATTGGTTTCCCAGGCCGGCTAATTCCGCGATCGCCGCCAGTATTTTTCGATGGTTGACCCTGATGGTTACCTCGATGCCTAGTTTGTCAAATACCCGGTCGTATATTTCCATCAATTCGGTCTCATAAACGAGAGAATCCGATCCGGCCACGTCTGCATCGCATTGGTAAAATTCCTGGAATCTGCCTTTTTGTGGACGGTCTGCACGCCAAACAGGTTGGATTTGATAGCGCTTGAAAATCCTCGGCAAATCATTGCGATTCATGGACAAAAACCTGGCAAAGGGTACGGTCAGATCGTATCTTAGTCCCCGTTTCGAAATGGAAGGGAGCAATTTGTTACTGTCTTGTGCACTCAGCGCATCCTGGTCGGCTTTTGACAAAAAATCACCATTGTTCAAAACCTTGAATAGCAATTGGTCGCCCTCGTCACCGTACTTCCCCATAAGGGTCTCCAGCTTTTCCATGGCCGGTGTTTCGATGGGCTGGTAACCGTAAGTTTCAAAGGTGTCTTTGATGATGTCAAATATGTAGTTCCGCTTTCTGATTTGAAGTGGACCAAAATCCCTGGTTCCCTTTGGTAGTGATGGCTTCATCTTGAATGGTTTTTGACAGTATGGATTTTTTGTCTCGCTTTATAATTATATGTTTGACGACCAGCGACCGGCTATAAGAGCCCCTTCCCCAATTGGAAACCCCTATTAAAAAAAGGGATAGACCTTAAGATTTTCCTTAATTTCCCTTCGAGGGTTTTATGATTAAATGGCCGGGTGAAATTGCTTCAGAAACCTGATGTCGTTTTCGAACAACCACCTGATATCTTCAATTCTGTACTGCAGCAATGCCTGTCGCTCGATCCCCATTCCAAAGGCGAAGCCGCTGTATTCATTGGGATCGATTCCGCAGTTTTCTAACACCTGGGGGTCCACCATGCCACAGCCCATGATTTCCAGCCACCCGGTACCTTTGGTGATGCGCTTGTCAGTTTCACTCTCCAACCCCCAATATACATCGACCTCTGCACTGGGTTCTGTAAATGGGAAGTAGGAGGGCCGGAGTCTGATCTTTGCATTCGGGCCGTACATCTCTCTTGCGTAGTGTAGCAGGGTTTGCTTCAGGTCGGCAAAGGAGACATCCCTGTCTATGTAGAGGCCCTCAACCTGATGAAACTGGCAGTGAGACCTGGCAGAAATGGTCTCGTTGCGGTAAACTCTTCCAGGAGCAATAATGCGTATAGGTGGCTTTGTACTCGTCATGACCCTGGCCTGCACGCTTGAAGTGTGCGTTCTGAGCAATAGTCCCTCAAAGTCTCGGAGGTAGTAGGTGTCCTGCATGTCTCGCGCGGGATGATCTTCCGGGGTGTTCATGGCAGTAAAATTATGCCAATCGTCCTCAATTTCCCGGTCCTCTGCAAGCAGGAAACCCATTTTTTGGAAAATAGATATGACCCGGTTCATTACGATATCCACCGGATGGCGCGCCCCATGCTTAATTGGTGCAGGTGGTGCGGTAAGGTCAATGTCCCGGTATTCAGCATGTTTTTCTCGCTGTTCCAGTGCGGGTTTTAGCGTTTTGTAACGCTCTTCGGCCGTGTTTTTCAGCTTGTTAAGCAATTGCCCATATGCCTTTCGGTCCTCCGGTTTCAAACTGCCCATTTTGGAAAATAGGGGCTTGATCTCGTTTTTTGAGCCGAGATATTTGATTCTGAAACTTTCCAGTTCTTCGCTGTTGTTCAGTTCAGCGGTCTTAATTTGCTCCAGCAGTTGCTCCGCTGTATTGAATTCTTCGTTCATCCTTGGTTCTGCTTTTCGGGGCAAAGGTAGGGGATATTTTAAAAAAGTTCCATCTTTGGGGGAGTAAGCGTTGCAATGCCGGAAAAAAGCTGTCAAAAAAATGTGGATCAGTAATGCGGATGGGAATTCATTATTTAAGCGGGTAGTTTGCGGACTCCTCGTTTTGTTGCCCTTTCTGATGCCATTTTTCAAACCCGCCGCGTCCATAGGGATCGGCATTGTGGTTACAGCCGGACTGATTCGACTTTATTTGGATGGCCCTCACAGACGTTTTTTATCCGGTGAGTTCAGGAGGGAAAAATGGGTGATTTGGACGCTGATCTTGTTTCTGGGGTGGATGGCTCTGGGTGTGTTGTGGAGTCCTGCCTCCGATGCTTTTCGACGATTGCTCAGTTTTGATGAGTTGCTTTTGGTACCGTTTATTACCTGGGTACTGAGGGACTGGTTGGTTGAAAATGCCAGACGGATGTTTGGGTCTCTGCTGGCTGGATCTGTGATTGCATCATTGGTGACCTTGTACTTTTACTTTTTCCCGGAGCAGGTGCCTGTAGGTGATGGATATTGGTACATACTTAGAAGGGAGCCCCAAATGCAGGATTTCGCCCGTTTTGGTGCATACAGCCCTTTTCTCGACCGGCTCTATTTCGCCTATTTATTGGGCTTTTCATTACTCGTAATTTGGATCAGGCATTTCAGGGGAGGACTTCAGGCCGGTTACCTCTTTTCTGCTCTAATTATTACACCTGGATTTGTAGTACTGGGAGGTCGGGGAGCATTGATCGCCTTGGCTTTTGGTTTGATTCTGTCAACTGCTTACGGATTTTTTAGCAGAACAAAGGATTGGGCTCCAGGTCGCTGGCAAATAATTCTTCTCGCTGCCCTGATATTATTGCCGGGGATACTTTTTTTGACTGGAACCGATAGTAAATTGACCTACCGGTTTGATCAGTTGAAATGGGAATTGAATAACTACATGCATGAAGATGTGAATCTGAATGAGCTTGAACACCAGACTGTGGCGTTGAGGTTGGTCTCATGGGAGTACAACCTAAAACTCATTTCGGAAAATCCGGTATTAGGAACCGGAACCGGGGGGTACCGGCAGTCGATGAGATCGGCTTATGAAAGCGATGGTATTGAACTTCGCGCCCATACCAATCAGCAGTTCCTATTCTTCGGCGTAGAAGGCGGCATTCCGTCCATGTTGCTATTTCTGCTCCTTTTCTTCTTGACCTTTTTCGCCGTTATGAAAAACCGTAATAGGGTTTTCAGGTCATTTGCAGTGGGGTGGTGGGCCTATATGGCTGTGGTCATGGCTTTTGATTCTCCACTCAATTACCAAATGCCCGCCTTTTTGTTTCTTCTGATTTGGTGGGGTGTGTACTTTGCTTCGGACTTCCGATTGAGTGGGGATAGAGGAAATCAGACGATGCCTTCCCGCAGCAGGTCGTGAAGGTGGATTACTCCGTGGTATTCGCGATTTTCTGAGACTATCAACTGGGTAATGCTGTGCTCCTTCATGAGATTGAGTGCCTTGATCGCCATGGTTTCGGGCGCGGTAGTTCTGGGATTGGTGGTCATAATATCGGCGGCACTTATATTTTCCAGGGGATTGTCGGAAGAGAGCATGCGCCTCAGGTCACCATCTGTGATTATACCGATCAATTTTTCAGTTTCTCTTTCCAGCACTGCAGTCATTCCCAGCCTTTTTGAAGAGATTTCCAGAATGAGTTCAGGCAGTGAGCTGTCGCTATAAACGGCCGGTTTTAGATTGGACTGAGCTACGTCTTTTACCCGGAGGTAGAGTTGTTTGCCCAGTGCACCTCCCGGGTGATACCTGGCGAAATCACTGGGACTGAATCCTCGCAATGCAAGCAGTGCCATGGCCAGTGCATCTCCCATGGCCATTTGAGCGGTGGTGCTGCTGGTAGGAGCCAGATTGTTGGGGTCCGCTTCCTTTTTTACCGGGGTGAAGAGCAGGTAATCACTTCGCTTTGCCAGGTAACTCTTTTTGTTTGAAGTCATTCCCACAAGCGTGTTTCCGCGTGATTTCACTATAGGTGTCAACACCTTGATCTCGGATGTTTGGCCGCTTTTGCTAATGCAAACGACTATATCGTGAGCTCCTACCATACCGAGGTCCCCGTGAATAGCATCAGCCGCATGCATAAACAGGGCGGGGGTGCCGGTTGAGTTGAGGGTCGCTACTATTTTTTGGGCCACAAGTGCACTTTTCCCAATACCCGACACCACCAGTCTGCCAGGAGAATTGAAAATTTCTTTCACCAGATCTGCAAAAGATTGATCAAAAGCGCTCCTAAGTGCTGAAACGGTCTCAGACTCAATGGCAATGGTCTGTTTTGCGACCTCAATTATTTTACTGTCCTCCATTTCCGCAGGATTTTAAAAGTGCATATATACAAAAATTCTCCGGGAGCTTGTCGATTGCTAGATGGTATTTGGTGCGACCAGGCTTTATTTAAGAAGACACCACCAGCTTGTCAATACTGATCTGCCAATGAAATAGTTTTTTTACATTGTATTTTGACGATGACAGGTGTTGATCCATAATTTCGATTGTCAGGCCATTTTGTGTATTGTTTTAGTGGATTTGTTCCACTGTTATGCAGGAGGTTGAGTGTTGTATATTAAAGATGGGTAAGATTGTTGGTTGTTAGCAAAAGGATTGTTAATTTTGGAATCGAAGTAGAAAAAACCAATATCTATAACCCAGTTCCGACTGGATGGCTTTCCAATTACATTTACAACGGATCGTATTGGTTTTTTTCGAAAAAAAATAATCAAATGGCTTGCATTAGAAAAAATTATTATCTTTATAGCGCCGTTGGTATGATTTTGAAAGAAAAACAAACCGGCAGATAACAAAACTTCTAGTAGATCAAATGGAGTTAGGTATAACAGATATTAGACAATCACTCAAAGAGTTCTTTGGCTTTGACCAATTTAAAGGGCTTCAGGAACCCATTATAAAAAGTGTACTCGAGCGCAATGATACCTTCGTCATCATGCCGACCGGAGGTGGTAAATCACTATGCTATCAACTGCCCGCTCTCATGATGCCCGGGACTGCCTTAATTATTTCGCCTCTCATTGCACTTATGAAAAACCAGGTGGACTCTATTCGCGGTTACAGCAAAGAGGAGGACGTAGCGCACTTTTTGAACAGCTCTCTGAATAAGACCCAGGCAAGACAAGTGAGAACGGATGTATTGGATGGGAAAACTAAAATGCTCTTTGTCGCACCTGAAACTCTCACTAAGGAGGAGAATGTAGAGTTTTTAAAAAAGGTGAATGTATCCTTTGTAGCGGTTGACGAAGCGCACTGTATTTCGGAATGGGGACATGATTTTAGGCCGGAATACCGCAAAATCCGCGAGATAATTGATGGTATTGGGGATAGAATTCCCATCATAGCGCTAACTGCCACTGCCACACCTAAAGTTAGGCAGGACATTATTAAAAACCTGACCATGGACAGCGTTAATGAGTTTGTCTCTTCCTTTAACCGGGACAATCTCTACTACGAAGTTCGCTCAAAGCCTAGTAGGGCAGATGCGCAAAAGAGCATCGTTCAGTACGTAAAAACCAAGCCTGGCAAGTCTGGTATTATTTATGTGCAGAGTAGAAAAAGCACTGAGGAGGTAGCGAACTTCCTTAAGGTCAACGATATTAAAGCCGCTCCCTACCACGCCGGTATGGACTCCAAGAGCCGTACTAAAGTCCAGGATGATTTTCTTATGGAACGAGTGGATGTGATTTGCGCCACAATTGCCTTTGGGATGGGAATAGACAAACCGGATGTTCGATTTGTGATTCACTATGACATCCCCAAAAGTATCGAAAATTACTACCAGGAAACCGGTAGAGCCGGCAGAGATGGTCTTGAAGGCGAGTGCATAGCATTCTACAGTTACAAAGATATCCGCAGGTTGGAAAAATTTCTCAGGGATAAATCGGTGGCTGAAAGAGAAATGGGTGCCCACTTGCTGGAAGAAATGATATGCTATGCCGAGACTTCGGGTTGCAGAAGAAAATTCTTGCTCCATTACTTCGGAGAGGACTACGATGAACAACAGTGCAAAGATAAATGCGACAACTGTCGCCATCCCAAAGAAAAAATTGAGGCCACAGAGGAAATGGGAATTGGAATTAAAGCCGTGAAAACGATGGGTGAAAATTATGGCGAGAAGGAAGTGGTCAATTTCCTCGTTGGAAAAAATACCCAGATCAATCGAGATTACAAATTTGATCAGCTCGATGGATATGGTATTGGTGAGGAGCAGGGCGAAAACTTTTGGAACTCCATTCTAAGGCAGGGTGTCATTCTCGATTACCTGATCAAGGATATTGAAGAATACGGAGTATTAAAAGTTTCTGACAAGGGAGAGGAGTTCCTGAAAGATCCCGATGATGTTGAGATCAGCATAATCAGGGACTTTGACAAAGACACCGAAGAGCGAGGCAATGGAGATGTTACAGGTGGCTCTGCAGTACTGGATGAGACTCTTCTAAAAATGTTGAAATCGCTTCGAAAGAAGGTGGCCGACCAAAACGACCTGCCTCCTTTTGTCATTTTTCAAGATCCATCTCTGGAGGATATGGCATTGCAATATCCCCTTAGAATGGAGGACATGACTAAGGTGTCCGGGGTTAGCCAGGGTAAGGCCATGAAATACGCGAGACCCTTTTTGGACCTCATCAATGAATATGTAGAGGAAAACGAAATCGAGAGACCGGACGATATTCTTATCAAGCAGGTTGCTGAAAAATCGGTCAAAAAGATAGCTATTATCAAGTCTATCGACCGGAAAATACCGCTTGAAGATATTGCCTTTTCGACCAATCTTACCATGGAAGACCTTATCACTGAGATCGAGATGATCGTTGCTTCAGGCACCAAGGTTAATATTGATTACTACATTGAAGATGCGGTGGACGACTACTCCAAAGAGGATATACATGACTACTTTATGGAAGCGGAAACGGATGATCCTGTAACTGCTTACCACGAACTGAAGGATGATGACATCACCATTGAGGAAATTCGATTGATGCGGATAAAGTTTCTCTCGGATCTCGGCAATTAAATTTTGAACATTTCCAATGTGCATATAATCAATGGTCCCAACCTGAACCTGCTGGGTGTCAGGGAACCCGATATCTATGGCCATACTTCATTCGAGGATTATTTTCTCAAACTAAAAGGTGATTTTCCAAATATTAAACTCTCGCATGCACAGACCAATCACGAGGGACAGATTATTGATTGGTTGCACGATTTGGGATTTAAAAGCAATGTGGGTATTGTATTAAATGCCGGTGGATATACTCACACTTCTATAGCAATTCGAGATGCAATAGCTTCGATTGAGAACCCAGTGGTGGAGGTTCACATTTCTGCAGTTTCTGAAAGAGAAGATTTTAGAAAAGTTAATTACCTCAAAGAAGTCTGTGTAAATTCGGTCGAAGGCACCGGCCTGGAGGGCTACGCTCTTGCCATAAATTGGCTGCTCAATCTTTCCGATTGATATCCCAAAATAATTTGTTGTGCAGTTTTTTTACCGACCTGGCGATTTCTCTGTAATCGGAGGGTTCTTTTCCCAAAAAAATATAAATTACTCTTAATTCAAGTGCTGGAAAATTTTCCGCGGATTGTGACCGATTTTTCAGGTCGATCCTCACCGCTTCGCGCATGCGTCTTTTTATCAGATTCCGGTCCACTGCTCGCTTAATCCGCTTTGCGGAAACTGCGGTAGTGAATAGAATTTTAGGGGATTCTGACTTTGGGGAGCGTTCCCATTTCATAAGAATGGGGTGGGAGAGATGGGAACTGCCGGCGGAAAACAGCCTCAGTATGTCCTTCGAACTTTTTAGCCTGTCCCATTTCATTCCCGATTATAAGTCTTGGGTACACAGAAATTACAGTGCTTCAATTAAGTTGAAGTTGGTATGGCAAATCCGTAAACCAGGTTTGGGTATTTCTGCAGACCTAACACAATTACTTGCTGGTTTTCTCATCAGCAACCGACAGTTTGTGCCTGCCTTTTGCTCTTCTCCTGGAGAGGACTTTTCTGCCGTTTTTCGTGGCCATGCGAGCTCTGAATCCGTGCTTGTTCGAGCGTTTTCTTCTTGATGGCTGGAATGTCCGTTTCATGGGTTATTGCTATTTTGTATCTTTGGTTAATGCATTAAAACTGCTGCATTATTCACAACAGGGCCGCAAAGATAGTAAAAAAATAATTTCCAAACCACGCTTTTAGAAATTGTTTTGTACAAGAGTGAGTGATGATTAAAAACAGCCACAGCTTCTCCAGATCTTTTCGCTTGACAGAAAATTTTTATAAGGGGAAATCAATGAGTCCACTCCGAAAACCTCTTTTTATTACAAATGGCTGCAAAATCCAATAT
>REEO01000062.1 GCA_007695035.1 Saprospirales bacterium | reverse complement strand
GTGTGAGAGGACGACAAAGCTAGGTTAATCACCTATCTTTGTCTCCTACTCGATTGTCTGTAATTTAAAGGGAGAATTCTATACTCTATTGAAGAAAGTTCCGAAGAGATTTTTTTCCAGGGGAAACAATTGGGATATACAGTTGAGTAAGGTGAATTAGAAGAACCCATTTGAATCTCTCGACAGGTCACTAATAATACCAAAGGGGGGGTAGCTAAAACGAAGGAAAGCTATGGAATGTAAGCGTCTTGACCGTGGGATGGATGAAAAAAAGGAGGGAGAAATGACCTTTTTCAAACAAATCACTTCTCCTGCTCCCTCTTGCAGATCAATTTCCAGAAATTCCTGGGATCCGGAGCATCGTGTGATACTCCTTTATGTCGGTTACAACAAATTAATGTTCAAGTATTTTTACACCTGAAGCCATGAATTTCAATTCGAATTCAGGTTCCGTTATTGCTGCGATTTCTTCAGGAGAAGCACCGGCATCCTCGGCGTAGTGTTGAAGGTCTGCCACACTAGTCCAGTCTTCGTAAGCATATCCTTCCATTACCACTTTTCCTCCGCCCAGGTCGAGGGGCATGAAAAAGGAGTAGTCGTGAAACTGTACGAAGATAGATTCATCAGCGGTCCCCTCCTCACCATATACATTCATCCAGCAGCCTTTTTTCAGGCATACATCGTCAACCCTTGCAATTACCCTGGTGTGAATAGAATCTCGTTCTTGCATCAACTCCATCAATTCTTCAAAGGTGATTGCACCCTCTTCGTCGATTTTCTCGCCAAAGTGAACACCGTCCCCTTCATCTTCGGCGCTTATTTCATCGCCTTCCTGGTGATAATCATCAGTGGCTTTCTCATCGTTTTCGTAGCTGGTTTCCTGACCACATGCCGCGAACATAAGAGCAAAAATGGCCAACATCATTAAGTTTTTCATCCGTTTTTTTTTTACTATTGACAGCCCGATTTTATCAATCCGGGCGATTAAAAAATTTATTCAGTCAACAAAGATAGCATCTTTTTGAAAATGTTCCAAAATCAATACCCTGTTCCGAATAACAGGATCATGCTCCGTCAATCATCTATTTCTTGTCAATCGGCAGATCTCCGGGCTTCTATTCTGCCTGATCAATGAGTCGTGGTCATTTTTTGATTGATGGAAAGAACAAAGTCACCAATACCCTCGTGCTCATCATCCCACTTCTTAGCATCAGGGGCCATGACTGAGCTAATGTTTACAATATCCAGATTGGGATTCAATCGCTCCAGATACCAGATTATGCCCTCCTTATAATTGGTGTGGAAGGCACCGTTAATGTGATAAAACCGCGTTGTTTCATCCATGTTTTCGTGAATAAAATGCGCCATGGTAGCATCTTTAATAGCCTGAGCATACACAAATTTGTTGGCACCTTCGCCATGGGCCATTTCGAGCATCATTTGGTAGGTGCGCAATTCCATATCCACCTCGATGGGCAATGGAGCCATATATCGCCTTCCATCCTGAACCGGGAGAGAATCAATTCCCTCAAAACCCATTCGGAAAATAACGTTGGCGTAACGCCTTGGTACATTGGTCGCTATAAAAGGCAGTCCGTTGTGGCGTGCGTATTCAACCAAGGGCTTGTAATCTGTCTCATAGTTGCCCCAAAACCGGGCTTCATTATTAAAATTGTTCTCACTGATGTGCCCGGAAAAGTACTCATCCAATATAAGTTGGTCGTGGGCTTCAAAAAATTCGGCACCGATCACCAAATTATCCTGATGCTCACTGTGGAGTATTTCTAATATTTCCCGCTGAAGCCAATGGCAGATGGGGTTGTTGTGAAATTCTCCAAAAAAAACCACGTCGGCTTCTTTGATCCTTTCCACCATTTGACCAAAATCTGTCTTATTGCCATCTCCTTCAAAAAGTTGGTATGCTTTGAGCTCCTGTGCCTCTATTTTGTCGGAAAAAACCATCGCGATCAAAGGCATAAGCATAGAAATCAATAAAATGCGGTTCATGAAATACTATTTTATATTGTTTAAAAATCAGGCTAAACCCAATGACCTCCACACGGATGATTTGGGAAAATTAGCCAATTATAGTTTGTGCAAAGATATTTAAATAAATTGGGGTATGCAGTTCATTGGGTGGTTTCCTTTAACCAGTTAAGGGCTGGAGGTGGTCAATTTTCATTAATTTAACAGTTGAATAATCACCAATCTACTCATTGGCTCGAAATCGTTAATACCTTTGGGAAAGGTTAATGAATAAAGATTGGAAAAACTTATGAATGGAAGAGAGGCCTGAAGAATTAAGGCGGGCAATTGGGGTTCCCGGTGCTGTACTGATGGGCCTGGGTTCAATCATCGGTACGGGGATTTTTGTAAGTATTGCCATTGCGACCCAGGTTGCCGGGAATGGTGTTGTCCTCGCCATATTTTTGGCGGGGGTCCTTGCGACCTTTAATGGTTTGAGCAGTGCACAATTGGCTGCAGCCCACCCAGTGAGTGGAGGCACTTATGAATACGGTTACAAATTCCTGAGTCCACTACTAGGCTTCACAGCGGGTTGGATGTTTGTAGTTGCAAAATCTGCATCGGCTGCTACCGCTATACTCGGCTGCATTGCCTATACGTTTTACGCATTCGACCTCGACTTGACCTACGGGGCTTCGGTCTCAGCGGGACTCGCCCTACTCGTGATTATAACTGTAATGGTAAGCGGGGGAATCAGGCGGAGTAACAGGGTGAATAAAGTAATCACCGGGGTGACACTGATCGGTCTGGCGGTTCTCCTATTGGTTGCATGGTGGAGAGGGGGCATACCAAAGGAACCCTTACAAGATTTAGCAGTGGATTTTGAATGGAATGCGACCCTTTACGCTACCGCACTGATGTTTGTTGCTTACACCGGCTACGGGCGAATAGCCACCCTGGGAGAAGAAGTACTTAACCCCAAAGTGACCATTCCCAGGGCCATTATCGCAGCAATGATTTTTATAGTGCTGTTGTACTTACTGGTAAGTCTCACTTCTTTACATATAATGGGAGCAGAAGCTTTTGGCAAAACTATAGAAGGAGATGCAGCTCCACTGATGGCCGTAAGCAAATTGCTGGGCTATCCCGCGGTAGAGATCATTGTAACTTTTGCCGCCATTACAGCCATGCTGGGCGTATTATTAAACCTGTTACTCGGACTTTCAAGGGTTATACTCAGTATGGCACGAAGGGGAGACCTGCCCGTGAGATTCGCGGATGTGCAAAAATCAACCGGGAGCCCCAATGTGGCAGTGTGGACAACTGCTGTGGTAATCGGAATTTTGGTGTTAAGTGGGGATGTGTTTTTCACCTGGGCTTTCAGTGCATTGACAGTCCTAATATACTACTCTATCACCAATCTTGCGGCCCTTTTTATCCCAGCCGAAATGCGACTCTATCCCCGGTGGATGGCTGTAGCAGGATTGGTAGGATGCCTTTTTCTTGCATATTGGATTGACCCCACCATTTGGATTTACGGATTGGCTGTGCTATTGCCGGGATTGCTCTGGCATTTTCTCCGGTTTAAGTATAGACGAGCTTAAGTGGATTTACAATTCCCGCGGTTGAATTAAAAAGGGGTTCGAATTTACTTTTGAAACCCAACCCCATTGTGTGGGAGATTGATATCCCAAAAAGTGGTCTTTTCCTAATGGCTGGATTTTAAAAGCCTGGTGAATTACTGGCTTCTCGAATCCCTTTTCCACTTCATTTATGAGTCCACTCCGAAAACCTCTTTTTATTACAAATGGCTGCAAAATCCAATATCTTCGTCATCAGGAAAAATCTTTCCTCAACGTAGCTATGGCTACGCCTGCAGAATATATTCCCTTCTTCCTCGATCTTAAATTTTTCGCTCATTTTCATGACAAAAGGGTATTCGGAGTGGACTCATTTATTAACTTTGTCAATGAGATTTGCTTTATCAGCAGTAAATTGTGGTCTCTTTTGCGATTCATTTTCCAAAAAATGTAAAATCAGCTTCGGCTGAAACTTGCCTTTGAGGTCTTTAAAGAGGTTTAATTTGCTTTACCCGCCGGGTAAAAAATCATTCTGATCAAAGTAGATATTGCGGTAAAAAAGGCAATGGGGTTTTATTTAAAATTTTCAAGTGGTTTATCATTTTTAGGGGGAAGACTAAGAAGCCACCCAGCGCCTTTATTTAACAAAGACAAAAAATGCCTGCAACCCTTCCACCTCTTCCGAACAATTTCACCCACCGATTGACGACCATATTTCGATCCATTTTCCTTGTGATTTATTTTGGATTGATGACTCTGTCGGCAGGGTCTCAGGAGATTAATGTGCCGCACAGGCACTACACCCCCCACGATGGTCTGCCGGGGGTTGTCAATCAGCAAGCCAGGGAGGACAGCAGAGGCTATGTTTGGATAGCCAGCAATGAGGGAATTGCCAGGTTCAATGGCTGCGAATTCAAAATGATCGAGAATCACCCGGGTTTCAGCACCGAATTCATACATTATATTGAAGAGGACCGGGATGGACGGATGATGTTTCTCAGTGAAACCAACCTGACCATTTACAATGGGCGCGAGTTTATCACCATACCGCTCCCGATGAGATCCTCACGGGGGACAATCCTTCTACCCGATGAAGAAAAATCACCAATTATAGCCATAGGAAGTGGAACGCACTTACAAATTTTTGAACTAAACCAGGACAGTCTGAGTGAGGTAAAGCCGAACAAGGTCAATCGGGGTGACCGGATCAAGCTTAGGGAGGGAGAGAGAATGATTTCGGTCCAGGAGGACAGATACTATTTTTTGACAAGTGATAATACAGTAAAATATCAACTGATAGGCCGTTTTGAAGTGCTGCAAACCAACCTGCCCGAACTGCCTTTTTTTCCGGAAATGGGCTTTCTGATCTACCGTTATATGGATTCACCCAATAATTATTTTACTTACAATCGCTACAGCCGAGAGTTTATCGACATACCTTCCATAGAAGGTTTTATGAAAAATACCGGGATCGATACACTTTACATCGGAATCCACCCGGGAAACAGGGAGAATACCTATACCTTTCCGAGTATGAAACCCATATTCCTACCCCGGATTTTGACAATCAGTTTATTTGGAGCGCATTCAAGGATCGCAGTGGGCAATTGTGGACGTTGACTGACAACGGTCTTTATAAGTTTTTCCTGAATGGGATATTGCAGTTGGCATCAGAACCAGCTGCCACCATTTGGGGTGTTTCAGAATGGGAGGACAGGTTGTTCTTTCACTCTTATTTAAACGGGTTGTTCTATTGGGAGGAAGGGGAATGGAAAAACATCCCTAACACGCACAGCAACGGAGAGTTGTTTCCCGGCAGGGCTATAAGCAGCAACAGCCACCACTTTGTACCTGCCTGGGACGGTATTTTTGCTGTGGATAAAAATTTCGATACCTACTTTTTGGAAACAGATCGTTTTGCGGAGGGTCTGTATTTTGACAGTCTAACCAATGAGTTAATTGCAGCTGATGAAAAAAAACTCTATGTTTTTGATGCCGAAAATTTGGACCAAATCGGCTGGTTTCCATTGCCTTCAAAGGCCATTCGCGTGGGGATTTTCAGTATAAAACCATCGGGAGTTAAGCTGTGGCTCGCAGGTCCCGGTGGTGTGGTGCGATTCAACAGAGTGACTGAGAAATTTGAGACTTTTACCCTGTCAGGGGCCAATCTCCCCTGCAAAAGTGCAACCAATATTTTTATCGATGAATGGGGTGAAACCTGGGCCACCGGAAACTGCGGACTTATGTGGTGGAATGCCGACAAAGCACAATTTGAATTGATGGACGGTTTTGATACAAACTCCAAATTGGTTGATATGATTGACCTCGGGGAAGGGAGATACCTAATCAGTGGAAACAAGGAGCTTTTTACAGTAGAAATATTAAGAGAAAATCACTCAAACAGTCGGCCAATCGGCCTGAGAATACTCAAAGAATTTAATCAATACAATGGTTTTGACGGGATAAAACCCTGTTTAACCGGGTTTTTCAGAGATTCCAATAATCAGATATGGGTGCCAACTGCCACCGGAACTTACCTGGTGGACCCTCAAATGTTCAATTTTGAAATGAGTGAGGCTGAACTAAAGCTCACTTCCATCGATGTCCACCGATTTCTTTTAACCGTAAAAAAAATACTGTACACAAATTGCCTTTTAGAAAAAACAATGCGAATGTGGGGTTTGATATGGTATCCTTCAACTGGCCGGGAAATCCAGGATTTCAGTACCGCCTTTCTGATGGGGGTGAATGGAGCATTCCTCAGCGGGACCAGCTAATTCGACTCATTGAATTGGATTACAGGACTTAAAATTTGACAATCAGGGCAGTTTTCAAAGACAGGGATGAAGTGGATTGGCCTTACCTCACGGCCAGGATAAAGTCCAACTGCCGATTTGGAAACGGAGTTGGTTCCCACTATTTGCAGGCGGGTTTGTTCTGCTTTCCGGTCTGGTCATTGCCGGTTCCTGGTTGTACAACTGGAGAATCAGGCTGAATCAATTCAAACTACACAACCACCTCCAATTGACCCAAATTCACGCACTGGAAGCACAACTCGACCCTCACTTCATCTTCAATGCATTGTCCAACATTCAAAAGAAGGTGGTTCTGGAACAACCGGAAGAGGCAAACAATATGATCGTCAAACTGGGGAAACTCATGCGGAGATATCTGGAGTCTGTGGAAACCGGCATTGAAAGCCGTAAAGATATCCATCGGACAAGCCTAACCAATGAATTGGAATTGATCAATCTCTACCTCCAATTTGAGATGGAAAAATACCCGGGCAGGTTCACCCATCAAATTGATCTGGAACCTGGAATAGATGCAGATAAAACAGTGATCTTGCCCATGCTGATTCAACCTTTTGTGGAAAACTCCATAAAACACGGTTTTCCCGGTATTGACAGAATGGGAGAGATCGCAATAAAGATCTTCCGCCGGGATGACAGCCTGCTCATAGAGATAAAAGACAATGGAGTCGGTCGCGCAGTGGCTGAGAAACAAAAGCCAAATCATTGGGATAAACAATACCACTCCAGGGGAACTTTGCTGGTGAAAAGACGTATTGAATTGCTTCAGAAACTGGGATTTCGGGTTGAAATGACAATTGAGGACTACTCTCCAGGTACTACGGTAAGGATAATTTGTCCGGTTTTGAATAAAGAATTTGAGGAGTAGAATTCTATAACATCCTTTTCAGGGTCGCAAAATACGATAACCTCGCTGAAATCCGGACCTGCGCACTATAAAGATGCACAAAGATCTGCAGAATTTTATGCCGGCAAAAAATCAGCCATTCCAAAAGCAAAATCCGGAATAGGACGCTCAGGGCACTCTGGTATCAGCTTTATATTACAAAAATCTATTCCCTGCGAGAGCCATTGATATCAACCAAAATTTCCCTATCTTTGAACTTTAATAAATTGCCATTGTCAAAAATTAGAAAAGTGATATTTTTGCAACCTGAGAACTAAAACAGTGGCCACCAATCAAACATCCACATTTCTCCACATTTTAAAAAATAAACCGAAGACCAAACTGGGCACAGCGCATATTGGTCTGCGATTGCCCATGCTAAATGGAAAATTTTAAACATGAAGCTAGATGCCATCATAGTTGAGGATTCCCTTGACAATTTGGAAGTTCTCCAACATTTTATCAAAAAATATTGCCCGCAACTCAAAATTACCGGAACTGCAGCAACCATCGAAGAGGCTGACAAATTAATTCGGTTGCAAAAACCCGACCTCGTTTTTCTGGACATTGTTCTGGACGGTAGGAAGAGTTTTGAGTTGTTGGAGCAATTGGAATCGGAAAGCGGGATCAACTTTATGATCATTTTTGTCACCGCACATTCCCGATTTGATTTTGCTGAAAAAGTCATTGATTACTCGGCAATCTGGTACCTAACCAAGCCAGTGGATAAGGACAAGTTGAAATTTGCAGTGAGTAAGGCCGCTTAAATCCCCATTTCTCAATGTCGGAAATCCGCGAAACACTCTCTTAACTCGAGATTAGAAAGCGCAATCAGCCTGAGTTTTCAAGATTTTTAAATTCAATCAGGTAATAAAAACAGTAAAGCCCGAGGAGATTTCGCATATTGTCGCCGATCAGAGCATATCTATCGTTTTTTTGATAAATGGAGAGAAAGAAAAAAGCAGCCGTCCATTTGGTTTTTACCAGCAAGAACTGGAAAACCACCTCAGTTTTTTTGCGTTCATAACAATACCATAGTCAATATCAGACAAGTATCCGAGATTAACCGAAAAGACAATTTTATCACTCTGCGAAGCAAAAAGAGGCTAAACTGTTCTCGAAGGATGGGAAGAGCCCTGTACGATTACCTCGCCAGCAGAAACTTTGATTGATGGTTTGGAAATTTTAGATTAAGCCACAAAAGGCCAGATACCCATGCACCCCGGAAAGACGGGCAATTTTAAAATCGCCAATTCAATCCTCCCGACAACCTGCTACCAATTCCATCAAAAGGTATATCGCTGGTAATATTTACCCGCCCGTAAACCTCAGCAAATCCCCACTTTCTGGATACTGATAATGAAAAATCCAACTCCATGCCATCCATTGACACTGGGTCCCATAAATTACCGGAGAAACCAACCTGCAGGTCAATTAAACTCAATCGTCGGTAGCCGGCTGTCAAAGCTGTTTCTACTGCAAACAAACCCAATCCCATCCTGACGACTGGCCCCATGGCCAGTCTGGAGGCCCGGATATCCGCACCGACCGATCCCTGCTCCCAATTGAAATATTGTTTTCCCGTAAGATGGTGGAAGTTAGTTTTCCACCCCAATGGAATACCTTGCATCGGATAGAAATTCAATTCGGCTGCCGTTTTCGAATTCCAGTAAATCCAGGTTGTCACATCTTCTCCATTCTCATCCCAGGGGTTCTCCATAGCAGCCAAATCCCAATCCCATTTGTCCGACACCGCATTCTCTGTTCCGTTTTTCCACCGGAATTCCAGCGGACTATTGGCTGTTCCAAGAGTAACGGTCAACACTTCAGAGGCGCAATTTAAATCATCAAATACCTGCACTTCATAAGTTCCCGCAGACAGATTATCAAACTCATAGATTTGCCCGGTTGTGGTGCCGTGGAATTGATTATTAAGATAAAGGGAATAGGATGGGCTTCCTCCGTCCAGAGATACTGATATGGAACCGTCATTTTGATTTGGCCCGCCTGGGTTGGTAGTATTTATTAATGAAATTTCAACAGGTGGTCCGGTCAGATGGAGTTCACCCTGAATATTTTGGGCACATCTGGACGCAATCCCCTGGGGCAATGCAGAGATTAGGTACAGATCGGCCTCCAGGTAGCCGAAATAATCACTGAGATCCACTGCTTCTGGATCTTCGAAGAATGAAGAATTAAAAATTCCCGGGCCATTAACCGTGACCCGAACCGATCCACCTTCAGGATTTCGCAGATATAAGGTTATCTCAGGCCCATTGTAACATCCCTCAGAAAAAAATTGGCTATCCGTAATCCAATCGGTTTCCAGTTCATCCAGTGTGGTATTAAAAATTAAACTGCACTGCAGCAACTGATCGGAGATGGTTACCTCGTACTCTCCGGCACTTAAATCCTCATTCAGTGCATCCTCAGCACCATTGCTCCAATGGAATGTAAAATCCCCTGGTGGGTTCGGAATCACTTCCAGCGAACCATTGCTAAAACCACAATCGGGTTTTTCACTGATAAAATCCACCTCAAAATCACAGGGAGGCAACTCGACCACTATGGTCAATAAAGCGGTGTCCAAAGTCCCACAGACATCCTCCACGAAAAATTGGACCTCTATGACTCCCTTCTGTGGAATGGTGGATTCAAAACTTCCCACACCCAATGAATCGACCGTCAGATTTCCAAAATCGGGCTGCTCGTGAGCTGTTACCTTAAGTTGTGTCCCGAGGGCATTTGCCAGCAGATCCAATCCCACTAAATCCCCTGATAAAACCTCAATTTCTTCATCCCGCACCTCAATGGGCAGTGGTTTTTCAACAAGCTCCAATAATAAACTGTCGCCCTGTTCGCATTCAAGGGATATATCGCGAACTACAATGAGGTATTCGCCCGGGCCTGTCTGAAGAAATTCTGAAAGTGCAATTCTACTTTCCGTCGTTTCTATAACAGTGCTCTCCTCCGGACCCTCGACAGTCAATTCAAAATCCCCTTCCCCGGGACTGGTCAAATCCAGGTTTATCTCACCCTCATCGATACAGGTGGGATCCTCCACACTAAAGGACTCAATATACTTCGGTGCCCTTTCTGGAATTGTGTATGGAATGGTGATGGTGTCGGATTCAAATCCCTCGCCAGATAAAATAAGTACCAGTTCATAGTCTCCAGCGGTTTGTTCTTTAAGACTGTCCGCTGAACTTTCATCGTGCCAAATCAATTCGTAGTCGCAGGGTGTTTCAATCACAAAATAGGCAGCTCCATTGGAAATTCCACAGTCTGCCGTATCCGCGGTTATTTCATATTCTCGCTCGCACTCAACCGGCAGTATTTCAATAAAAACCAGCCCGGTATCTGTTCCCCCGCAACTGTCCAACAGCACATAGAAAAAATCAACTTCTCCGACAAAATTTTCCCCGGGAACGTAGATAATTTCCCCGGTGGAATCCAGTTCAAGGCTTCCTTCTTGAGGCTCACTGTGGGATTCTATTGATAGTATGTGCCCAATGTCGTTACTTATAATATTGGAAACCAGGGTGTCAGTTATAAAAACCTCAAAGGTGTCATTCACTGCCTCTGGGGGAAGATTATCCAATTCAAATTCGTAGGATTCCGTGCATTGCGTGGCTGTATCGGTTATTGTTAAACTGTATGTGTCGGCGTTTAAGTTTTCAATAAAAGAGCTGTCCCCGCCATTGGACCAGTCGAAAATAAGGTTTTCATCACCATTGGTTTCAATGCGGATGGAACCATCGGATGCTCCGCAATCGGGTTCGGAAACTTCAAAGTCCACAACGATATCACATGGCAGAACATGTATTCTGAGCAGTGCTGTTTTTTCCTGGCCACAGGTATCTACAGCTGTGTACTCCATCGCTATTTCTCCGCTTTGGTCCTCTGGGGCCCAATAGGTAAAAGCTCCGGCTTCTGCCACCTCAATCTCTCCAAAATCGGGGTCGTCAATTGCAGTCAATTCTAAACCGGTTCCAAGGTCGTTGGAAAGCAGATTGCCACTCACTTCTTCTCCTTGCAAAACAGAAGTTTCCACATCATTGAGGACCATTTCCAGAGGCAATTTTTGAAGGCTTATCTGTTGTTGTGAGGCGCATTCCTCACCGGCTGTTTCATCGTAAACGGTGAGGGTGTATTCACCTTCGGGAAAGAACTCTCCTTCCCATATTTCTGTCAGGGAAAAACCGCCCGACCAGCCCTGCAAATGGGCTGTGAGGTTAGTTTCCGGTCCTTCGAGTTCTACCACCGGGCTACCCGGCCCATCAAAGTCAAAGGTCCATTGCGCATCCGGGGTTTCGAGACAATTTCCCGCACTGGTCGAAATCAAACCCCAGTGCTCCGCGGGATTCTCCTCTACTTCGACCTCGCCCTCGTATTCGCAATCATTGTTCAAATCGGTTATAGTGTAGGAAAAACTGCCTGAACTCAGTCCGGCTCTTTCAAAGATTTCTGAACCATCCTGCCAGCGAATTTGAAAATCCCCTTCCTGTTCAGGAGTGACCTTAATCCTGCCATTTTCAAGACCGCAGTCCTCCGCTGCATTCTCCACCTGAAATCTGGCATCGCAAACCGCTTCCACCCATATACGCACTAACGACTGTGCACTTTGCCCGCACTCATCCATCACCTCAAACGGCACCTCAACCCATCCGCTGAAATTGCCATCGGACTCGTAATTATAGTTGCCATCGGGGGAAATATTGACGGTTCCACTGATTCCCTGAGAGAATTCAACCACCTCGCAACCGCTGCAGGAGGCTCCCTCGAGCACATTACCGCTGAGTTGTTCACCGGCGATTACTTCCCTTTCAAGCTCCGGAATATCAATCACAGGCAATTGTACTTCCACAATGACCGCTGCGGTTCCACTCTGATCGTGGTTGTCGGAAACTGAATAAGTCAATTGTACACTCTTAGACAAGCCCGGAAAAATAATTATTGTGGACGGGGGATTAAAAGTACCGATTTCATCGGTCAATCCACTTACATCGGTAACAGTCATTCCATCGCCTTCATCGTTTTCCAGAGGATTTATTTCTGCCCCATCCGGGCAGGTCAATTCTACAAGTAGGTCATTTGCGATCAGTGCCGGGGTGGTATCCGGGGGTGGTTGTATGGGAGGGTCCTCTTCTTCTCTATCTGTAGCCAGTAACCATACGCCTCCACCTACTACAGCCGCTGAGGCCGGTGCATACCAGGGGATATCTCTAATGGCAAAGGGTTTTGAGCGGGCTCCGGTTAGCTCCAATTGGTTCCAGACATCGATATTAGTAACGTAGTCAAGCTGTTGGACATTAAATGATTTTCCTGGAAAAGTGGAGTGGAAAAAAGTAGTACCCGAATCATCTATTGAGAGGCCCATCGTCTCGGAATGGGTCTTACCGAATATATCTGTCCATGATACACGCACTTCAAAATCGCCGGATTCCGGGAAGAAAAACAAAGCTCCCGGTGTCTCTCTGAAAGCAATTGGAAGCACTCCTTCGGAATCTCTCATTTCCCAGCGAACCAGTACAAGCTCTTCATCACTGTTGAGCTGAAACCAGATTCCGGGTCCTCTCTCGCCCTCCTCCGGTTGGATGACAGCCAGGGGTTTTGTAGCTCCCCACACCTCAGGTATGTCAAGAAGATTATCGGATTGGGCTGAGAGTTGTAAACAGGCTAAAACCACTGTACACAAGATGCACAGCACTGTTTTAATGAAGTAATCCCCTGTCGCAAAAACCACTGATTTTCTCACTTTTTAATTGCCCTGTTAGCAGATGCCTTTCAAGACAAAGGTAAAAAATCCGGTACATATTACTCTGTGCAACGAGAGAACCAGTTTGAGGACTACTTTTCCGTCCTTGTCTTTTTGCCAAGTCGCTCGTCTTTGGGCGGCATGGTACCAAAAACGCGATCCCAAAAAGTGTTGGACACTCCAAAGGCTTTGTCGGGGTATTTGTAATGGTGTAAATTGTGGTGTATCCAAAGGGGTTTGAGAAACTCCGGTGGCTTGAATTTATGAATCGAGAAGTGCACGAAAGAGTACATCAGATAACCGGCAAAAAAACCGGGAAAGAAAGCCCAGCTAAGCTGTGGTTGACCAATTAGTAGGAAGATTAGGTAGAAAATTAAGAATAGAAAGGACGCCATTATCAAACCGGGCACGGGCGGCATAAGCAATCTGGACTCATCGCGCGGGTGGTCGTGGTGTACGCCGTGCATCAGGTAGTGCATGCGCATTACAATTTTAGAGTCGGAGACCCAATGGAAGAGATAGCGGTGCAATAGATACTCCGCCAGTGTCCAAAAGAAGAAGGCGAAAACAAACAACCCGGCTACAGTCACTGCCGGGAGTCCATTGATCACTACCGCCACATAAAGAAGGGCAATTATTACCGGAAAGTAAACCACCACACTGGTCAGCGGGGTTGTTTTGGTCATGGAGTTCAAAAAGTCATTCTTAAAGAGTCTGGCTTCTTTGGTAGGATTGGTCTTTTCCATTTGTACTTCTCTTGTAATCATAAACGATTATGGTAACACAAATTCAGCCTCAAAAATTCCCGATTTGGTGCGAAGGATTCAGGTCGGTTTTCCATAATTTTAACTACCGGTTCATTCTGTCAACAACAGCCTTTATCGAAATATCGGTGCAATTGAAATGTTGTTCAGGGCATTTTTTTCTTCCGTGCAATCCGCAAGGGCGGCAGGAGAGTTTCCTGTCGGTTTCCAGCACCAGAGAGTCCTCAGAGAGAGGGTAAAAGCCAAATCCGGGAATGGTGGAACAAAACAAGGCTGTTACCGGTGCATTCATGGCGGAGGCTATGTGGAGGGGCGCAGAGTCATTGGTGAAATTCATCCTCGCTCGATCCATTAGTGCAGCGACCTGAAGTAAGCTGTACTGACCGGCGGTGTTTTTAACCGCACCTGAAGTGTCTGCCGATTCAATTTGATCACATAAAGCCCTGTCTTCCTCAGATCCTATAAGCAATACATCGATGCCCGGTGGGCTGTGTTTTAATGCCTTAATCCATTTTTCGGCTGGCCATTGTTTGGTGAACCACTTTGAAGCCGGAGCTATGCAAATGTAGGGGTCCTCCCGCTCCGTTCTTTCATAATCGCCGGCTGAGGGGTACAATTTGGGTGGGACCCAGCCATCGTCTGTTATTTCCGATATGAGGATCAGGTTTCGCTCGACCTCGTGCAGCATGCTATCCGGTTCGAAGCGATGGGCGTATTTTTTGTGGTAAAAAAAAGAGAGTGGATTTTTGTCGAAACCGATAACCGTCTCAGCGCCTGACATGATGGCGAACAATCCGGAAGTAAAAAACCGCTGCAAATTGACTACCAGGTCGTATTTCTCCTTCTTTATCTCAGACTGCAATTCCCAAAAACTAATCCATTTTGAGTTTTTGTCAAAACAATAGATTCGTTGCAGTTTAGGGTGGTTTGCCAGTACCGACTCATTGCCCTTTTTTAGTAAAAAATGGATTTCAATCCCCTCAAATGAGCGGTGGAGCTTTTCCACTACTGCCGTGGACAAAATAACATCCCCAAGGTGGGCAGTTTGTATGACGAGGGCTTTTTTCATGGCAGTTTTTCAACGTAAAACTGACCCCTTAGGTTCTGGATTGATGATGAGTATCAATTCCCACCGGGAGTCCATCGCTGTGGGAGAAAAAACTCAGTGGTATCTCTTTCAAAAGTGGCCAGTGTTCTCCTTCCCTGCCTTAACTCCATGGTTCCGTTGGATATCCTGAAACCATTCATATCGTCGAGGACTTCATATAACTTATCCTCCAGTAACATATCCTCGCATTCCTCACTTCCCCTTATCATTTGCGCCACTTCAAGATCTGTGCCGCTCAGGTTAATTCGCATACTTATCGTATTGCAACCTGCAAAGGCTCTGGCCTCTCCAGGCAGAGTGGTTGGAAACATAATGTGATTTGGTCTGTGCTCGTCTATTTGGTAATTTTCCGTACCTCGTACTTCTTGTAGCAGCCAGCGTTCATCCATCAACATGCGTTCCTGTTCCTCCGGCGAAAGCCTGTCTCCGCAAGCGGTGAGCCCCAAAAGAATCACAGCCAACAATACATTCCATTTCATAATTTGATCATTGTGTTATTAAACAAGCCATTTAGGTGGGGCAAAATTAATAAATCCTTTAACAGAACAGCGAAATCAGACCAGCCAACAGCTTGGTAATTTTTTATTTGGCGGATCAAGCCCCGGGCAATTCTATGGCTATGGTGGTGCCTTCGTCAGGAGTGGATGATTTCACATAAATTTTTCCCCGGTGGTACTCCTCAATAATTCGCCTGGCAAGAGATAGTCCCAGCCCCCAACCGCGTTTTTTGGTTGAAAATCCGGGTTTGAATACCTCTTTAAATTTTCCAGTGGGGATTCCTTTACCCGAGTCCGATACTTCTATTACCACTCTTTTATCCGGATGACTCATCTCCACAAGTATCAACCCTTTTTCCCCCATGGCATCCAATGAGTTTCTTATGAGATTTTCTATCACCCATTCGAAGAGATGTTTGTTTATTTTGGAGGTATAAACTCCCTGACTGTCCATTTCAAATCTGAATTGAACCTGTCTGGGAGCGCGCCTCTTCATGTAGTCGATTATAGGTGGAATTACCTCCGTTAGGTCTTGTTTGTTTAGTTCAGGACTGCTTCCCACCTTTGAGAACCGATCTGCGATCAGTTCCAGCCTGTTGACATCCTTGCGGAGTTCTTCTATGATTTCCTGTTTGTCCTCATCGTCTTTTTCCGTTATGGAATCCATGACCTCTATCCAGCCGATAATGGCGTTGATGGGGGTTCCGAGTTGGTGTGCAGTCTCCTTGGCCATTCCGGCCCAGACTCTGTTTTGCTCTGCTTTCCTGGCAGCACTAAAGCCTAGGAAACCCAGAACAACAAATGCTCCTACCAGAATGATTTGTACAATTGGGAAATAAGTCAGCAACTGCAATACCAGGGAGTGTTTGTAGTAAATATACTGTCTTGGACTCTGTGCAGTATTTATAATAAAAGGCTCGTTACCGTCGGCCCTGATACGCTCCAGTTGGCGCTCCAGATACTCCATGTCGCTGTTTCGATCACCTCTGAAATTAACAGCAAAAATGATATTGTCATTCTCATCTGCGAGAATCAGCGGAATAGAGCTGTTTTTTTCAATGACGTAGGATTGAAAAGTGAGATCGGCATCGAGATTGTCGTCCTCCTGGTTTATGGCCTCGAATGCTTTTGAGATCAAATCAATCTTGTCCCTCTCACCCTCGGCCAACTGAGTGGCCAGATAATTGGTATAAACCAGGGATATGAACAAAATCACCACCCCGCTTAACCCGAGCCACCACTTGTAATTCAGATATATGTTACCCAATTTCATTCCTCAACAGAATCGTAATCAATAGCAAAGTAAGGGATTCGCAGGCAAATTGTATGCATGCATGCCCCCAATCTTTCCGCAATTTAAGTCCTTTTTTTGTTTACACAACGCTTTGAGACATTTTCAATGACACCATTGTCTCCTTTTTCTACTGTTTTACGTTCCCATGTTAATAGCCCCAGATCCCAAAGTTTCAATTGAACTGTAACATTCCGATGATGTTGTGGAGGTGGAATGCTTAACTTTGCCTTTTTTCAGGTATTGTTACGCCATTGAATCGGCACCGGAATGGGTTTTAAAATAAGCCCCCGTTGTTGCCAGTTAATAATCAGTGAAATGGCCCGGGAAGACATCAATTGTGAGAAGAAATTGGTGGTTACCAAAGGCCTGGCACGGAATAAATGAATAGATGAAGCAAAAAATTAGGGATTTAGACAGGGAAGAACTCGGGGATTTATTCAAAGGCATGGGTCAGCCATCATACAGGGCAGACCAGGTTTGGCGATGGTTGTGGGTAGAGGGAGTCAGTAGTTTTGAGGAGATGACCAATCTATCCAAAACATTGCGAAATGAGCTGAACGAAGGTTTTGAAATCGACAAAGCCATAGTTTCCAATATTCAAAACAGCAGTGATGGAACCGTGAAAAGTGCTTTCAAGCTCGTAGATGGCGCCACTGTGGAGGCCGTGTTAATTCCGGTACCGGATGACAGGAGGTTTACCCTTTGTGTGAGCTGTCAGGTGGGTTGTAGTTTGAGTTGCTCCTTTTGCGCTACGGGGCGCATGAAACGTGTGAGAAACTTGTCCGCCGGAGAAATAGTGGATCAATTTTTTGAAGTCAACAAACAGTCGCTTGAGATTTTTGGACACCCCCTGACTAATATCGTGTACATGGGAATGGGGGAACCACTGCTCACTTACAGAGAGGTCATGAAGAGCATCGATCGCATCACCGCCCCGGATGGCATCAATATGTCACCAAGGAGAATTACCGTCAGCACAGCAGGGATAGCGAAAATGATTAAGAAACTGGCTGACGATGAAGTGAGGTTTAATCTGGCCCTGAGTCTTCACGCTGCCAATGATGAAAAGCGGAATGAAATCATGGCTATCAATGAACAAAACGATCTCGAAAGCCTGATGGAAGCCCTTACCTATTTTCACCGGAAAACGGGCAACAGGATTAGCTACGAGTACATTGCATTTCACGAATTCAACGACTCAGAAGAAGATGCTAAACAACTCGCAAAACTCTGCACCAATTTTCCTGTAAGGGTTAATATAATTGAATACAACCCTGTGGAGGGGCTTGATTTTATAAAGTCAGACGAGGACAGGCTGGACAGATTTGCCGGGATACTGGTGGACCGGGGTGTCAGAGTAACCGTAAGGCGTAGTCGGGGTAAGGATATCGATGCCGCCTGTGGCCAACTGGCCAATAAGAATTGATTGGGTGGTCGGAAATCCGTCTCAGAGTTCGAAATGCACCAGTTTTACAAATTCATCCAGGCGATCTTCAATGTCCTCCTGGCTCAATTCTTTTAATCGGTCAATACTGAATTTTTCCACACAAAATGAAGCCATGGCCGAACCGGTAATTATAGCCCGTTTTAGGTTTTCAAAATGAATTTCCCCTGCTCCGGCAAGATAACCCATCATACCCCCGGCAAAGGTATCACCTGCGCCTGTGGGGTCAAAAACTTCGTACAGCGGAAGAGCGGGTGCAAAAAAGACATTGTTGTTGTCAAAAAGTAAGGCCCCATGCTCTCCCTTTTTTATGATCAAATATCTTGGGCCCATCCGTAAAATAGCCCTGGCTGCTTTGGCGAGTGAATGTTCACCGGAGAGCTGTCTGGCTTCTTCATCATTGATTGTGAGCAGGTCCACCCTCGATATTACTTCTTTAAGTTCATCCATGGCTGTATCCATCCAGAAATTCATCGTATCCATAGCGATGATTTCAGGACGTGTTTTCATTTGGTCCAGCACGGCTTTTTGTACTGAGGGCGTGAGGTTTCCGAGCATAAGGTACTTGCTCTTTTTGTACTCATCCGGGATTACCGGGTCAAAATCACCGAGTACGTTGAGTTGCGTTTCCAGGGTGTCGCGTGTGTTTAAGTCCTGATGGTATTTTCCGGCCCAAAAAAAGGATTTTCCACCTTTCACCAGATGGATACCCGAGGTGTCCACGCCGCGTTTTTTGAGCAGTTCCAACTCACTCTGGGGAAAATCTTCCCCAATGATGGAGACTATGCGTATATCTTTTGTGAAATACGATGCTCCCCATGCAATGTAAGTGGCAGCTCCCCCCACCACTCTGTCAACCTTTCCCTGAGGAGTTTCTATCGTATCAATTGCAACCGTACCAACAGCCAGAAGTGACATAAAAATAATTTAGATCGCCAGTGTAATGGCATGAATGAAAAAAGGGCAGGATTTCTCCTGCCCGTTCGTAGTATTGTTTTTACAAGATTCCATAACCTTCTTATGCGGATTATGGGAAAGTAAATTAGTCTTTATAAACCTCATAAACCCCTCCCATATTTGGGATAAGGATAAACTCGGTTCTTCTATTTTCTGCTCTGGTAGCAGCTGAACCGGGATTTTCTGTGGCGAAAGGCTGGAATTCCGCAACACCGGCTGCAGTCAATTGAGAGGGATCAACACCCAGTCGAACCAATTGTCTGATAACGCGAGTTGATCTTGCTACACTGAGATCCCAGTTATCTCTGAACACTTCGGTGTGGATGGGTACATCATCGGTATGACCTTCTACGATCAGGTGCATATCCTCGTTGTTCTTGAGGAGTTCGGCCATGGCCTCTACCACATTCATGTCTCTGCGACTAAGGGCTGTAGAAGCTGAGCGGTACTTGATAGGATCGTCAACTACCAGGTAGAACTTTCCGTTGCGCTCGTGCACTTCCATGCCACTTTTTTCAAAGACTACGAAAGCTTTCGCCAATTCTTCATTGAGGCGATTTAGGCGCTCTTCATTGGCTTGCATGGCGGCCTGCGCTTCCTGAGCTTCTCTGTTGGCTCTTTCAAAATCAGAGGTTAATCTGTCTCTTTCACTTTGCAGATCATCCGTTCTGCTTCTGAGGTCATCCATTTCACTTTGCATTTGAGAAATGCGGTCATTGGCATCTTGCAACTGGGATTGAATGGCATCTTTTTCATCCATCATCTCATTAAACTTTCTGTTGGACACACATGAAGTGAGCAACAAGGCAGCAGCAAGACCGAATACTAATGATAGTCTTTGAAAAGTCATATTACGTAGTTTTTAATATTTCGTAACTGTAATTAATTAATTGATTTCGGGACGCAAATATATGGCTTTCAACAAAATTTTCTTCAGCCGGTGATTAGGTTTTTTACATAATTTTTATTGTAATGTGGTCACCGATTACTTCAAAAAACACGGTTAAATAAAAGCGCTTTAAACATTATTACGCCATTTCGGTCTTTTAACGTTTCAAAAAACAACATGTTTTGAGTGATTAAATAAATATTTATTGAACAACCTTTACTTGTAATTCAATGATAACAGATGGGGTTAATCGACCATGGGTATAGAAGTGTATTCCAGCAATAATTACCGCTTTAGTGTGAGTTAATGGCGGTTATAAGAAAAAGGTGAAGGGTAAATTCACCTGGAGTGTGTAGTTGCGCCCCTGCTCGGGAATGCCGATCTGACGGTACCGACTTAGGTGGTTGAAATACTTTTCATCAGCCAGGTTGTGCACCTGAAAGCGCATTTGCAATCCATCTAAAATACCGGGGAATACAGTTTGAATTCCGGCATTGACGAGGTGATAGCCCGGAGTCTTCAACTCATTGCGGTCAACCCGGTTCTGGGAAAATGAATACCGGTGGGCAACATAAGGTGTCAGGCGAATCCAACTGCCATCAAGCCCATTTTGCCACTTCAACTCGGTTCGAACAGATGCCGGTGGTGTGAATGGAAGAGGTAGCCTGGTATCGAGATTGTGGTTCCAAACGACTTCGAAGCCCTGATTTAAAGACAATCCTCGCGTCAAAATGACCTCCCATTCGATTTCAAAGCCCGCGTATATGACATCGTGCTGCTCATATTGGTAGAGTTGGCCGGCATCAGGTAAGGGTGAAAAGGACGCTCCCGGTCTGAGATAGATGTAATTGTTGAAATAATAGAAGTAAGGAGAAAAAGCAACAAAAAAGCCGGGGCGAAACAAATTCATTCCGAGGTCAAGTTGATAACCGTGTTCAGATTTCAAACCCGGCAATCCCTTCTCGTGACGAAATGTGCCGTGATGCACTCCATTGGCTGAAGTTTCAACGGGGTAGGGTATCCTGAAACTCTTACCCAATTGTGCCGAAAACTCCAATCCCTCCAGTAACTCCAAGCGATGCACAAACCCTGTGGAAGCGGCAAAGTTAAAAAATTGGCGGTCCTCCTCAGGAGATATCAATGAGTCGATTACACCACCGCTGGTATCCCAAACTTTCCTGCCGGCCCGCTCCCCTTTGTTTCTCCCGTAGTCCAAACGGAGTCCGGCGCTTAAATCCGTTCTCTCACTCAAATCGAACTTCCGGGTAGCAAAACCACCCAACCGCAATGTTTCAAAAGGTGGCAAAAAATAGTCAAATCCTCCTATTTCATTTTTTTGGTTCTGGAAATTTACCCCCGCTGACCAACTTTCTCCATTCCTGTAAACCGCATCCAAACTGACTGTAGTGAGATCGAGCAGAAGGGCGAGCCTCTCATTGCTGCCTCTGTTGGGGATGGCGTGAAATTCGGGAAAGGAAAATTCCCTTCGCTTGTTCCGCTGCAAACCCGCTGTGAACTCCAATCTCTCCTCTCCACTGAATATGCGGGTGTAGTTTACTGCCAATTGCCGGTGATTCGCTTCTTGTTTGGGAAGGTTGATGAGGCGGTCATCACCCGTTTCTGCCAGTGAGTAGGCGTTTGGCAAACCAAAAGCACCCGGGAATATCCCGCTTTCCAATTGGTATTCGGAAAAAGAAATGCGAAACAGGTGATTGTCATCCCGAAAGCCGGTGGTTATACTCATTGCCGACTCACGGCCAGCCGTGTTTTTTAAGCGCTCATTGTGTATGGGCAATTCAAAGGTGTTGTACACAAAATTTTCGGCGGGCACCCTGTAGTCCGCATATGAATGCCGGTTTAAATTTACCGAGCCAAAGAGTTTTTCCCCGGATGCAGATAAATTCGCCCCGACACCGTAGTGGTTGTTGTTTGATTTGCCAATGCCACTTATTCGTCCATCTAGTCTGTTTTTTTCGGCTATGGGATCGGGTCTTATTCTCAGCGTTCCACCCAGCCCATCCGAACCGTGTTCCAGCGAAGTGGGTCCTTTAACCACTTCTACCACACCCGGTCTGAACTGATCAATTTCCAGCCCGTGGTCGGTACCCCATTGGTGACTTTCTTGTTTTACTCCGTGGTCGGTGACAATAACGCGATTGGAGTACAGGCCTCTAATTACGGGTTTGCCCACGCCCACTCCCATGCTTATGCTGTTCAATCCTGGCAGGCGGGACAGTGCTTCTGAAAAATTACCTGCCGCTTCTGTTTCAAAAAGGTCGCGACCTATTATCTGAACAGGTTGAAATACATCTCTGGCAATTCGATCTTCACCAATGAGGATCTCGTCCAGGTATTTATCTGCGGGTTTCATTCTGACGTGAAAGTGGTCGGGCGGGTCTAAAAGGTCAATTTCAATCTCTTTGGTTTCAAATCCCACATAGCGCACTTCCATCTTTCTAGCGGGAGTGCGCCTTCTAATCTCAAAAACCCCATTGATATCTGCACTGGTACAAATGGTATCGGGGTAGGTGCATACGGTTGCCCCGGGCAAGGGTCGCCTGGTCTCATCAACCACCACCCCACGGACAAAGTGCTGTGCACTAACCTCCTGAAAAAAGAGGGTGAATAGAAAAAACCACATTGCTCTTCCAATACTCAAAATTATCTCATTTCTTGATGATTATTTCTCGCCTACTGACAGAGTCGCCACTTCTGTAAATAGTTAAAAAAACGGAATAGGTGCAACATAGTTGCAAAAGTAGTGTTATTTTAAAAACTTTGGATGGTATGTTGCACAAATTACCCCTTCTCTTACTTTTGTCTTTCATAATCTTAGCACTTTCCTCTTGTGACAGTGACGATGTGGACGACACTCCACCGGTCATTGAATTTCGTTCCATCATTCCCGAACCCGGTCCCATGGAGGTATGTGGTGAGTTTGATCCCAATACTATAAAAATAATGGGCGGGGAAATTTTAACTGTAGATGCACTGATAACCGATGATATCGCCCTTTCTCAACTTAAGATCGACATCCATCCCAATTTCGATTGCCACGGACACCGCACCATGTCCACAGAAGACTGGCTTTTATTGGATTTAGTAGATCTGGAGGGATCCGAAGTGGAGGAAGTTTTTGAATTCGAGGTTCCGGAAATGGTAACTGCGGGATTTTATCACATGCAATTACGGGTGGTTGACCAGGCGGGGAATTCTTCTCCCACAGCAGATTTCTGGAACCTCCATGTGCTCAATCCACACGATACTATCAAGCCGGAGCTCAGAGCTATTGAACCTCCCGCCAGCTCAAATTTTTCTGTAAACCGTGGAGAGCAGGTTTCTTTCCGGGTAAATATTTCAGACAATAAGAATTTTGACTTCTCCAACAACAGCAGGGTAGAGCTCACCTACAGACGGGGGGGAAGCAGAAATTTTTCCACTGCCACAGAAAAGAAACTAAATGAAGCGGTCAATGAAGCGGAACTGACAATCGACTTTACCATCCCACAAACGCTGGTCAGAGACGACTACTTGTTTTTCCTAACAGGATACGACGGTGTAAACAATGAGTCGGAGAGGTTGGTGTTTGAAGTTGAGATCAATTGAGCAAATGGGAATACAGCTAAGAAATAGTCTTTAATCAAGGGGAAAATTGACCTTTAAGTGCTATTTTTGCCCTTTCAATCAAATGGATTAACATGAAGCCATATCCCGCTACAATAATCGCCGGTTTTACATTGATTGTCTTTTCACTTTGGGCCTGGTTTTCGGCTGAAAATGGTTCCTGGACTGCCTTGCTGCCAGTGGGCTTTGGAGGGATCTTTTTGATCCTTTCCAACGGCATTAAGAACGGAAACAGAAAGGTTCTGATCGCGCTAACCGCCTACAGCATTTTGGTGACCCTGGCACTTTACATGCCCTTTCAACGCGCCTGGGAAGGTGGAGACAATTTGGCCACAATTCGAACCCTGATTATGGTGGGGGTTTGTGTCGTTGCAGTGATAGCCTACATAAAAAGTTTTCCGCACTTCGGGCGTGAAAAAAAGAAGGGTAAGTGAACAGGGACAATACCATTCGCTTTACGCCCGACTTTTCATCCCAGCAAATTGGTGTATATTAGCACTTTATTTGAGATAGTCCGCATGAATAATTATCGTGGATGTCTTAATAACAGGGCTTTTTCAATAATCATAAAATGGTAAGAACCATCAGGTTCAAACTGGGTAAAAATGGTGCTGCGGGTATTTTGTTGCCCTTGATTGGCGTTGTTCTGCTTTTTTTGGTGTCATGTATGCCGGAAGTAGAAGAGGAGGACACCTATCTACCATACGATTTGCGCATTGGTTTGTTCAGGAATATTTACGATCTTGGAGACAGGGCAGAAACAGACAGTTTGCTCTATTACCTCGAGCACGAAGAACCCTACGCCAGATATGCCTCGCTTTTGAGACTTGCTTCGATTAAAGACTCCAGCCAGCCAGTGATTAGCGCTATTGGAGAAAGGCTTCACGATCCACACATGGAAGTAGCTTCAATGGCTGCCTGGACAATGGGACAAACAGGCATACAAGCCGCGGTTTCGCCCCTGATCAATGCATTTCGCGCTCATGACACCCTGGGTCGGTACAACCAATTAAACAGCCGAATTCTTGAAGCCGTGGGTAAATGCGGGGATGAGAATGCCCTTGAAATGCTTGCGACTATCACTACCTACAGGCCTTCCGATACCTTGCTCCTTTTGGGACAATCCAGCGGCTTATTCAATTTTGCAGTGCGAGGGATTACCCTGCGGGAGGGAACGGATGTAATGATCAACTACGCCACAAGAAATCAATTCCCCGACAATGTAAGACTGGTAGCCGCCAATTACCTCGCCAGAGCCCCGGGCATTGACCTAACGGATTACGCCTACATTCTAACCAGACAATTGGAGCAGGAGAGCGATCCCGAAATTCGAATGGCTCTCGCCCTGGCTGTGAGTAAAGTGAGATCGGCCCGTGCGAGAGAAATTCTGGCCCGGGTAGCTCAAAACGATCCTGATTACCGGGTGCGGGCCAATGCAGTCAGAAGTCTCGATGCCCTGGGCGTCGGGGACCTCACCGGAATTGGCATGCGATTGGTTGAGGATGATCACCCGCAGGTTAGCCAGTTGGCTGGTCAAATGCTGGTCCGTCACATTTCCACCGATATGGCAACCGACATCCATAACATGGCCGATAACGATGCACTACCCTTGCGCACCAGGGCACTTCTCTATGGGGCAGGCTTGAAGAACATGCCGTTTTACTTTACAGTAACTGCAGGGTCCATCAACGAGAGTTTACGGAGGATGTACCAGCAGGAAGAGGACCCCTTTGTGAAGTCTGTTTGGGCGGAAGCTATGAGCTATGATCCGGTAAATCACAGGCAGTTGATCGAGTGGTTTGACTCGGAAGAGGATCCTTTTCTCAGGGTTTCCATTCTTCGACACCTTGAAAATACCCTACGCGTATCACGGGAAAAACCGGCGGTCAATTTTAACCGCGCCACCGTGGCCAGCAGGATTGCAAATACCTACCGTTCGGCCCTTGAATCCGCGGAGATCGGGCCAGTGTCACAAGTGTGTAAGCTCCTCCTTCAGAACAACGAATTTTTTTCAAACCACTTCAGAGACCCGGATTTGTTTATAAATCTACTTGAGGAACTCGAAGAAAGTCGTGAAGTGGGTACTTACAACACCGTTGTACGCACCTACAATGCCCTTTTTGAGGAGCAAAAAGAACTTAAAAAACCCGGATGGAACAATCCGATCAACTGGGAATTGTACGATCGGTTGCCCGATACCGCGAGGGTGTTAATCCGCTTGAGTAAGGGATATGTGCGACTCGAACTTCCCAAAGAAGAGCATCCCGGCACTGTGGTTAACTTTATTGAACATGTACTGGAGGGGTATTACGACGGGAAACACATCCATCGTGTGGTGCCCAATTTTGTGATTCAGGGGGGATGCCCGGTGGGAGATGGTTTCGGAAGTTTGGACCACAGCATCCGGTCTGAATTGCCACCGGTTCACTTTGACGGGGCCGGATACCTGGGAATGGCATCGGCAGGCCCGCATACGGAATCGGTGCAGTGGTTTATCACCCATTCACCGGCCATGCATTTGGATGGAAATTACACCAGATTTGGCAGGGTTTATGAAGGTATGGAGGCCGTCCATCTAGCAGATGTGGGAACCACCATCGAGCGAATAGAATTGTTAAACGAATAAATCTAAAGATACTTTTCATGAAAAAAACACCACTTTACCAAAAACACATAGATCTCGGAGCTAAAATGAGCCCCTTCGCGGGTTTTGAGATGCCGGTGGTTTATTCTTCCATCAATGAAGAACATCGGGCTGTCAGAGAAAAAGCGGGAATGTTTGATGTCTCTCACATGGGGGAATTTCTCGTAACGGGAAAAGAAGCCACAGAGCTGGTTCAGCATCTATGCTCAAATGACGCCCGGAAATTGTACCCGGGTAGGGTGCAGTACGCTTATTTTCCCAATGAAAAAGGGGGTATAGTTGATGATCTGCTTATTTATCGGCTATTCGCAGAAGAGCCGTCCTATATGCTGGTGGTCAATGGAGCCAATGTGGAAAAAGACTGGGACTGGGTAAACAAGCACCATAAATTCGATGCTAAATTGGAGAACATTTCCGATCAAACGGGTCTGATTGCACTACAGGGACCGGCTGCTGAAGAAATTTTATCCGGACTGACTGATATTGACCTTAAGGACTTCCCATTTTATCACTCCAAAAAGGGAAATGTAGCGGGCATAGAAAACACCCTGGTTTCCACCACCGGTTACACCGGGTCAGGGGGTTTTGAAATTTATACAGGCAGCGACCAGATACCGGTTATTTGGGATGCGCTTATGAATGCGGGCCCGGAAAAGGGATTGCAACCGGCGGGGCTTGGTGCCAGAGATACCCTCAGGTTGGAGATGGGCTACTGCCTCTATGGAAATGACATTGACGATCACACTTCCCCCATCGAAGCAGGTCTGGGTTGGGTGACTAAATTATCAAAGGGAGATTTTATCGGATCAGATCAGATTAAAAAGGTCAAAGAGGAAGGCCCAAGGCAAAAATTGGTGGCATTTACAGTTGACGCCAGGCGGGTGCCGAGAAAGGATTATCCCATTTTGAATGCAGAGGGTGATGAAATAGGAAGAGTGACCTCTGGTACGCAGTCTCCCTCGCTCGGACATCCGATAGGCATGGGTTATGTGACAATTCCATACAGCAAACCGGGCACAAAGATATTTGTGAAAGTTGGGAAAAAGCAGCTTGAAGCAGAGGTGGGAAAGTTACCCTTTTATCGCAATCCTTAAACAAAATTGGGGGTGATTTCCTTTTAAGTACAGTGTGAACAGATGGACACCAGTGTAGGGATGTTTATATCAAAACATCTCAGTCCTATCAAGCCTGTACTAAATTATGGAAGTAACTGAAGCGAGGTCGAAATTTATAGAATCCTGGGGAAAACTGGGTACCAACTGGGGTATCAGCCGGACAATGGCTCAGGTGCACGCCCTGCTTCTCATTTCCCCCACTCCCCTCTGTACTAACGAAATCATCGATGAGCTGAAAATCTCCAGAGGAAATGTCAATCAAAATGTCCGAACCCTTATCGACTGGGGCCTCGTTCACAAAGAACTGAGATGCGGTGACCGCAAGGAGTATTTTTATGCGGAAAAAGACATTTGGACCGTGCTGAAGCAAGTGATTAAGCACCGCAAAAAAAGGGAGCTTGAACCCATGATGGACGTACTGGAGAGTTTGAGTGAGTTGGACCAGGATTCAGAAGAAGGCCGAGAATTGATCAAGGTCACCAATGAAGTGCTCCACTTCTCCAAAAAAACAGACAAGGCGCTTGACAATCTCGTCAAGTCCGAAAAAAACTGGCTCACCACGGCGGTTTTTAATATGATCCGCTGATATGTCCACTCCGACTGGAAACAGTGATCGACTCACTGCGGTAGTCATTGATAATTTGCAGTATTACCCTTTTTTAGCCTTACCTTTACCGTCCTGTACTATCAATAAACGGCTCAATCATGAAAATAAAACCCTTCAGAGCTTCTTATCCCGACGGCGACCTCATTGCCTCGGTTGATTCCTTTCTTTCCAATGTAAAATACCGGTACCACGAATTTTCCAGGAATGGTTTTTTTCAACGGTCTGAGCAAGATGCTCTTTTTGCCTACGAAATAATCTCAAAGTCTGGTTTGTCTCACAGGGGCCTGGTAGCTTCTGCAGACCTCAATGAATACTTTGAAGGCAACATAGCCATTCATGAGCATACCATTAACAGCAAAGAGCAGCAGCAAATGGAGCTTATTCTTCAGAGAAATGCTATGGTCAAACCCATACTGCTCTGTTTTAAAGGTGAGAGAACCTTTTCCAGGTTGGTGGACCAGGCCATTGAGGACTGCGAAAAGCTCTACGATGTCACACTTGAAAATGATGGCAGTAAGCATATTTTTTACCGTATTGGCCAGGGTAAACTCATGACCGATATCATCGAATTTTTTGATAAGCGGGTACCGAAAGTTTACATTGCAGATGGACACCACAGGACCGCGGCTACTGCCAGATTGCAGAAAAAACATCTGGAAGAACCGAATAAACACCCCGGTGTACCCGGAATTCTTGCCGGATTTTTTCCATTCGATCAAATGGAGGTCCACGATTACAACCGGGTGTTGGAAATTCTCAATTCCATATCACCCACCCTTTTAATAGCCAGAATTAGCAGGTTCGCCAACATCGAGCCACTTGATATACCTCGTAAACCCAAAGCAAAGGGAGAGCTTACTTTTTTGATAAAAGGAGAGTGGTATAGCCTAAAGTGGAGGGAAAAGATATTTAAGAAATACTCAGCCGACGGATTGGACAATGACTATCACCTCTTCAATGAACTTGTACTCAAGCAGGTTTTGGAAATTGAAGATGTTCGCTCTGACAACCGCATAAAATACGTGGAGGGACCGCTGGGGCTTTCGAGTGTTATCGAGCGAAGCAAAAAGAACGACTTGAGAATTGCCTTTTGCCTGCACGCACTTGAACTGGAGGATATGGTTCACATCGCTGACATAAACAAAACACTGCCCCCAAAAAGTACTTGGTTCGAACCGCGATTGAAAAACGGCCTCGTTGTTCAGGAAATCTAATGCTTTCACTTTATGAAGACCAGAAAAATAACCGCCGATAGAATTTACGACGGTCTCGGAAATTGTCTGAAGGACAAGGTGATTGTATTTCGAGATGATGGGGAGATTATTGATATAGTGGAAAAAAGTCAGGTCGGGGAGGCCCCTGTAGAGCGATACAAAGGCATCCTAACCCCCGGTTTTATCAATGCCCACTGCCACCTCGAACTCTCTCATATGAAAGGACTGGTCGATACAGGCACCGGCCTAATGGCTTTCGTAAAGGATGTGGTCACGAGGCGCAATGCAAAAGAGGCTCTCATTCGCCAGGCTATTAAAGACGCCGACAGGGAAATGGCCGGCAATGGAATTGTGGCTGTGGGCGACGTATCCAATGTGTCCGACAGTTTTCAGACCAAAGCAGAATCCAACATTCACTATCACACCTTTGTTGAGATGTTTGATTTTTTGCAAAAAAAGGAAGCTCAGAAGCACTTTGACAGTTACAATAAGGTGCTGAAAGAATTGAGGCACACCTATGAATTGCCCGGCAATGCAGTACCCCATGCGCCCTATTCCGTATCCGAAAATCTGTTCAAATTGTTGCGGGATGAAAACCGCCTTTCAGATCATCCGGTGTGCATGCACAACATGGAAACGCCTTCCGAACTGGACCTTTTTTCAACTGGAGCAGGAGAAATAGTGGATCTCTATGAAGGATTTGGGATGGACTGTTCTGATTGCATTCCCAAAGGATTCTCACCACTGACGTATGCGCTTAAAAATATGGACCCGGAGAAAACCACGGTCCTGGTGCACAATACCCTGTGTGGCTCTGCCGACATCAAATTTGCAGAGCAATGGGCCCGGGCCGGACTTTACTGGGTGACCTGTCCTTCGGCCAACCTCTACATAGAGAACCGGCTCCCACGATACGAGTATTTCAAAGATGCCGTAGCCAAAATGGCCATTGGCACAGACAGCCTGACCTCCAACTGGACACTCTCCGTACTGGATGAAATGAAGGTGATTGCCAAATACCAATCCATGGTAGGCTTTGAAGAACTCATTCAATGGGCCACTTTCAATGGAGCAGCCGCTTTAAAGCTCGGAGATAAAATCGGATCTTTGGAGAAAGGAAAGCGTCCGGGAATTAATCTGCTTTGGGATGAAAACGGAGGAGAACCGGAGCAGCTCGCCGAATCCGTCAAGCTCAGACCACTCATCTGATAGAAAGGTTTTCACATCAGAGGGTAAATTTTTCTATGCGTTCCAAAATGGCGAAAGCCGCAGGGCAAAAGGTGCTGTTTTTCAACGAAATGGACTTTTTATCTAAAAAAACATCCTCATCAGTGTAAGGAAAACGACTGCAATCCGACGGCCGGTCTTCATATATTTTACAGGTATTGCCAGAAGCGAGAAACGGGCATGGTTTAGAATTGACCACATGGTCCCCGTCTTCGTCCACTACGAGAAAACGGTCAATGAATTCGCCCTCTTTCATCCGCAGACCTTTGGAAATCCGTCTGATATCCGGTGGCTTGAACCGGGGTGAAAAGTTTTTGCAACAAGCCGCACAATCCAGGCAGTCAATTTCTTCAAAAGCGGCTTCGTGCCATTCCGGCAATTGATTGAGTACCTTCTTTCGATTGACCCGCTCCAGGGTTTTCCTGAACACCTTCCGCTTCCTTTTGGCCTTTTCTCTGAGTCCTTCCGGCAAAACAATGTTTAGATTTTGATGGGTTGCAAAGGTAATGAGCTGAAGACAAACAGGATAGAAACAGGGGTCAATATCCTTCCAGCCTAAAATTATTTTGGTGAACCATTACCACTGATATGTCCAAACTTCCTATCTTTGCAGCCCTTTTTGAGCTCTGTTGGCAGAAAACCATTTGTTTGCAGGGCTTTCAGGGGGTCTTAAAAATATTTTTTAACAATTTAAAACTTGGGTCGAATGCGCCAATACGAAGTAACATTTATCGTAGATCCGGTTTTGTCAGATGAAGAGATCAAATCCACTCTCAAAACTTATCAGGACATGTTGTCCAAAGAGGGTGGTGAGATAGTTCACACCGAAGAAATGGGTTTGCGCCAGCTCGCCTATCCCATCAACAGGAGAAATTCGGGTGTCTATTACTGCGTGGAATTCAAACTGGAGTCACCTTCTTTTATCGACAAGCTGGAACTTTCACTGCGCCGTGACGAGAGAGTCATGCGCTTTTTAACTACATCACTCGACAAATACGGGGTGAAGTACAACGACGACAAGCGAAAGGGCTTGATCGGCAAGCAAAAGGAAGAAGACAAGGGTAGTCAGCAGGACGAGCAAAAAGCCAAATCCGATTCCGGCAAGCCAAAAACCAATGAAAAGGAGGCTGTGAAGAAAGTAGTGGCCGCCAAACAGGTATTGGAAGCCGTAAAGGACTCTGACGACAAAGACGTCCAGGAAGAAGAATAATTTATTCACGCAAAAAATTAAACCATTATGGCATCTAGAGATGATATAAAGTTTCTCAGCAATCCCACCATCGGGCAAAGAAGAGATAAATACTGCCGCTTTAAGCGATTTGGAATCAAGTACATCGATTACAAAGACCCTGATTTTCTCCTTCAGTTTGTCAATGAACAGGGCAAATTGCTGCCGCGAAGAATCACAGGCAACTCTTTGAAGTATCAGAGAAAAGTCGCCACCGCGGTTAAAAGAGCCAGACATCTGGCTATGCTCCCATATGTGACGGATCAATTGAAGTAAGGTTGCATCCTCATTTTTTATCGTTCATTTACCAAATTTGCAAAAGATGGAAATAATTCTTTTAGAAGAAATAGAAAAAGTGGGCGCCAAGCACGAAGTGGTTACTGTAAAACCTGGCTATGGCAGAAATTATCTCATCCCCCAGGGGAAAGCGATCCTGGCCAACAAAAGCAATATGGCCAAACTCAATGAGATGATCCGTCAGGAACAGGCCCGCGAAGACAAAAAAGTTTCTGAGTATCAGGAAATCGCTGATAAAATTCAGGCTGAAGTGCTCAAGATCGGAGCCAAAGCCGGTACTTCCGGAAAAATCTTCGGCTCGGTTACCAACGTTCAAATTGCTCAGGCTATCAAGGACCTGTTTGCTGTTGAAGTGGACCGCAGGAAAATTGAGATTCCCGAAGAGGTTAAAACCCTGGGCACTTATCACGCATCCATCAACTTTCACCCTGATGTGACCTGCCAGGTCAGTTTTGAGGTGGTGGAAGAGTGATGTGCGTCTGTATTCAGTGCATTAAATTACTTGAAACAATATAACAGCAGGCCCTCTTCCCCAAAAGGAAGGGGGCTTTGTTGATTTATGGCTGTTTTAAAACAACTTAGCTGTGGTAGAAATCAAAGCCTGTAAAGTCAGCAACCTAACCGATGCTCGCTATTTTTCAGCCAAAGGTGCCTCCATTATGGGTTTTGACTTGGATCCGAATTCCCCGGATTTTGTCTCCCCCGACAAACTACACGCCATGGCAGAATGGGTCGATGGGGTTGATTTTGCCGGCGAATTTGGGCTTAATAAACCCGACGAAATGGCGCATCTGGCCAAAACACTCAATCTTAATTTCATACAACTGCCCCACTTTGCAGATCCCGCCAATGCGCTGGAATTAAAAGACCACAAGATCATTTGGCGGATGACTGTTGAACCCCACCAATCCACTGAAGACCTGGCCGCCGGTATAACCGACCGGGCTCCGCTGGTCTGGGCCGTGGAATTGGATTTTGATCCCGCCGGGATTGATCCTTTCGACCCGGGCTTTCTATCCACCGAAGACCTCAATGAATTGTTGTCTCTGCAGCGCATTTTCATCAAGGGACCTTTTTCCGTTAAAACCATTGACAGAATACAGGACTTGCAAAGCCTGCCGGATCTGAGTTTTTCGGGAGGAGATGAAGAGAAGACAGGCTTTAAATCCTACGAAGCCATCGATGACATTCTCGACCATCTCGAGGAAAAAGAACTCTACGATCCCTATCGTTAATCGGAAGTGTCCAATCTGGTTTTGCAGCACTGATCTGAACCATTGGTCTCCTATGGTAAAGGTCATTTGATTCCTTTCCATCCCCAAACTATTTTCCCACACTCCCGTTGGGTTTTTGAAAACTTTTTAACTAAAGTTTCCCGCTTTTACAAAGATTGAGGAAAATATTGGTCCAACGGAGAAACCTTACAATTTCACCTGAGCAATAAGAATACATTTGCGGTGAAACTTTGGACAATCGATAAAATCTACAACAATGAAACATACATATAAAGTGACCGGAATGACCTGTGGAGCCTGTGTGAGCAGGGTAAAGGAGGAACTGGGCAAAGTGGAGGGTGTGAAAAATGTGGAAGTGAGTCTGAAGAATAAATCCGTCACTGTGGAGATGAAAAACCACATTGCCACAGAGACACTGGACGAGCAACTCGCCCAAAACAGCCATTACCGGATTGAGGGAGAAATTGAATCACCGGAGACGCCTGCTTCCGACCCTGTAGCAGTCGGAAATGAAGAGCAGAAGAGCAAGTGGGAAACTTACAGGCCCCTCATCCTGATATTTATATTCCTTTTGATATCTGCCACAGCCGGGACTTTTGACGGTCAGAGCATCGATCTGAGGAATTGGATGCACGCCTTCATGGCTGGTTTTTTCATTACCTTCTCCTTTTTTAAGTTTCTGGACCTCAGGGGATTTGCAGACAGTTATGCCACCTACGATGTGCTGGCCTCTAGAGTCCGGGGATACGGCTACGTCTATCCATTTTTGGAATTGGCCCTCGGTCTTGCCTATTTGGCGGGTATATTTTTGACAGAAGTTTACATCGCCACCATAATTCTAATGGCATTCAGCAGCATCGGGGTTATTCAGGCTGTATTAAGTAAAAACACCATTCGCTGCGCCTGTTTGGGTGTGGTATTCAATCTGCCGATGAGCACCGTGACCATCATAGAAAACGGCCTGATGATCGCAATGGCTACAGCTATGTTGATAATGGGATGATTGAATCCGTGCAATTTACTGGGAGGCGATAGATAAGAAAAACTCCAGCGCTTTAAGTGCACAATTTTCCGTGCGCTGGCTGCAAAAATGGATGTTTGACAGCCTTCCAGCAGAAAATCAGGGGATTTTTGTACAATATCCCTGCAGGATAATGGGATATTTGCGGCCAAAGGTTAATTTTGTTTTCAGAAATTCCGGTTGCCATTCGGTGATCAGGAGTTTGTATAGCAAAGTGGCGGTAGTAGGAATGCAGTTACAGGTTAGAATGAAAGATCGTTTACTGTAATGCCTTTCCTGTCTAAAAACGGGTTATCGATGGATTTTGCCCGGATCTTAAAAAAATTAAACGAGGGAATGTTTGTGCTGACTAATCTTCGGACCCTTTTTGGAGAAAGGGATTGAGGAAGTGCCGGGGCTGAATTCCCAGAATCATTCAGATTTTTTGCATATTATATGCAAGCAAAAAATTTTAACCAATGAAGCTAGTAATATCCTCGAAAAATTTGCTTTCCGCCCTGCAGCGCGCATCAGGTGCAGTGGCAGTTAATTCCAAACTCTTGCCCATATCCGAGTACTACCTGCTGGAAGTTACCGGCACCAAGCTGCTCGTTTTTGCAACCAATACGGAAATATCCATTCAGACGGAGGCCAGTATTGTAGAAGCTGAGGGTGACTTTGCGGTAGCCCTTCCCTCGGTCATCATCACAGAGGCGCTCAAAAGCATGCCAGACCACCCCATCAGTCTGAATGTGGATGAGGATACCTGCAAGGTGGAGGTAACCTCTGAGTTTGGAAAGTATGAGCTCACGGGTCAGCCAGGAGGGGATTTTCCCAATATTGCCGAATTGCCGGAAGAGGAGGGCATTGATTTTCCCGCGGAATTTTTTGAAATGGGGTTCAGGCAGACCCAGGTAGCTGCACTCTCGGATGAAATGAGAAAAGCAATGAGTGGGGTTTCCCTAAAAGTCGAGGATGGTAAACTGGTTTTTGCGGCCACCGACGGTCACCGCCTAATAAAAAACGTCTTCTACACGGAAACAGGCGGGCTTGAAAAACAGGTTTTGCTCCCCCGAAAAAGCCTTATGGGTGCACTGAGACCTCTGTTAAAAGAAGGAGAGAATATCAACATCCGGTTCAGCAAGGAAAACATATTTTTCGCCACTTCACAGGGGTTGTTGGTCTGCAGACTGGTCGATCAAACATTCCCCAATTACGAGAGTGTCATTCCGCAAGATAATCCCAACAAGCTTTACCTCGATCGACTGGATTTCATCAATACCCTCAAGAGGATTTCGCTTTTTTCCAACCAGACTACTTACCAGGTGATTATGGACTTAAAACCGCAAAGCCTGACCATTTCTTCCAGAGACCTGGACTTCCAGCGCTCCGGAGATGAACAATTCCCCTGCACCTACGAGGGCGAGGACATGACAGTCAGCTTCAACGGACGGTTCCTCATTGAAATGCTCAGTGTGTTGGAAAGTGAACAGGTTCGCATTGATTTACTGGACAACAAGCGAGCAACACTCATTTTCCCTGAAGAAAAAGTGGAGTCTCAGGATATAACTATGCTGATCATGCCAGTTGTTACTTAGTAATCGTTTATTACTTAGGTACTAAAAAATTATTCATGAAGCGATCCAATTATTACCTCGGTCAGCAGGTTTTGCTTCTGGCTACTCTGTTCGTCGTGGCATGTTCTCCCGGGCCCGCTGAGACGGTAACACCCTATGCAGAAAATGGAGACCGGGAATTCAGGCAGCTCGACACCCTGAGTGTAACGGCTCCACCGGTCAGCTACTCTGAGTCTGTGGAAAAAATGATTGCAGAACTCGAGGGCAGTATTTATCAGGGAACCTATGAAAAAACCGCCAGCCTGGTACACACGGTGCTGGATATCTCCTTCAACTGGGAGGAGCGCTCAGTACCCGGTCAGGCCACACTCACCATGACGCCCTGGTTTTACGACATAGACAAAGTGAGATTGGATGCAAAAACCTTTGAACTGCACCAAATTTCACTGGGTCCCGATGGTCCTGAGTTGGTGCATGAATACGATGGAGTGAATCTCTACATTCATTTGGATCAAACCTACTCAAGGGGCGACACCTTTGAATTATTCATCGATTACGAAGCTTTCCCATACAGGGAGCGGGCCGATGGATTCCAGCCTGCGCGCATTCAAAGGGGTATCTTTTTTATAAATCACACCGGGGAGCAAAAACACCTCCCCAGACAAATTTGGACTCAGGGACAGACGGAGTACAACTCCAATTGGTTCCCAACTATTGACAGGCCCAATGTGAGAACCACTCAGGAGATGTTTATCACCGTGGACGACGATTTATACACCCTGACCAATGGAATGCTGGTCGGATCTGAGGAAGTCGGTGACGGCCAACGGCGGGACCATTTTAAGTTGGACCTCCCCCACCCCCCTTATCTTTTCATGTTGGCGATTGGGGAAAATTACACCGTGGTGGAAGACGAATGGAATGGCATACCGCTGGAGTACATTGTAGAGGAAGAATACGAGGAGTATGCGGCCGATATTTTTGGCAATACTCCTGAGATGTTTGAGTTTTTTACGGAAATAGCCGGCATGGAATACCCCTGGCCAAAATACAGTCAGATTACGGTGAGGGACTTTGTAGCCGGAGCGATGGAAAACACCACTGCGGTCATTTTTGGCGAACAAGTGCAGCGCCCCCTGATTGACCTCCGCGATAGGAACAACGATGCCATAGTCGCCCACGAGTTGATCCACCACTGGTTTGGTAATATTGTCACCTGCGAGAATTGGGCGAGTCTCACCCTTAACGAGGGATTCGCCAGTTTTACTGAAACCCTCTGGCAGGAGCATTTTTACGGGCCGGATGCGGCCGGAGAAGACAGGGCCGATAAGCGCGCTGCCTATTTTAACGAAACCACCCATTTCGTCCGTGCGCTCCTGAATTTTGAATATGAGGACAACGAGGAGATGTTCGACCGACACAGCTACAACAAGGGCGGCCTTGTACTTCAGATGTTGAGACATTTGGTTGGGGATGAAGCATTCTTTGCCTCCTGGCAGCGCTATTTAAAGGACAATCAATTCTCCGCAGTGGAGGTGCACGACCTGCGACTGGCATTTGAGGAAGTGACCGGAAAGGACCTCAATATCTTTTTTGACCAGTGGTTTTTTCAAAAAGGCCACCCCGTCATTCAGGTTTCACACAATTACGACTCTGTTTCCGGGACCCTCATTTTGACCGTGGAGCAGATTCAGAGTCCGGTAGAATGGTATCCGGTCTTTCAGTTTCCCGTCTCGGTGGACATTCATCTGGAGGGCGGTTACAAAGTGGAAGTTGACCTTCATATTGACAGGAGAAAAACCCAATTGCTGGTGGATTGTCCCGCCCCTCCGGTATGGATAAATTTTGATGTCGAGGACTATCTGCTCGCAGAAGTTTCAATGAAAGAAGAAAGGGACATGGACAGTTACCTGGCCCAATACCAGCTCGGCACTTCATTTTCGGACCGATACACAGCAGCGAGGCAATTGCGTATTTTCGGACAGGAGGTCCCGGAGCAATACCTGGACATGCTATTGAAAGACCCCTCTGGCAGAATTAGAAATATCGCAATGGACAGCTATGGCGGATGGTATGTGGACAACCGGGCAGACAAATTGATTCATATGGCGCGCGAAGATGAAAACACCCTCGTACGTGCCAATGCTCTGCGGATTTTGGAAATGTTTGGTTACCCTGCGGTAACACTCTTGGCCGAAGAACTGTTGGAGGAGGGTTATTCGGCGGCAATAATCAGTGCAGCACTGGAAGTCCTCTATTACCGCGCACCGGAAATGGGTCTTGAACTGGCGGCCAATTACGAGGAAACCCTGAGTTCAACAGTACTGATGTCCGTTGCTTCCATTTACGCCTCAGGCGGAGGTCACAAACAAAACGCCTTTTTCCGCAACAACTACCACAAACTGCGCGGCTTTGCAATCACCAATTTCTTTAGCAGGTTCTCCGACCTGCTCAAATCCCAAACCCCCGAAAAGGTCATGGAGGAGCACGATTGGTTGTTGGAATTGGCTACCGACAGACGACAGGGTTCTTTCGTCAGATACGGGGCCACCACCGTCTTAACCAATACACTGGAGCGGTTTGAAAAAAAGGTAGAACAAGAGGAAGACACCCCATTTTTGAAGGAGAGCATACAGCGGCTGGAACGCAGCCTGGAAGCCATTGTGGAGAGCCAGCAAAGTCCGAGAATGCGCAGTATGATTGAAAACTTGTTGGGTCAGTAGGTTGTTGGTTATATCGACTGAATCCCTTAATATGCTTTTACAGGTATATTCAAAAAGGGGAAAGTCACAGGATTTTTTAAAAAAAGCCCAAAGAGGCGAGATAACCTCAATAGAGTCAGCGGAATACAAGCCGGTTTGCTGAAATTCCGTACCTTTGCGGGCCAAAAGAGGAGCTGATATGTTTCCGGAATACGATGTTATTGTAGTGGGAGGTGGTCACGCCGGTTGCGAAGCGGCAGTCGCGGCAGCCAATATGGGTTCCAAAGTCCTGTTGGCGACGATGAATATGCAGGTCATCGCTCAGATGTCGTGCAATCCCGCCATGGGAGGAGTAGCCAAGGGACAGATTGTCAGAGAAATTGATGCTCTTGGAGGATATACGGGCATTGTTTCAGACTATTCCATGGTTCAATTCAGAATGCTGAATCTGTCTAAGGGTCCGGCAATGTGGAGTCCGCGCACTCAAAATGACCGCATGATATTCGCCTCAAAATGGAGGGAATTGGCTGAGAAGAATCTCAATATCGATTTCTGGCAGGAAATGGTTAAGGGCATTGTCGTCAAAGACGGAAGGGTTTGCGGTGTTCGCACGGGAATGGGTCTGGAAATTCCGGCCAAGTCTGTGGTACTTACCAACGGAACTTTCCTAAACGGACTGATTCACATCGGGGACAAACAGTTTGGTGGGGGCAGGGCCGGTGAGCGAGCCGCCAAAGGCATTACAGAACAGCTTACCGACCTCGGTTTTGAAGCGGGAAGAATGAAAACGGGCACGCCCCCAAGGATTGATGGACGGACACTGGATTACTCCAAAATGGAACCCCAGGACGGAGATGAAGGAGGTGGAAGATTTTCCTATCTGAATATGCCCATTCCCGAAAAACAACTGCAATGCCACATTACCTATACCAATCCGGAAGTGCACGAATTGCTCAAAACGGGTTTTGAAAGGAGCCCTATGTTCAATGGACGAATTCGGGGCCTTGGACCCAGGTATTGCCCTTCCATAGAGGATAAGATCGACCGCTTTGCTGACAGAGACCGACATCAGATTTTTGTGGAACCCGAGGGTTGGAATACTTGTGAAGTCTATGTAAACGGGTTTTCTTCCTCATTGCCCGAGGACGTGCAGTACAGAGCACTTCGCAAAATTCCGGGATTTGAAAATGCAAAAATGTTCCGGCCGGGTTACGCCATTGAATACGATTTTTTTCAGCCCACCCAACTTCAACTGACCCTGGAGACCAGACTGGTAGAGAATCTCTATTTTGCCGGTCAGATCAACGGCACCACAGGCTACGAGGAGGCTGCCTGCCAGGGTCTGATGGCAGGTATTAATGCCCATTTGAAGATCAATGAAAGGGACCCATTCATTTTGAAGCGTTCAGAAGCATACATCGGGGTGCTGATTGATGATCTTGTCAACAAAGGAACTGAAGAACCTTACCGCATGTTTACCTCCCGCGCTGAGTATCGAATACTCCTCCGTCAGGACAATGCAGACATCAGACTCACCCCGCTGGCACACAAAATCGGTCTGAAGAACATGGACGAGCGACTGGACCGGGTTGCTTTGAAAGTAAACGAGCGCGATGATCTGATCTCCTTTATGCGGGATACCAGCGTAAGCCCTGAGCAAATAAATGGACTGCTCATTGAAAAAAACACCTCCACCCTGAAGCAAAAGGTGAAACTTCAATCGGTGCTTATGCGTCCCCAACTGAGCTTGCAGGACCTTGCTAACAATCACAGTGAGTTGAACAGGTTTATCGATTCTCTGGATCCGGAATCCGTGCAGTTGGCTGAGATACAGATGAAATACGAGGGGTACATAACCCGCGAGCAAGAACAGGTGGACAAAATGGAAAGATTGGAGAAAGTCCGGCTGAATCAGAAAACCGATTACCATAATCTAAAAGCGCTTTCGGCTGAAGCGAGGGAAAAACTCAATCAAATAAAACCGATGACCATCGGGCAGGCCAGTAGAATCAGTGGGGTGACTCCGGCTGATATTTCCGTTCTGCTCGTGCACTCCGGTCGTTAAAACCATCGGAGGAACTCCCTAAAAATCCTTATCTTTGCACCAAAGGAACTCAATATGCAGTGGTTGTTACTCTTGATCGTTTTAATCATCGTATTCAGGTACGACCAGATTCGCAATTTTATCCAAAAAATCAACAATCAATCCCCAAAAATTGACCACAGCGACCAATCAGAAGACGAGGACGATTACACAGATTACGAGGAGATAAAGTGAGTGACTCCCCCACCCATTGAAGACAGAAAAGCCTCCTGAGAGGGAAGTGGGGCAAGGGAAACAAAGAATAATACCGGGATACAACCAATTAAATTCTCATTGTACGATAAATTTTTGCGTGTCAATGCTTCCGTCCTCAAGTTTCAGTGCAATAATATACATGCCCGCCGGAAGGTCACTTATGTCCAACCTTGATCCTGAACTCAATCCCAATTCCCTACTTTGTAGTTGTTGGCCGTGGATATCATATATGGAGTACCCTTCCACCACCACATCGGTTTCCCAGGTTACTGTAACCTCATCTGAGGTGGGAACCGGGCTGAGAGAAAATCCGGGCCGGTTGTGCTTTGCTTCAAAAGTATTTTCTGGTGCTTCCCTTTTTTGCCTGTTTGAGAAGCCACCAGGTTCAGCAGGAAAAAATGGTCCTGAAGAGGGGTCCAATTTATTGAACAAGGCACGAGCATAAACCGAAGAGGGAAGCTCCTCGTTCACAGCTATCGAAATCAACTCACTGCGCTGGGATGAGGTCAGTTCGGTCGGCAGGGTATCTCTCATGTACTCCAGCACAATATTCTGAATGTAGTAAAATGCCTGGTCGTCCTCTGATTCAAGGGAAAGGGATTTCATTTGTTGCTCTGCTTTGGTATAGTTGCCCGTTTTAAGGTAAAATCCGAGCAGATTTCGCCTTCCAATCAAAGAATGGTCTTTCTTCAACAATGCTTCAATCTGGCTTTGATTCCCTGAATTCCACCATTGATGAATCAGATGCTTGCGGTATAAATGTTTATCTTCCAGCAAATCCAACATGCGGCTATCGGGGCTGTTTAGACCAAATTTCCAGCCCAGACTTTTTAATTCCTCCAATGTGGCATAATATGCACTGTCTAAGTTTAGGGGGACCGAAAATTCTCCACAATAAATATCTGCGAGAATTCGCGTGTCCCTTGTGTTGTAATTGTTCTCACCCATATCACTCAAATGGTCCCCGGGAATTTGGCAAATGGCATGGGTTTCTGTCGGAATCCAATAACGGAAAGTCCGGGTCGTGCCCTCAGTGACTATTTGGGGATTCCCATTAAAAGTAAAGCAGTTTCGGGCTGGATCACCGGCTGCTCCAATATCAAAACGACAGACATCAGAATAGGTAGGAGTTCCAAAAAACTTAACATCTGGACCATTGACATTCATATCAAATGAATTGTACTTGAATTGGAAATACCTATTTTCCAATTGAGCCAGAATTCCGTAGTTGACCCTCGAATCAGAGCGCGTGGACGCTAAGAAATTACACCGCAACCCAGTCCCATACATCCCCGTATTCTGAATCCAAACTCCAATCGATTGTTCCTGAATAAAATTATTAGTAACCTCAAAAATTGAGGGGCCAGATATTCGAATGCCCGCATTGAACGACTGTGAAAAATTGTAATGGTCCGTCTTTGTAATGATGTTATTTACAATCTCAAGACTTTTTCCAAAATCGGTTCCATTTGCAACAATAGAATACTGGTTGTTCTCAAAAACATTGGGATGGTGTTGGGATTTATAAGTCCCCACTTTTAAATGCGAGCCAAATGGAAAGGTAGCTTGAGATTTAATAGCCTCGGGAATATTGGCAAAAAAGTTATTGTTATATATCCAACTGTGGAAATTAATTCCTGAGATTCCAGTCTCACTAAAGTCCTCAAAGTGACATTGCTGAAAATTGATGTCACTACATCTCCAGATTGTCACACCTACCCGACTCGGGATTTCTGGATTCCCATAGAAAAAGCTTAGTAAAAAATTACTTTTATTTGGAAAATCGTACTGCATGAAAGCAACCCCTCGCCTGTTGTTTTGGAAAATACCATTTTCGCAATCCACCACACCACCATAGTATTCCCTATTCTCAGGCCATAAAAATCTGTCATCCAATGTTTTTATAGCATCAACAGCCCACTCAATGGTTCCGTTTTCTCGAATTAAAACCACTCCGGCATCATCAACTTCCAGGGAATCATAGGGATATTCCGGTTGTTCCTTTTCCGAATTCCCCTGTACTTGAATACCATTCCACATTTCATTACATCGTTTGGTCAACAAGCCTCCTCTTATTTCCAAAACCGACCCTCTTTCTACATAGATGCTTGTTCCAGGAAGCATTCGCATGGTTCCGGTGACAGTGAGGCGATTTCCGGTTTCAACAACCACTGTTCCACTCATTGTTTTAACTCCTGAAAATACAGTATCCGATGTAATTAAAAATTCACCTTCCTTCACCTCAGGACAATCTAAATCATCCTGTTCGTGCCTTTGTGGCTTATTGATTGAAGCCAGGTTTGTATTCCTAAACACCTCGGAGTTGTCCGCTTCAAATTCATTTAAAAGTGATGAAATAAACATATCGGAGGCCCGAGTTTTGCTGGAAGTGAATCCGGAAAATACCTGGAAATCCCTATCCATGGTTTTCAACTCGAAATGTTGGTTGCTTTCCCCGCCTTTGCGTAGCTCCCGGGCATAGAAACGATGGTTTAAAATCTCACCTGCTGAGGAACCGATTTCACAAACCGTGGCCGATTCAACATTAAGATGCAATTTGTGAAGCTCCATTTCAAAAGGATTTGCACAAAGTGGATGAGGAAGAAACCAAACAATCACTCCTAAAGAAGTGAATAGGCAAAAAATAGCAACCTGGTAAAATAGTGTGTTCATAATAGTGCTTTTAAAGAGATAAAATAGATCCTAATAGTTATTCATAAAATGATTTATTTCATTGGTTTTAAGGCGATTCACAACAATATTAAGTAGAGTCAATTTGACTGACAATGGGCGTACAGGGTGTTGTAAAACCTCAAACATAAACTATCCTTATCGCTAATGTATTGACAATATTTAAATAATCAAAATATTCTCTCAATAAGTTTTTTGCGCCCTGACTTTCATTTCCTGATATCTTTAAAACATTTAGGTAAAGTTTCGCCAGGCCTATAGCCAAAAAGGACTGCAAACCAGGGGCTGTCTCTCCAGCTCACACATGAACCACCACACCATTATTGTTGTTGATTGATGCTATGACCGACAATTTCAAAATAATATTCAAGGGGCCGGAGGGAGATTATCTGGTTGTTTCAAAACCCGGTGGCATTCCCGCTGTGCCGGATAAAACCGGAGACCGGTCTCTGTTGGAAATGGTTCAGGAAAAGTTTAAGCGTAAATTGTACCCAGTACATCGCATCGACCGACCCGTTTCCGGTCTGGTAGTTTTTGCGGGTAGCAAACAGTCCGCTGCGAAAATCAGTGAAGCTTTTAGGGATCGCAGAGTCAGGCGACTCTATTTGGCAGCTACAGAGTCCCGTCCCGAAAAGGACCTTTTTGAACTAAAGGGATGGATAAAAAAGTCAGGCTCCCGGAATCGCTCTTTTTTCTCAACGGATAGCAGCAATCAAGGCAAACCGGCAAAAGCCACCATAAAATACCTCGATTCCATCGACAACTACCACTTGCTTGGACTGGTTCTGGAATCCGGCCGACACCATCAAATTCGCGCCATGCTGCAGTTTTTGGAATGTCCGGTAAAGGGAGATGTGAAATACGGGGCTAGGAGGAAAAACAAGGACCGCTCCATTCACCTGCACGCATGGAAACTGATTTTACCTGCTTCCCTGACCGCTTTTAAAATCGGAACATTGACAGCTGAACTGCCATCTGATGTGGTGTGGCAGGCATTTGATTTACAAAAAGCACTGGAGGGTACTGCCGACTGGGAAAAGCCCGCATAGTCCGGGGTTTCGGACATGTCTTTTGCAGTAATGGGGAATAGAATGGGAAATTAGGGCTGCACAGACCGAAAAAATGGCGAAATTTGCAGATCACAAACCAATAAAGATGGGTAAAAAGACAAAGAGGACTGACGTAAACAAACTGGGAGAGTTTGGTTTGATAGACCACCTGACCTCCTCCCACCAGCCCATGCACCCCTCCACGCTGAAAGGCATTGGAGACGATGCCGCCGTTTTGGATTACGGGGGGAAACAGATCGTTGTTACCACCGATATGCTCCTTGAGGGCATCCATTTTGACCTTATGTACACCCCACTCAAACACCTGGGCTACAAATCGGTGGTGGTAAACCTTTCAGATATCTGCGCCATGAATGCCATACCGCGACAGATTACCGTATCCATCGCCATTTCAAACCGATTTTCAGTAGAGGCATTGGAGGAGCTTTACGATGGGATATATGCGGCATGTCGCAATTACAATGTCGATCTCGTCGGTGGCGACACCAATTCTAGCAAAAAAGGACTGGTGATTTCCATTACGGCCCTGGGGGCGGTTGAGAAGGATAAAATCACCTACCGGAGTGGTGCACGTCCGGGAGATATTCTCTGCGTTACCGGTGATCTCGGGGCTTCTTATCTTGGCCTCCAGATACTGGAGCGTGAAAAGCAGATTTGGCAGTCCAATCCGGGCGTTCAACCCGATCTGGAAAAACAGACCTATCTCATCGGCAGGCAACTCAAACCCGAAGCCCGGACCGATATGATTGTCGCCTTCGAAAATTCCGGTTTTACCCCGACGAGCATGATAGATATTTCAGACGGCCTTGCATCCGAAATCAAGCACATTTGCAAAAACTCAAAGGTTGGCGCTTTGGTGGAAGAGGGTCTCGTCCCCATTAAAGACGAGGCGCAATTGATGGCACTGAAGTTCAAATTGGATCCCATTACCTGCGCACTGAGCGGAGGAGAAGACTACGAATTGCTGTTTACCGCAGCAGAAAAAGACCTTCCCACCATCCGCACATTGCCTGGAATATCAATAATAGGGGAGATAAAACCCCGGGAAGAGGGCGTCCAACTAAAGACCGTCAACGAAAAGTTTCACCCCATCACCGCCCAGGGCTGGCAGCATGGAAAGTAGGGGGATGAGGCAACCTCCACCATCAAAAACGCGCCCCAACTAATCAAAGTTGAGGCGCTGAGACAAAACTGCTTTTTATACTTATATTAATTGGGGTAGTAATCGTGTACAAGATGACGGTTACCAATTCCATCCGCAAATCCACTGGTTGGAAAAGCTCCAATATCTACACTTGGGGGAGGTACGGGAAAGGAAAGCGCTCTTGGACCAATTTCTGTGATGGTAGCATTGGGCATGAAAGCCTCTGCATCACCTGCACCTACAAGAGGAGACCCAGCTTGAAGGCGGAAATCCTGGTCTCCAATGAAGTTCAGGTTGAAAGGCTCAACAGATGAGTTGACATGTACATTTCTGTAGTCTTCCTGATCGAATCCATCTGCCTGATAATTCACAAAAAGAGGATCTTCGTTATTGAGATTGTCATTGACTATATGGTCATTCGGGAAATCATCACCGATGGTTCCATTCTCCGGATAGAAATTGTCTGACAATGGTCCCTCGTTGTCGTCAAAAATGCCGTGTCCGTAATAGTGCGTATGACCGATGAAGGTACGGCTGTAGTCTGTGTCGTTAACAACCCTCATTCCATAGCGACAGTTAATTACTGCATTGTTGTACCAATAACCACCTGCGCCATTTTCAACGTTCATCGATCCACCGCGACCAGGAGCTACCCTTCGGAAGCCCCCACCTACAATGGTGTTGTTATAAACATCGATAATGCTTTGTGTGGGCAATCCGCCGCCCGAACCCGTTTTGGGGCCATTGGTAGCAATACCGATCATCATATTGTAGGCAAAAACACCCACAGTTCCACTCTTGGCATTGAGCGCTTCTCCCTCGACTCCACCAATACCCTCAAAGGTATTTCTCAAGATGGCGATCTTTCCACCTTCTGGTCTTATAGCATCGTCCAGGAAGTAACGAAACCAACTGTCTTCGATGATGAGTCTGGTGCTTTCATCCTCGGTGTAAAAGCCGTAAATGGTTTCCCCTTCATCATACACAGATGAGGTACCTCTCATTCGACCACCGAAGTACTCCATGTGGGTCCACTTGATGACGATGTCCTGAGCGCCGACCAGGCCAATAAATCCACCGATATAACCCTGGTTCCAGTTTTCATGGGTTCTGTTCTCAGGCACAGTGGTAATCCAGTTGGGGTTATCCTCTGTTCCAAGGGAGTAGAAACTTCCTCTGATAATAAAAGAGAATGCTTCACCACCGTCTTCTCCTCCCGCAGTGGATTCAATTCTAACCCCTTCTTCCATTACGATTTCTCTATCGGGAAGTACAGTCAGGTCACCCACTAATTGGTAAGTTCTTCCTGAGCGGAGAGTACCGTGCATATTTCCTTGTAACTCGGTAGTTTCATCGGTAATTTCCACAGATTCATTGGGGTCCGGATCAGGATCCGGATCGGGATCACCGGGGCCCATGTCATCATCTGAACCACAAGCCACGATGAGCATAGACATTGCCAGCAAAAAGGTAATTCGTTTGAATGTTGTTAATAAAGTCATTTTAAAGATAGTTTGATTAAAAAATTATTGGTTTAAAATTGGGTTTGGCGACAGTAGATAACCGGCACGTATCCCACATGAAACTTTGATTGTTATTTAGCCATGGACGGTTTTTCAAAAAATAGAATACCGGACTCCCACCAATACCGTTCGGTGGAACAAGTCACTTCTCGACAGCACCCGGTGCTCATCCGGCTGGAGATGAGGTTCTGCAGCAGCAGCCTTTTCGTTGGATGCAGGTATTTCGAGTTCAAATGGAGTATTTAGAATGTTGTTAACCTTGATGTAAGCTACCAGACCTGGGATGATTCGCTGATCGAGGCTGAAATCCAGTTGGGTAAATGCCCTTTGCCACTGATCATTATCTTTGAAGGCCGAGATGTATGCGATTCTCCTTCCCGTGTAAACCATTGCCAATTGTGCATCGGTACCTGTGCGTTGATTTTTGTAGAGCAGCGACAGATTGCCCAGATGCCTGGATTGTCCCTGCAGCGGTCTGGTTTGGTCTTCAATTCTGCTTGCCAGACTTCCCTCCTCATCCCTGAACTGCACAATTTTGCTGGAGGTGATTTCGGAGTTTGTGAAAGTGTAATTACCCCTTACACCAAAGCGGTTAAAATACTTGACCAGATCAACCTCAAATCCCAAATTTGAAGCCGTTCCGAAGTTTTGTGGTGTGAGGAATAGTCTGTTACTCAAGTCCTCCCTTCTAACCACAGCCGTTTCAATGGGGTTTTGAATTTCTTTCCAAAAAGCACCCACCATAAATTGATCCAATCTGCCCGGGAAAAATTCGTATCTGAGGTCCACGTTCCTTGCGTAAGCGTGCCGGAGATTGGGGTTGCCCGCTTCGCGAAACTGGTCCTCCTCGTAAAAGTTGTAAGGAATTACTTCAAAATACCCCTGGCGGCTCATGGATTCAAAGTAGGAAGCCCTTATGTTCTGTCGCTCGTTCAATTCAAATTTCAGGTGCAGGTGAGGAAGCAATTCATCGTATTCGATGGAGCCAATTCTTCCCTCAACCGAGGGCGGGGCATTGGACACCCATGACATTTCAGTATTCTCGTAGCGCAGCCCAGTGAGCACCTGTAAGCGTTCAAACAATCTGAATCTACCCATCGCGTAAACTCCGAGTACATCCTCAGTGAGTTCGTAGTTGAGTACATTGTTCGGAGAGCCGTTGATGACCACGTTGAATGTGTTGTCGAGTACATTGCCCTCATAAACCTGAAAAGTGGGACTTGTTCCGAGCCGGTATCTGTCGAAGTAGTTTTCCCGCTCTTTATTCCGGTACATACCACCTACCTTAAAAAGCACTTCCTGACCAAACAGCTCGGGTCTATATTCGAGATTGAGGTAGCCCGCAATGTCTCTGTCTGAGTTTCCGAGCCAGCGTCTGAAGAATCCGCGGTGATTGGTGTTGTCATAAACCCAGTCGGTTTGTCTGAAACTACCGTCCTCATTTTTTCTTCTCTCAGAGATAGTCATAAACTCGGCCATATCCGGGTCGTCATAAGTAGCTTCGGAATAAACGGCCGACCAGTCCAGTCCAAAGTTTCTTCCGAATTTGTGCTCTCCCTGCAGATTGTTGGTGAAAATATTACTGATCCTCTGACGGGTCCTTACCCACTGCTCAATACGGCCGGTTCCGGGTCCCGATCTCGCGAGTTGTAGCGCTGTGTCAACCATGGTCCGTGTTTCCCGCTCCTGGAGATTCATGTAGGACGTATAAAAGCTCAGCGTGTTATCTGTGTTCAGCCTGTAATCCGCCTTAAGGTGTACACCGGTTCGGGTTTGGCTGGTAGAACGGGTAGCTGTCAAAGCGTTGTCCAGAACAGGCAGGTTTGTCTCGCGGTCGGTTGAGAAGTGAAAGAAATCACTTTCCGAGCCCCTGGCTGTGTTTTGATGGGAAAATGCAGCAACCACACCCAGTCGTTGTCTCTGACCAAATCTCTGTCCTGCCGAGAGACCGTAAACCTGGTAGAAGGGAATGCTGCTCTCTCTCTCGTGTTGGACGCTCTCAAGTGGAAAATCCTCGACAGTGGCCCTGTAGTCCTCGCCATTGCGCATTTTGGGGGATTTTCTATCCACGTTACTTCGGTCGAAGGATACAAAGTCACGGTCAAAAAACATGGTGTTGAATCCCGTGCCCACATTAATATTTAACATAGGGTCTTCTGGCGCATCTCTCAATTTCATATCTACTACACCACCGATGGCATCCGCCTCCATATCGGGAGTCAGAGATTTTGTTACCTCCAGCCTGTCCAAAAGGTCAGCCGGGAAAATGTCCAGAGGAAGATAGCGGTTGTTGTTGTCAGGGCTGGGAATCTTCACCCCATTTACCAGCGAGTAGTTGTATCGCTTATCCATACCCCGCATAATGGCGAATTGGCCGTCTCCCGTGTGGTTGCGCTCCAGAGAAATACCGGAAACACGTTGGATGACATTGGCCACGGTTACATCCGGGGACAATTCAATATTTTGGCTGGAAACTACATTGATCACATTGGGTGCTATGCGTTCAGAAGCCCTTGCACTGTACTCTGTATTTAGGATAGCCCTGGACGTCACTACAATCTCACCCAACACTTTATCCTCCACTTCGAGACCAATGTCGCGATTCACTCCACCGCCACCTTGTGCCATCGCAAAATTAATGGTCTTGGTTTGATAGCCGAGGTAGGATACCCTTAATTGGTAATCACCGGGGGCAATATCCCTTATCACGTAGCTGCCATCCAGGCCGGAGATTGCAGATTTCTCAAGGGCCTCCACCTGAACAACCACCCCGATCAATGGCTCACCGGAGTTCTTGTCTGAAATCATTCCCCTGATGTCACTGGCGAGCAGCAAAACTGGAGATAACAGACAGAATATAAGAGTAATACATGGTTTAAAACTGTTCATAATTTCCATCAAATTTTGATTGATGCAAAAGTAAAGGTGGTACATTAAGCCATGATTAAGGCTGAATTACAAAAGGCTTAATTGTGGGTTAAGCTAATGTTATCTGGAAGTAGTAATCTCGAGTGGGGGAATGTGGTTTGTCGAACAGATAGCCGCAGATTTAAGGATCCTGCGCTTCAGTATTGATTCTAATGAGGCAGTGAATAAAGGATTTTGAGCACGTTACAGCTTAAAGAGGAGTATGGAATGGAATACCAGTTTACCTGATGGTTACCTAATTGTTTGGTGCCTGTTGAATCCACGGCCCGGGCTTTTACTTTTGGCTACCAAAATTTAATAGCATCACTGACCGGGGGCATCAAAGCCAAATTTAAGGTACTTGATGGTGCGACCGTCTTCGAGATGTTGTTTTTCGTAGTAGGTCAGAATATCCAAATCAGGGTTAGGTAATTCACCTGCATAAATATTGCTGTTGGATTGGTAGATTTGGGCATTGGGAAAATTTTCAACCGATTTGAGGGAATACTTGTACAGCAGATCGGAGTCCGTTTTCAGGTGTACCACTCCACCTTTTTTCAATAGAGTTTGGTACTTTTCGAGAAAAGGCGGGGAAGTCAAGCGGCGATTTTCTTTTCCTTCTTTGGGAAATGGGTCTGGAAAGGTAATCCAGATCTCGCTCACTTCTTCTCTGGCGAAAAAAAGTTCGATCTGTTCAATCCTCGTCCTCAAAAAAGCAACATTGGAAAGTTTTTCGGTCCTGGCAATAGTGGCTCCCTTCCATATGCGGGCTCCTTTTACATCCACTCCAATGAAGTTTTTGTTCGGATACCTACGAGCCAGATCCAGGGTGTACTCTCCCTTGCCACAAGCCAATTCCAGTAGTATGGGGTGAGAATTGCAAAATTGCAGCTTATGCCACAATCCGGCCATTTTAACTTTTTCAATCTCCGTCCTGGTTAATACCGGATCGCCAAACTCAAAGGATTCGTAAACATGTTTATAAGTCAGATTATCGGCAAACTTTTCCAACTTGTTCCTCCTGGACATGGGTCTGAAATTACTTCCACTGCAAAGATAAGTCACAAGATGAATTCTCGAATAATATCGGACAGGGACCTGCTTACATCCACCTATAAATAAAAGTGGCTCTATGCCTTTGGTATCACATCTTTAAAATGGCATAGAAAAGTTCTCATAATACGATTTTAACAAGTTTCTTCATCGTTTTATATCCTTATCTCAGAATTTATTGCCAAGTTTTAACACTTTTTATCAGAATTTTGATTATTATTGCATCTGGTCGGATTCCAAAGTATTTTCTGCAACACAAGTTTTTGTTGTACTGGATTCCGGGGCGCAGCAAATCCCGATGCTTTGAAGCACAATGTTATAAATAGATCTAAACTAAATTTTTACAACCATGAAGTATTTAAACCTATTGATTCTCTCAGTTTTTTCTCTGATTCTTTTGGGGTGTGAGCAACCGGTAGAGACCAACAATGATGAGAAAGACCACGAGGGGCGGAAAGAAGTAAAACAGCTTATTGACAAGGGGCCAGATCACCACATTCTCTACATGGCGGAAGATATTCCCTGGGAGGATGGACCAGGTTCCTTGGAAGAAGGTTCGCAATTTTACATCCTCGAAGGTGATCCGGGAAAGCCTGAGGTGTTTAATATGCGCTTGAAGCTTCCCGATGGTTTCCACATTGCACCTCATACGCATCCCGGAGTGGAGAGGGTGACGGTTATTTCCGGTGAATTTATACTCGGGCACGGTGCCGAGGCCGATATGGAAGAGTACTATGAATTGACTCCGGGAAGCTACACTTCAATGCCTCCGGGAATGAAGCACTACGCCTATGCTCGAGGTGAAACAGTTATTCAATTGGTAAGTGTAGGACCCTGGGAAATTGATTACATAAATCCCGAAGACGATCCAAGACTGCGGGATAACTGATGTAGCTGATTACATTTAGATGGGGTGGATCATTGCTCATTTTCTTCCTTCGGTTTTTCAGACCAGAGGTGGGGCTAGCTGGATATTGTGCTGTCGTTAGGGATGTATTTGTTTAAGGAAAAGTGGACCAATGTGATTGGCAAAAGAATGGTCTTTATCGAATAACCTAAAGAAATCTTTTTGGCTTAAAAAGGCAGGAGATATCAGGATAGTTGATTCTAAGGAATCGAAAATTTATAGAGCATGCCTTCCAACTCAAAGGAACAGAATCCCGGTTTGAATCGGTCCGGGAAATCCATGGAATTTCCAATTAGGAATATATTAGGTGATAAATAATTTACCTTCCATTGCCAATGTGTTTGGCTGCTATTAAGCCCGCGGATGTTCAATACAACTGAAATAAGGGAACAAAACAACCAACCATTTTGTAAGAAATCAAAGTGGCTTGCGTTTTCATACCAGGTTGCAGTAATAAGGCATTGAAAAATTTAAGGCCAAAATTTTCCTTAATGGTCCAATGTTATTTAACTTGCGACGTTACGAATGAACGAAAAAATTTTAACTATTTATGAAATACATTATTTTAGCACTGACACTCGGCTTGATGGCCTTCCAAATCAATGCACAGGCCGAGGATTATGAGCCGGCACATGAAGGTTGGCATGTTATGTTGAATGATGCGTATCAGGAGTCCCAACAAACCGGAAAGCCGATTATGGCGTACTTCACCGGTAGTGATTGGTGTCCTCCCTGCCGCAGATTTTCAGCAGCGGTAATCAATAAACCGGAATTCAACGAATGGGCTAAAGACAATGTGGTATTGTTGGAGGTGGACAGCCCCAGAAGAAAACAAGTACCGCAAGAAATTCAGCAGCAGAATCAACACCTCAGCCAGGCATTTAATGTAAGGGGAGTACCCAGGATATGGGTTTTCAACATGAACCAAAATGGTGAAACCGGTGAAATGGAAGTTGAGGCATTGGGTTCTACTGGATTTGTTCCCTCAGTGGAAGACTTTACCTCCCAGGTTGAGGATATGATAAATTAAGTTTTTAGAGGGGATTTCAGCAGTTGGGTTCTCCTTTTTCAAGTCCTGCGGTCCTCCTACCGGGAGAGGCCGCGGTTCTGTTTCAATGCAAACTTCAATAGGATGTATAATTTACTTGTAACAACAATCGCACTATTCCTATTTGTCCTGCCATTCAATCTTACCGCACAGGACTACGAGCCCGCACATGAAGGCTGGCACTATGTGTTGCAAGATGCATATGAGGAATCGGTACAGACGAATAAGCCCATTATGGCTTTGTTTACGGGAAGTGACTGGTGCAGACCGTGTATGCGCATGAGTCAGGCTGTATTTGATCAGCCTGAATTTAAAGGCTGGGCAGAGAAAAATGTGGTTCTCCTGGAACTGGATTTTCCCAGGAGAAGAAGCATACCCGATGAAATTCGGCAGCAAAATGGCGGGTTGCAGCAAGCTTTGGAAGTGAGAGGTTATCCCACAGTGGTCGTCTTCAACATTGAACCCAATGCTGAATCCGGTGAAATGGAAATAACCGATTTGGGCAGAACCAATTTTTCAGCCTCACTTGAAGATTTTGCTGAAACCATTGAAGCTATGTTGAAATAGTACCGGTGCTTTTGAGATTTTTACCATTTAGTCCTCAATATACATCCAGGACTTTGTAATGGTAGGAGCGAAACTGAAAATCTTCACCTTTTTTCTTACCCTTCATGCTGGCATAAATAGGTGCTTCTGTGGAGAGTCCAAATACCTTTTTGTCTCCTGAAATCCCTACTTCCTCAATGGACACGCATACGAAAAAAGTGCGCTTGTCAGTAACTACGACAGCCCCGGGAGCCACCTCAGTATATTCCTTCTCAATATCCAATTCCTCCAGAACTCGCATCTCGTACTTCAAAAACTCAAGCTCCTTTTTGAGTTCGTTGTACATTGCCAATTGCTCTGCAGCTGGGTTATGATCGGTTTGACTGGGCATGTTGTCCCGGTCGTTCATTTCTTTTTCCACCGTTTCTATTTCATTGGTGAAATTGTCAATGAGTTCTTCCTGTCGTTTAACACAGGCGTCAAAAATCTCCTTCTTTGGATTCCTTTTCATGGTAAAAAGTTATTGTAATCTGCCGTGGCCAATCTATTAGATAAAAAAAATGTTGGTAGGATGTTCGCGTAAATAGCGTGAGATTGGGTGTAAAGGTAATAAATGCCGGGAATCTCCACAAATAAATTGTGCCATTTATCAGCTGAGGTACTTGTGAATTTACCTCTTATGTAACAAAATCTAACCTCATTTCCTTATGGGTGTAATTTTCCATACTTGTTTGACTCACCGCGGAGGCCGCTATGGACGCGGAGACTATCGCTGAGGGTATTTTATGCCACGGTTTTCTCTCAGCGAATTCTTAGCGAACTTTGGGGTCTCAGCGGTGAACCCTTTATTCACAGTATTAATAACATCCTTAAACATTTTATCTAC